>NZ_JBQQBV010000008.1:0-300712 GCF_052246355.1 Streptomyces sp. 3N207 | reverse complement strand
CTGTCCGACAGGCCGGGGTATCAACATATCTGGCGTTGACTTTTGGCACGCTGTTGAGTTCTCAAGGAACGGACGCTTCCTTCGAAACCGTCTCACCGGCTTCTCCGGACGTTTGCCCTTTCGGTGTCCACTACGTTAGCGCGTTTCCCCGGAGACTCCTAATCGAGTCCTCGGAGTCAGTTTTCGGCGTACCGAAAGTGACCCCGATTCTGGGGTACGTCGTAGGTAGTGATGTTCGCTTCCGGGGGCCGCTCTCACTGGGCCTTCAGGCCCGTGGCAAGCCGTCCCGTTTCCAGCGACTCGTCCAACGTTAGGCGGTGGGTCGGCTTGCGTCAAGCGAAGGCCGACGGTTCCGGGGCTTGTGCGGCCGGTACGGGCTCACCGTCGGGTCGTCGACGAGCCAGAAGCGCCAGGGGTAATGGGAGCCGTCGCCGCCGACGCCGGTCCGCGGACCGCTCTTCACGGCCCTGGGGTCCACGTCCTCACCTGCGAGGATACTCAGCGGGGCGGAGTCGTCGTGAGAGCAGACGTCGGTGCCGTTCAGCTCTCGGTCCACGGCGAGCGCGGTGGCCAGGCGGGCCGGGCCCTTGGCCAGTTCCAGGTCTCGGCGGGCCTTGGGGCGGCGCTGCCGCGCCAGCTCCGCTCCCTCCAGCACCTCGCCGGCGCGGATCAGTACACCGCTCGCCTGCCCCTCAGGACCGCAGACCAGGTTGAGGCTGAACCACATGCCGTAGATGAAGTAGACGTATGCGTGACCAGGCGGACCGAACATCGAAGCATTGCGTTCGGTCCTGCCGCGGTAGGCGTGGGAGCCGGGGTCGGCCTCGCCCGCGTACGCCTCGACCTCCGTGATGCGCAACCGCATGCGGCCCTCCGTCGTCGTGCGTACCAGGACGCATCCGAGAAGGTCGGGGGCGACATCCAGGACAGGACGGTCGAAGAAGGCTCGGGGTAGGTGCGCATCACCGCTGGTCGTGCTGGGCTTGCGGTCTCGGCCTGCGATCATGCCGTCCGAGCGTACAAGAACCGTTCATGCTTCCCCCTTGGGGAAGCCGAAAGGGGAGGACAAGGGGATGGGCTTCAAGAAGCTGTTCGCGAGCATGGGGATGGGCGGCGCCTCGGTCGACACGGTGCTGCACGAGCCGCACGCCGTGCCCGGTGGTGTGGTGCAGGGCGAGGTGCGGATAGAAGGTGGCTCGGTCGCTCAGGAGATTCAGTCCCTGTCGGTGGGGCTCCAGGCCCGGGTCGAGGTGGAGACGAACGACGGGGAGGCGCATCAGAACATCGAGTTCGGCACCCAGCGGCTCGGTGGGGAGCTCACCCTGCACGAGGGGGAGTCGCATGTGGTGCCCTTCAGCCTCGAGGTGCCGTGGGAGACGCCGATCACCACGTTCCTGGGGCAGCAGCTGCGCGGCATGCAGATAGGGGTGACCACCGAGCTGGCGATCGCGCGGGCGCTGGACTCGACCGACCTCGACCCGGTGGACATCCACCCGCTGCCGGCTCAGCAGGCGATCCTGGACGCCTTCGGGCAGCTCGGGTTCCGCTTCAAGTCGGCGGACATGGAGAAGGGGCACATCCGCAACACGCGGCAGAAGCTGCCCTTCTACCAGGAGATCGAGTTCCACGCGCCGCAGCAGTACCGGGGGCTCAACCAGGTCGAGCTGTCGTTCGTCGCGGACTCGCAGGGAATGGATGTGGTGCTGGAGATGGACAAGAAGCCGGGCCTGTTCTCGGAGGGCAGTGACACCTTCCGCGCCTTCCCGGTGGACTTCGACTCCTACCAGCAGACGGACTGGACCGGGTACCTCAACCAGTGGCTGGCCGAGGTCGGCGGCAAGCGGAACTGGTTCTGAGGCCGGGAACCCTCTGTCCGAGACCGGCGGAGAGCGTCGCCGGGACCCCGCTCAGCCCAGCAGGATGGTGAGCGGGGTCTCGCGTACCGCCCAGAACCCGACCGCCGCGGTGAAGACCTCCGCCGCGGCGGCGGCGTCCTTTGGATCGGCCTGTTCGAACTCCGACCAGCCGGTGGCCAGCAGCAGATAGCCGCGGGGCTTGCCCCACCAGGACAGGTCGGTGAGGAGGTCGGCGAGCGCGTCCCAGTTGCGTCCGAAGTAGTCGGGCAGCTCCAGACCGGTGGCACAACGCTCCATGAAGTCGGCCTTGTTGCCGACGCCGGTCAGGTCCACGACCGCACCGAACCAGCCTGCCGCGTCCGCCTGCATCAGGGCATCGGGGCCCACCGAGGGCAACCGGTAGACGCCGGGAGGCACCGAGTCGTCGAAGAGGCCGGGGAGGTCGGCCTGGGGCAGCTCGGGCAGGTCCACGGGGCTGGTCATGGTCGGCACCACCGCTTCGGGGTCTCGTCGTGGTCACTCACCTGATGGCGTTGACGGCTGCGGGCACAGGGCTGGGGTGTACGGGGTGTGCTGTCGCACCCCGTCATGGTGGCAAAGAGAGGCTGTCCGGATCGTTAGGCTGGCCGTTGCAGCGATTCGCGTGACGAGGAGGTTCCCGACGTGACCGACCAGCAACGGCGCCCGCTCCCCCATGACTTCCACCCCCCGGTGCCGTCAATCCGCGTGGTGAGCAACGATCTGGCGGACGGCGGCCATCTGGGTTCCGCACAGGTGTACGCGGAGGGGAACACCTCGCCGCACCTGCGCTGGGAGGGCTTCCCGGAGGCGACCAAGAGCTTCGCCGTGACGTGCTTCGACCCGGACGCGCCGACCGGCAGCGGGTTCTGGCACTGGTCCGTCTTCGACATCCCCGCCTCGGTGACCGAGCTGCCCACCGGGGCCGGTACGGGTGAGATGAAGGGGCTCCCCGAAGGGGCCGTGCATGTGCGCAACGATTTCGGGACGCGGGACTTCGGCGGGGCCGCGCCGCCGCCTGGGGACGGCCCGCACCGCTATGTCTTCACCGTGTACGCGGTGGACACCGAGAAGCTCGGTCCGGAAGCCGAGGCGACGCCTGCCTTCGTCGGGTTCAACCTGCGCTTCCACACACTGGCGCGGGGCCAGCTGATCGGCGAGTACGAGGTCCCCGCTGAGAGCTGATCCTGCGGGCCTGTCCCGAAGAATTCCGTTGCGCCGCGCTCCCTGCGCGGCGCAACGTGTATGAGGGCAGTCGGCACCGTGGCGCGGTACATCACCGCGCGCGGGGGCGGCAGGCGCTGATCGGCGCCGCTGTCTGCCGGAGTCCGGCCGAGCGCCGGGCGACCGCGCCGGCTGCCTTCGGTCCTGGCTGCGGGTAACTGTTGTCCGCCCGCCTCTTCTCCCGCTTCCTTCTCTTGCTTTCTCCCCCGGGAATTCTCCGCGATTTGTCCCTCCGTGATCCTTTTCCGCCCCCTGTGACCTGGCATTCCCGGGTGCTTCATTTCCTGTACAGCCTGGGGAAATTGCGTTGTCGGTCCACGTGGACAGCGGCACAGTTGGTGCCACCCCGGCGCGGGTGCGCGCGGGCTGAGACGGGAGAAGGGGAGGCGGTCGGGATGCGGGAGACGCTGGTACTGAACGCGAGCTTCGAGCCGCTGTCGACGGTGTCGCTGCGGCGGGCGGTCGTGCTCGTGATGCGGGAGAAGGCAGTGGTCGAGCAGTCGCATCCCGGTCTGCGGGTGCGTGCGGCGCAGGTGGAGCTTCCGGTGCCTCAAGTGATCAGACTCTGCCGGTATGTCCGGGTGCCCTTTCGACAACGGGCACCGTGGTCGCGGCGGGGCGTCCTGGTGCGGGACCGGCATCGGTGTGCGTACTGCGGGCGCCGGGCGACCACGGTGGATCACCTCGTTCCGCGTTCGCACGGCGGTGGGGACACTTGGCTGAACACGGTCGCGGCGTGTGCGGCGGACAACCATCGGAAGGCGGACCGGACGCCGGGGCAGGCGGGGATGAAGCTGCTGGTCAAGCCGTTCGAGCCGACTCCGGCCGACGCGCTGCTGCTGGCACTGGGGCTCAAGGAGGGCGAGACGCTGCCGGAGTGGCTGTCGCTGCCGGCCACGGCGTGAGCGACGGGGGCGGCGCAGCCCCGACCCGCCGCTCAGCGCAGCAGGAGCTGCACGATCGCTACGAGGCCGACTGCCACGATGACGCCGCGTAGCACTCCGGGGGCCAGTTTGCGTCCGATACGGGCGCCGAGCTGGCCCCCGACTGCTGAGCCGATCGCGATCAGCAGCACGGCCGTCCAGTCGAAGTCGGCGACGAAGAGGAAGAAGACGGCCGCTGTGCCGTTGACGACGGCGCCGAGCACGTTCTTGACGGCGTTGATGCGCTGCAGGTCGTCAGGGATGAGCAGGCCCATCAGGGCCAGGTAGATGACGCCCTGGGCGGCGCCGAAGTAGCCGCCGTAGGCGCTGGCGAGCAGCATGCCGCCCTGGAGGGGGATGCCGCCGTGCGGATGGGCGCTGCTGTTCTCCCGTTCGCGGCGACGGCGGACGGCGGCGGCCAGCCGGGGCTGGAGGACGACGAGGACCAGGGCGAGTGCGATGAGCACCGGGACGATGGTGTCGAACGCGCTGGAGGGCAGGGTGAGCAGCAGGATCGCGCCCGCCAGGCCGCCGAGGAGCGCGACGGTGCCGAGCCTGAGGAGACGGCGGCCCTGGCCGCGCAGCTCCCTGCGGTAGCCGATGGCTCCGCTGATGGAGCCGGGGACGAGACCGAGCGAGTTGGAGACGTTGGCGGTCACGGGCGGCAGGCCGACGGCGAGCAGCACGGGGAAGGTGATCAGGGTGCCGGAACCGACAATGGCGTTGATGCCTCCCGCGCCGATGCCTGCTGCACAGACGGCCACGGCCTCCCATACGGTCACGCGTCAGCCCCTTCGGTGATCGGCGTCAGTGCACTGATCATGCCCGAAGGGGCTGCGTCTGTGTGCGATGGTCCGGCTGCTGGACGAGGGCTGTTGCTCTTGCAGCGGCGCCGTTCCGTCAGGAGTCGAGCGGGGGCTGCTCGCGCGGGGGTTTGGGGACGCTGGGCGGGGTGGGGGTGCCGCCGCGGTTGGCACCGTTGCCGCCGGAGTCGGGGCGGAAGTTGTCGAGGGCGCCACCGAGGCCCTTGAGGGCGTCGCCGATCTCGCTGGGGACGATCCAGAGCTTGTTGGCGTCGCCCTCGGCGATCTTCGGGAGCATCTGGAGGTACTGGTAGGAGAGCAGCTTCTGGTCCGGGTCACCGGCGTGGATGGACTCGAAGACCGTGCGGATCGCCTGGGCCTCGCCTTCGGCGCGCAGGGCCGCGGAGCGGGACTCACCTTCGGCGCGCAGGATGGCGGACTGCTTCTCACCTTCGGCGGTGAGGATCTGCGACTGGCGGACACCTTCGGCCTGGAGGATCGCGGCGCGCTTGTCACGGTCGGCGCGCATCTGCTTCTCCATCGAGTCCTGGATGGAGGTCGGCGGCTCGATGGCCTTCAGCTCCACGCGGTTGACGCGGATGCCCCACTTGCCGGTGGCCTCGTCGAGCACGCCGCGCAGGGCCGCGTTGATCTCCTCGCGCGAGGTGAGCGTCCGCTCCAGGTCCATGCCGCCGATGATGTTGCGCAGGGTGGTGACGGTGAGCTGTTCGATCGCCTGGATGTAGCTGGCGACCTCGTAGGTGGCCGCACGGGCGTCCGTCACCTGGTAGTAGATGACGGTGTCGATGTTCACCACGAGGTTGTCCTGGGTGATCACCGGCTGCGGGGGGAAGGGGACGACCTGCTCCCTGAGGTCGACACGGTTGCGGACGGTGTCGATGAAGGGAACCACAATGTTCAGGCCCGCGTTGAGAGTCCGGGTGTACCGGCCGAAACGCTCGACGATCGCCGCACTCGCCTGTGGGATGACCTGGATCGTCTTGATGAGTGCGATGAAGACAAGCACCACCAGGATGATCAGGACGATGATGATGGCGTCCATGGCCTTGCCCCCTGCATGCTTTGAAAAGACGCTGCCTGAAGAGTTACTGCCCGTGTGCGGTTGCTCATTGCCATCACATCACGACAGCGGTGGCGCCGTCGATCTCGACCACATCCACCTGACTGCCCGGCTCGTAGCTTGTGTCCGAATCGAGTGCACGAGCTGACCAGATCTCGCCGGCGAGCTTGATGCGGCCGCCGTCCCCGTCGACCTTCTCCAGCACCACGGCCTGTCTGCCCTTGAGCGCGTCGATCCCGCTGGCCAGGGCGGGGCGTTCGGTACGCATCCGGCGTGCGACGGGTCGTACGACCAGGATCAGTGCCGTGGAGACGATCGCGAAGACGATGACCTGGGCGACCGGGCCACCGCCGATTCCGGCCGTCCCGGCGGCCGCTACCGCACCCACCGCCAGCATGCCGAACTCGGGCATGGCTGTGATGATGAGCGGAATCCCCAGCGCTGCGGCGGCTACCAGCCACCCGACCCATGCGTCCACATGGCCATGGTAGGCGCACGCTCAGCGCAGCGGCAGGCCCTGCGCGGTCCAACGGCCGTTCTGCGTCTCGACGACGAGCGGCAGGCCGAAGCACAGCGAGAGGTTACGGGAGGTCAGTTCGGTCTCCAGCGGTCCTGCTGCCAGCACCCGTCCCTGGCGGAGCATCAGAACGTGAGTGAAGCCCGGCGGAATCTCCTCGACATGGTGGGTCACCATCAACATGGAGGGCGCGTAAGGGTCGCGCGCGAGCCGTCCGAGGCGGCGTACGAGGTCCTCGCGCCCGCCCAGGTCGAGCCCGGCCGCGGGTTCGTCCAGGAGCAGCAGTTCGGGGTCGGTCATCATGGCGCGCGCGATCATGGTGCGCTTGCGCTCGCCCTCGGAGAGGGTGCCGAACTTGCGGTCGAGATAGTCGGACATGCCGAGCCGGTCGAGGAAGGCCAGGGCACGGTCCTCGTCGACCTTGTCGTAGCTCTCATGCCAGTGCGCCGTCATGCCGTAGGCAGCGGTGAGCACGGTCTCCAGCACGGTCTGGCGGCGGGGCAGCTTCTCGGCCATGGCGATGCTGGCCATGCCGACGCGGGGACGCAGCTCGAACACGTCGACGCTGCCGAGGCGTTCACCGAGAACGGCGGCGGTGCCGGAGGTCGGGAACAGATAGCTGGAAGCGATGTTGAGCAGGGTCGTCTTGCCCGCGCCGTTGGGGCCGAGGATGACCCAGCGTTCGCCCTCCTTCACCGACCAGGAGACATCGTCCACCAGAGCACGTCCGTCGCGGACCACGGATACGTCCACCAGCTCCAGTACTTCGCTCATGAGCGCGTTGTCTCCTATTGCAGTCGCGTTTAGGTGCCTGTGGGCACATTCCCCAGGGGAAAACCTACGCCACCGTGTACGACGCCTGTTCCCTAGGCTTGGTTCATGCTCACAGAACCTCGTTCGGGGCGGCTGGCCGCCTGGGGAAACGCACTGCTCGCCGGACTCGTCTCGCCGGACGAGGCTGCCGAACGCATCGCGGCACAGGACGCGCGGCACCGCGTGGTGCTGCCGGGAGACGACGACCCGGTGGGGCTGACGCTGGCGCTGGGCCGGCTGCGGTCGCTGGGTGCCGTCGGGCTGCGGGTGGCGCTGCCGGTGCCGGGGCATCCGCTGGGGCTGAGCGGGCCGCCGGAGTTCAACGCGCGGGCGCTGGAGGCCGAGGAGGCGGTGCTGGTGCACGGCACGGCTCTCGGTCTGGTGCCGGAGGTGTACGAGGCGGGACCGGCGGACGCGGACCCCGAGGACGTGCATACGGAGGTGCTGTGGGAGTGCCTGCCCGTACGGGAGGCTCCGCCTGCCGACGTGCCTTCGCTCGCGGAGGCCGAGCGGGAACTGGCGGAGGCGATGCGGGAGGCCACCGAGGTGCTGACCCGGCTCGATGTGGCGGGCTCGGGTCCGGTGGCCGAAGCGGCGCTGGAGGCGTACCGGGCGCGGATGGAGGCGGGCAGGCAGCTGCTGGCGCCGGGCTATCCGCCGCGCGCCGTACGGGTGCTGGAGCTGGCGCAGCGGGTGGGGGCGCTGGTGTCGATCGCGTACGGCGACGGAAGTGGCGCCGGTGACGGGAGGGAGCACGGGGGTGCGGTGAGTGCCGCGGAGATGGCTGCCCGCGCCGAGGCACTGCGGCCGGTGGAGCGGACGGCGCGGCGTGCGCAGGTGGCGGCGTACAACGCCTACGCGGAGGAGCTGGAGCGGCGGCGGGAGGGCGGACGGGCCTGAACGGCGTCGCCCGGCCTCCCGGTGTCATGGCCTCGCGGTCCGCTAGTGCGCGATGTTGCCGAAGGCGGGGTTGAGGACACCCACGACATTGACCGAGTTGCCGTCGGCGTTCACCGGGACGTCGACCGGCACCTGCACCAGGTTGCCCGAGCCGACGCCCGGCGAGTTCACGGCCTTGCCCTGCGCGCCGGAGCTGTGGGCGAGCGCGGAACCGGCGGAGGCACCGGCCGCGACGCCGGCGGCGGCGATGACGAGAGCGGCCTTCTTGGCAGTGTTCATGGGGTGTTCTCCCTGTGGATCTGCTGAACAGTGCCGCGGCCGACCGCCGCGGGCACGCCATGGAGAACGGAGCATCTGCCGGGAGGGTGCGCGGAAAAGATGACGACCACACGACGGTATGAATTACCGCCCGGAGCTGAACTTCAGGCCGATTCCTGCCTCGTCCCCTCCCGTCATGCCGTCACCCCCTCAGCCGGTGACCCCGTGGCGGACCGCCCACAGGGCCGCCTGGGTGCGGTCGGCCAGGTCGAGCTTCATCAGGATGTTGGAGACGTGGGTCTTGACCGTCTTCTCCGACAGCACGAGCGCGCGGGCGATCTCGCGGTTGGAGCGGCCGTCGGCTATCAGGCCGAGCACCTCGCGTTCCCGCTCGGTCAGCGAGGGGCCGCGGCCCGCGCCGCTGCTCTGGTCGTCGCTGAGCAGCGCCCCGGCAACCTCGGATTGCAGCAGTACGTGGCCTGCGTGCACCGAGCGGATGGCACCGGCCAGCGCCTCTGGATCGACGTCCTTGTAGACGTACCCCGCGGCACCGGCGCGCAGGGCGGGGACGACGGTGCGCTGTTCGGTGAAGCTGGTGACGATCAGTACCCGGGCCGGGTTGCCGCGTTCGCGCAGCGTCCGCAGCGCCTCGACGCCGTCGGTCCCCGGCATCTTGACGTCCATCAGGACCACGTCTGGCCGCAGTTCCTCGGCGCGGGCCACGCCCTCGGAGCCGTCCGACGCCTCCCCCACGACCTCGATGTCGTCCTGCACCTCGAGAAAGGTGCGCAGCCCGCGCCGTACGACCTGGTGGTCGTCGACGAGCAGCACACGGATCGGGTCAGCCACCGGGCACCTCCAATTCGACAACTGTGCCCTTGCCGGGCTCCGACTGGACGGTCAGCGTGCCGCCGACGCCGGAGGCCCGGTCGCGCATCGAGACGAGGCCGAGGTGGCGGCCCGCCGAGCGCACGGCACCCGGATCGAAGCCCGTGCCGTCGTCGGTGACGGTGAGGACCACGGACGGGCCGTGGCGGACGAGGGCAACACGGACGTGTGAGGCGTCCGCGTGCCGCAGAGCGTTGTGCAGCGCTTCCTGGGCGACGCGCAGCAGGGCCTCCTCCTGGGCCGAGGGCAGCGCGCGGACGCCCTCGCACAGGAAGTCCACCTCGGCGCTGTGGGCGCGGTCCAGCACCTGGGCCTGGGTGCGCAGGGTGGCGACGAGGCCGTCCTCGTCCAACGCGGCCGGCCGCAGTTCTACGACGGCGGCCCGCAGTTCGTCGGCCGCCTCGCCGGACAGCCGGGCCACCTCGTGCAGTTCGGCCTTGGCCCGCTCCGGATCGCGGTCCACCAGGGCCGTGGCCGCCTGCGCCGTCAGACGTAGGGAGAAGAGTTTCTGGGCCACCGCGTCGTGGAGTTCATGGCCGATGCGGGTGCGCTCCTCGGCGATGGTCAGCTCGCGGCTGCGCTCGTACAGGCGTGCGTTGGTGAGCGCGATGGCGGCGTGCTGGGCGAGCAGCCGCAGCAGTTCCTCGTCGTCCTCGGTGAAGGCACACGCCCGTCCCCGGGAGGCCGGGCGCTGCTGCTCCTGCGAGCCCGAGGCGCAGCGCTTGTTGGCGAGGAAGAGGGCACCGAGCACCTGCTCGCCGTCGGCGATGGGCATGCCGAGGAAGTCGGCCATCTTGGGATGTGCGGCGGGCCAGCCGCCGAAACGGGGGTCTTTGCGGACGTCGGCGAGGCGCTGCGGGGTGGCGTCGTGCAGCATCGCGGCGAGGATGCCGTGCTGGCGCGGCAGTGGGCCGATGGCCTTCCACTGCTCCTCGCTGACCCCGGCGACGACGAACTGGGCGAAGCCGCCGTGGTCGTCGGGTACGCCGAGCGCCGCGTACTCGGCATCGAGCAGATCCCGGGCCGAGGCGACGATCGTCTGGAGGACGTCACGCACCTCGAGCCGGCGGTTCATGGCGAGCAGCGCCGCGCTGACGGCGGCGAGCCCGGAGCGGGGGACCATGCTGGTCACCGTACTCGCGCTGCCGCCGGCGCGGGATCGGGCCGTGGCCAGGGGTGGTGCGGGCCGGTGGTCCTAGGTCCGACGGCCCAGCCGCCCGACCCGGACGGTGCACGGGCGTGCCGCACGGATCTTGCGTACCCGGCATCGGGGCTGCGCCCCCGTCAGGGGCGCGGGGGAACTGCGCGACAAGCCACAACGCAAGCCGCAGCCCGCGAACGCCGAAGGGGCCCCCTCGCCCGAGGGAGCCCCACTCTGCACTTCAGCCGGTCAGGCGCTCACTTGCGCATGATCTCCGGCTCGTGGCGGCGCAGCAGCCGGAGGACGACGAAGTAGCACACGACACCCATCGCGACGAGGATGCCGACGTCCATCGTCCACTGGTCCAGCGAGTGGTCCCACAGCGGATCGGTGTTGGTCGGGTCCTTGTCGTCCTGCGGCATCAGGCGCCCCAGCTCGATCGTCGTACCCAGGGCCGCCATCCCCCACCGGAACGGCATCAGCCAGGCCAGCTGCTCCACGCCGGGGTTGTCGAAGAGCTTGAAGAGGATACCGGTGAAGACGACCTGGACGACCGCGAAGAGGACGAGCAGGATCATCGTCTTCTCAGAGGTCTTCACCAGCGCGGAGATGATCAGGCCGCACATCATCGAGGTACCGCCGAGCGCGATCATCACCAGAGCCATCTCGATGGCCGGGTTGGAGGCGAGCAGGCCCTCCTCGGGGAGGTCGCGCGGGTAGAAGCCCACGGCGCACATCAGCACGCCCTGGATGGCGGCGACCACGGTAAGGACGATCACCTTCGACATCAGATAGGCCGACCGGGACAGCCCGGTGGCCCGTTCCCGTTCGTAGATGACCCGTTCCTTGATCAGCTCACGGACCGAGTTGGCCGCACCCGAGAAGCCGGCGCCGATGGAGAGGATCAGCAGGATGGAGCCCGCGTCGCCGTTGGTCTTGCGGGCTGGTGCCGTCAGACCGTAGTCGGAAGGCATCACTGTGCTGACCAGGCCGAGGAGCACCGGGGTGACGAAGGACAGCACCAGGAAGGAGCGGTCCGCGGAGATCACCGAGACATAGCGTCTGATCAGCGTCCACAGCTGGCTGCCCCAGCTCTGCGGTTTCTGGAGCCTGGTCGGCTGCATCGCCTGCTGCTGGGCCGCGTACGGGTCCTGCTGCGGCACCTGCTGGTCGAGGTCGGCCGCGTACATCTGGTAGTGCTGCGAGCCCTGCCAGCGGCCCATCCAGTCGTAGTCGCGGTAGTTCTCGAAGGCGGAGAAGACGTCCGCCCACGAGTCGTAGCCGAAGAAGTTCAGCGCCTCCTCGGGCGGGCCGAAGTAGGCCACGCCGCCGCCCGGCGCCATCACCAGAAGCTTGTCGCACAGCTGGAGCTCGGCCACCGAGTGGGTGACGACGAGCACCGTACGGCCGTCGTCGGCCATGCCGCGCAGCAGCTGCATGACGTCACGGTCCATGCCGGGGTCGAGGCCCGAGGTGGGTTCGTCCAGGAAGATCAGCGACGGCTTGGTGAGCAGCTCCAGAGCGACGGAGACGCGCTTGCGCTGACCACCGGAGAGGGAGGTGACGCGCTTGTCCGCGTGGATGTCGAGCTTGAGCTCGGCCAGCACCTCCTCCACCCGGGCGTTGCGCTCGGCCTCGGCGACGTCGCCGGGGAAGCGCAGCTTGGCCGCGTAGCGCAGCGCGGTGCGGACCTTCAGCTCCTTGTGCAGGATGTCGTCCTGCGGGACGAGGCCGATGCGCTGCCGCAGTTCGGCGAACTGCTTGTAGAGGTTCCGGTTGTCGTAGAGGACCTCGCCGACATCCGCCGGGCGGTATCCGGTCAGCGCCCGCAGCAGCGTGGACTTCCCGGAGCCGGACGGGCCGATCACGCCGATCAGCGACTTCTCGGGTACGCCGAAGGTGACGTTGTTGAGGATGACCTTGCCGCCGTCGACCTTCACCGTCAGATGGCGGGCCGAGAAGGACACGTCGCCGGTGTCGACGAACTCCTCCAGCCGGTCGCCGACCAGCCGGAAGGTGGAATGTCCGATGCCGACGATGTCCTGCGGCCCGATGGCCACGGTGCCGGACTTGGGGATCGGCTGGCCGTTGACGTAGGTGCCGTTGTGGCTGCCGAGGTCGCGGATCTCGCAGCGGCCGTCGGGCGAGGCGTGGAACTCCGCATGGTTCCGGGAGACCTGGAGGTCGGAGACGACCAGTTCGTTCTCCAGCGCACGGCCGATGCGCATCACCCGGCCGAGGGAGAGCTGGTGGAAGCTGGTCGGGCTGCGGTCGCCCGCTGCCTGGCCTCCGCCGCCCTGACCGCCGGGCGCTCCGCCGGGGCCGCCGGCACCGGGACCGCCCATGCCCTGCGGGCCGGGACCGCCCTGCTGCGGTATGTGCTGCTGAGGTGGCTGCTGCGCGTACTGCTGCGGCGGCGCCTGCTGCATCTGCTGCGGCATCTGGGGGGCCTGCTGCTGCCAGCCCGGCTGCGGCTGCTGGGGCTGCTGGCCCCAGCCGGGACCGCCCTGGCCGCCGACCTGCGGCTGCTGGGTCGGGGCGCCGTGCTGGGCGGCGGCCTGTGCCGCCTGGGGCTGCCCGGGCTGCTGGTGCCGGCCCTGCTGCTGATGCTGGCCCTGCTGATGCTGGGGCGCCGTCTGACCGCCGTACATGTCGGCAACCGGCGCCTGGCCACTGCCCGCCCCGCCGGAGAAGCCGAGCCGCGGGCCGTCGGTGGCGTTGCCCAGATGGACGCTCATGCCGGGGGCGAGCTCCAGCTGCTGGATCCGCCGCCCTTGCACATACGTGCCGTTGGTGCTGCCGTGATCCTCAATGACCCAGGCGCGCCCTCCCCAGCGCACCGTGGCATGCCGCCAGGAGACCCTGGCGTCCTCGATCACCACATCTCCCTGCGGATCGCGGCCGAGGGTATAGGCCCTGGACTGATCGAGCGTCCAGGTCTGTCCGTTCAATTCCAATACGAGTTCCGGCACTCCATGCCCCACAAAGTTGTCCCCCGAGGTACCCCCTTCGGAGAGGGAGTCTAGGGATGGCGAACATCGTGAGGAACTATTTCAGGCTCGGCCGCCCGACAGGAAGCCGGGCCAGCACTAGGGACCAGGCTGTGACCGTTCCGGCCAGGGAATGTCGGAGGGAAACGGACCCAGCTGCGGATGCCGCCACGGATCGCCACCGATCCCGACTGATACGGACAAGGGCGGTGCGGAGCAGGCCAGGGCCCCAAGGCGCGGCCGGGCCCCACCAGGGGTTCCGGGCCGGGCGGCGGTAGTGTGAGAGGACCATGAGCGCACCTGTGGCCCAGCCTCCGTCGTACGCCGAGACCCCGACCCTGCTGGTCAAGATCTTCGGCAAGGACCGGCCCGGCATCACCGCCGGGCTCTTCGACACCCTCGCGGCCTTCGCTGTCGAGGTCGTCGATATCGAGCAGCTCGTCACCCGTGGTCGTATCACCCTGTGCGCCCTGGTGACCTCGCCCGGCGCCGGCACCGGCACCGAGGGCGAGCTGCGCGCGACCGTGCACAGCTGGGCCGAGTCGATGGGCCTGACCGCCGAGATCATCTCGGGTACGGGCGACAACCGGCCCCGCGGCACCGGACGTTCGCACGTCACCGTGCTGGGCCATCCGCTCACCGCGGAGTCGACCGCCGCCATAGCGGCCAGCATCACTTCCACGGGCGGCAACATCGACCGCATCTTCCGGCTCGCCAAATATCCGGTCCTCGCTGTCGAGTTCGACGTCTCCGGCACGGAGACGGCGCTGCTGCGTACGTCCCTGGCGCTGGAGGCCGCGAAGTACGGCGTCGATGTGGCCGTCGTCGCCTCGGGGCTCCAGCGGCGGGCGCAGCGGCTGGTGGTGATGGATGTGGACTCCACCCTCATCCAGGACGAGGTGATCGAGATGTTCGCGGCCCATGCGGGCTGCGAGGCCGAGGTCGCCGAGGTGACGGCGCGGGCGATGCGCGGCGAGCTGGACTTCGAGGAGTCGCTGCATGCGCGGGTCGAACTGCTGGCGGGACTCGATGTGTCGGTCGTCGACAAGGTGCGCGAGGAGGTACGGCTCACCCCGGGGGCACGCACCCTGGTCCGTACGCTCAAGCGGCTCGGCTTCCAGGTGGGTGTCGTCTCCGGCGGCTTCACACAGGTGACGGACGCGCTCCGGGAGGAGCTGGGGCTGGATTTCGCCTCCGCCAACACGCTGGAGATCGTGGACGGCAAGCTGACGGGGCGGGTCACCGGGGAGATCGTCGACCGCGCGGGCAAGGCGCGGCTGCTGCGGCGGTTCGCCGATGAGGCGGGGGTGCCGCTGGCGCAGACGGTCGCCATCGGTGACGGCGCCAACGACCTGGACATGCTGAACACCGCGGGCCTCGGCGTCGCCTTCAACGCCAAGCCGTTGGTGCGGGAGGCCGCCCATACGGCGGTGAACGTGCCGTTCCTGGACACGGTGCTCTATCTGCTGGGCATCACGCGCGAAGAGGTCGAGGCCGCGGACGGGCCCGAGGGACCGATCGAGAGAGTCTGAGCTCCCTCGGTCCGGCCGCGGCCGGTTGCCTCACTCGTGCGGTGACCAGAAGCGGGTCAGCTCCGCGCTGCCCGGCTCCACCGACTTCCAGGAGCCGGTGTAGCGCAGGACGGCGACGGCGGCCGTGGGGAAGCCGCGGGCCATCCGCTCCTGCGCTTCTTGGTCGGCGGCCCCGGCAAGCACGTCGGCGACCGACTGCATCCCGGGGTTGTGGCCGATGATCAGCAAGTCCCGCACGTCGTCGGCGACTTCGTTGATGACCTCGATGATCTGGCCGGGCGGCGCCTCGTAGAGACGCTCCTCGTAGACGGTCTTGGGTCGCTGGGGGAGATGGGAGACGACCAGCTTCCACGTCTCGCGGGTGCGGGTCGCTGTCGAGCAGAGGGTGAGTTGCGGGGTGATGCCCTGACCGGCGAGCCATTCGCCCGCCGCGGGGGCGTCCAGGCGGCCTCGCTCGGCGAGGGGCCGCTCATGATCCGCCACCTGGGGCCAGTCCGCCTTGGCGTGCCGGAGAAGGACGATACTGCGGGGCACATCGACGCTCATGTGTCCCAGCTTCGCATGAAACGCGCTGTCAGGCGCGGGGTGTTGGACGGTCGGTTCCCTATAAGTGACGCACGGTGATGCGCCGCTCACCCCTACCGCTCCCCCGTCACCGGGACGGCCCAGGACCGCCTCAGCCCAGCAGGGAACCCCACAGATGGGTGAGGAAGGACAGCAGCGGGCTGTCGGCTGCACGCTGGGCGGCGTCCGCCTGTCCCCCGCCCATCAGGAGGACCAGCAGCAGAGCGAAGCCGAGTATCGGGAGCAGCACTCCCCACCAGGGCAGCCGCGTCTGCGCCGCCTCCGACCGCCTCGGCTGTGCGGCGCCCGGGGCCGGGCGGTTCCGGCTCCGGTCCGATGTGAGGTGCGCGGGGGCCGTCATGGTCTCGCCTCCGGATTCGGTGGGGGGTGCTGGTCCTTCTCGTCCGTCTCGTATCTCGACGGTACGGAGGACGAGAGAGCGATCCCATCCGGTGAGCCACCCAGTTACCCCTGACGCCAGCCCCCTAGGGGATGGTGGTGCCAGCTACACCCCACGGCGGGCGGGCCGGGGCCGCGGTGGAGGGGGTGTCAGCCGGCGGCGATGCTGGCGATCACGCCGATGACGACGGTGACGGCCATCATCGCGCCGAAGATCAGCAGGAGCTTCTTCCGCGGTTCCGGGGGATTCGGTTCGAGCACTGGCATGTGAGCCAGTGTCGCACTCAGCGTCCTTCCTCGATGACCCGGTCCCTGCCCGCCAGCAGGCCCGTCGCCATCTGCGCGAGCATCAGCGCGGTCATCAGCAGGAGCGGCCCGTGCCAGCCACCGCTGAGGTCGTGCAGCGAGCCGACGAGCAGCGGGCCCGGGATGGAGATCAGATAGCCGGTGCTCTGCGCGAAGGCGGAGAGCTTGACGACGCCCGCGTTGGACCGGGAACGCATGCCGATCATGGTGAGGGCCAGCGGGAAGGCGCAGTTGGAGACGCCCAGCACCAGGGCCCACGCCCAGGCACCGGCCGCAGGCGCGAGCCACAGGCCCGCGTACCCGACCAGGCCGCAGACGCCGAGCGCGAGCACCAACGGACCCTGATGCCGCATCCGGGCGGCCAGCTTCGGCAGGACGAAGGAAAGCGGGACACCCATGCCCATCGTCACCGCGAGCAGCACACCGGCCGCCGACGCCGAGACCCCGGCGTCGCGGAAGATCTGCGGCAGCCAGCCCATGGTGATGTAGGCGGCGGACGCCTGGAGGCCGAAGAAGACACCGAGCGCCCAGGCGGTGGGCGACTTGGTGATACGCAGCGCAGGCACGGCACCCTCGGCCGTCCCGGGGGCGGCTTCCTGTGCGGCCTCCGGCTCGGGTGTGCGGGCCGCGTGGTTCCGGGAGATCACTGCCCATGGGACGAGGGCTACGGCGGACGGCACCGCCCAGGCGGCCAGGCCGATCCGCCAGCTGCCGCCGAGCGCGTCGGTCATCGGCACGGTGACGGCGGCGGCACCGGCGGTCCCCAGGGCGAGCGCCATCGAGTAGAGCCCCGTCATGGAGCCGACCCGGTCGGGGAACCAGTGCTTGACGATGACGGGCATCAGTACGTTGCTCACCGCGATCCCGGCGAGGGCTAGCGCGGTGGCGGCCAGGAAGGTGGCGGTACCGCCCGCCAGCGGCCGCAGAACGAGCCCGAGGGTGATGGCGACCATGCCGGCCAGCACGACGGGGGCCGGGCCGCGGCGGCGGGCCAGCCGGGGAGCCAGACCGCCGAACACGGCGAAGCACAGCGGCGGCACGGAGGTCAGCAGTCCCGCGACGGTCCCGCTCATGTGCAGCCCGTGCCGTACCTCCTCCAGCAGCGGGCCGAGCCCGGATATGGCGGGGCGCAGGTTGAGCGCCGCGATCACCAGTCCGGCGGCGACGAGGCCGACCAGCCAGCGAGGCACGGCGGGACCCTCGGCTCCGAGTTCGGGAGGCGGCGTCTGGATCCCGGCGGGGTGCTCGGGGGCGGTGCGGGTCCCCACGTCGGCGGCGGTTGCGGAATTCCTGCTGTCGTCGTCTGCCAATGCCATGCCGCCCATCATAGAATCATGGGATGAATGCTCGCCAATCAATTGCCCCTCCCTCGCTTCCCGCGCTCTCCGCCCCCCATCGGGCCCCCTTGGCCGCCCAGGTGATCGCGACGCTGCGGCAGCAGATCACCGCCGGCCAGTGGCCGGTGGGCAGCCGTATCCCGACCGAGTCGGAACTGGTCGAGCAGCTCGGCGTGGCCCGCAACACGGTGCGGGAGGCGGTGCGTGCCCTCGCGCACAACGGGCTGCTGGACATCCGGCAGGGCTCGGGCACCTATGTGGTGGCGACCAGCGAGCTGGCCGGGGTGATGCACCGCAGGTTCGCCGGTGCCGATCTGCGGCATGTGGCGGAGCTGCGCTCCGCGCTGGAGACGGCGGGCGCACGGCTGGCGGCACGCCGCCGTACGGCTGCCGACGTGCAGCAGCTCGACGGACTGCTGGAACGCCGCGAGGCGGCATGGGACTCGGGCGACGTCGAGCACTTCATCGACGCCGACCGGAGCCTGCACATGGGTGTGGTCTCGGCCTCCCACAACGAGGTGCTGGCGGCGGTGTACGCCGACCTCGGCGAGGTGCTGCGGGCCTATCTCCGGCAGGACGTCGGCGAGGAGCTGCGCCCGGAGAACTACATGGACCACACCCGGCTGCTGGAGGCCATCCGCGCACAGGACGCGGAGGCCGCCTCCAAGGAGGCGGCCTCCCATACGGCGGAATGGGGCCACGGCGCGCTGTAGTCGAGGTGTGGGGGCTCAGCCCTCACTCCCCCTGGAGTACGCGAAGCGGACTACGCTCCCATCATGTGGACGCCGCCGTCGACGTGGACGATCTCACCCGTGGTCCTGGGGAAGAAGTCCGACAGCAGGGCGACGACGCCGCGGCCGGCCGGGTCCGGATCGGACAGTTCCCAACCGATCGGGGCGCGGTGGTTCCACACGTCGGCCAGTTCCTCGAAGCCCGGGATGGACTTGGCGGCCATGGACTTGATGGGCCCGGCCGAGACGAGGTTGCAGCGGATGCCCTGGGGACCCAGATCGCGCGCGAGGTAGCGGTTGGTTGATTCCAGGGCCGCCTTGGCCACGCCCATCCAGTCGTACTTCGGCCAGGCGATCTGTGCGTCGAAGGTGAGGCCGACGACCGAACTGCCCTCGTGCATCAGCGGCAGGCAGGCCATGGTGAGCGACTTGAGCGAGTACGCCGAGACGTGCACAGCCGTACTGACGTCCTCCCACGTCCCGCCGAGGAAGTCGAAGGCGCCCTGCGGACCGAAGGCGATCGAGTGCACGACACCGTCCACCCGCGCGTCGGCGCCCCAGTGCTCACGGATCTTGTCGGCGAGCCCGTCCAGGTGCTCCTGGTTGCTGACGTCCAACTCGATGACGGGCACGGCCTCGGGCAGCCGCTTGGCGATGCGCTCCACCAGGGAGAGCCGGCCGAAGCCGGTGAGGATGACCTCGGCGCCCTGTTCCTGGGCGACCTTCGCCGCGTGGAAGGCGATCGACCCGTCGGTGATGACGCCGGTGACAAGGATCCGCTTGCCGGCGAGGATTCCGCTCATGTTCAGTGACCCATGCCCAATCCGCCGTCCACGGGAATGACGGCTCCGGTGATGTACGCGGCCTCGTCGGAAGCCAGGAAGCGGACCGAGGAGGCGACCTCCTCCGGGGCGGCATAGCGGCCCAGCGGCACCTGCTTGACGATGTCCTCGCGCTGTTCGTCGGTGAGCGCACGGGTCATGTCGGTGTCGACGAAACCGGGCGCGACGACGTTGCAGGTGATGTTGCGGGAGCCCAGCTCACGGGAGAGCGAGCGGGCGAAACCCACGAGACCGGCCTTGGACGCCGCGTAGTTGGCCTGACCGGCCTGGCCCATCAGTCCGACGACCGAGGAGATCAGCACGATACGGCCCTTACGGGCACGCAGCATGCCGCGGGAGGCGCGCTTGACCACCCGGAAGGTGCCGGTGAGGTTGGTGTCGAGGACCGAAGTGAAGTCGTCCTCGGACATCCGCAGCAGCAGCTGGTCGCGGGTGACGCCCGCGTTGGCGACGAGCACCTCGACCGCGCCCTGCTTTTCCTCGATCTCTTTGTACGCCTGCTCCACCTGCTCCGGCTCGGTGATGTCGCACTTGACGCCGAGGAAGCCCTCGGGCGGCTCTCCGGAGCGGTAGGTTACGGCGACCTTGTCGCCTGCCTCGGCGAAGGCACGGGCGATGGCGAGGCCGATGCCGCGGTTCCCTCCGGTCACGAGCACTGAGCGGCTCACTGTGTGACCACCCTTTCTGCTTCTGCTGTCGCGGTCTGTCGCAAAGAGAACCTATCCGGCGCCGCCAGGTCACGAGCACTCGGGCACGGACAGGGGCATCTGCGGCCTCCTGTGGAGTCCCTACAGAAACGCCGGCCGAAAGACCTGCAGACGGCGAGCGGTGGCGATCCGCCGCGGGCGGCCGGTGTCAGTACAGGCGCATAGACTTCCTGTGACCGTATTCAGCAACCACCACACCAGGACAGTGACGTGACACGCCTCGGCGACTCCGTACAGCGCGCCAGTGAGCTGCTGGCCCAGGACCTCTCCTCCGACACCAACGTCGAGCGGCTGCTCGCGGAGACCGGGGCGCGGCGCTATCTGGACCTGAGCGATCTGCCGGCCAAGGAGCAGGCCGAGCTGATCGGGGCGCGGTCGGTGGAGCTGCTGCCGTCGGTGGAGAAGCTCGCCGAGCGGATCGAGGAGCGGGCAGCGCAGGGCAAGGGCCTGCACATCAAGCTGGGCATCGACCCGACGGCTGCAGACGTGCACCTGGGGCACGCGGTGCCGGTGATCGTGCTCAGCCGCTTCCAGCGGATGGGCCACGACGTCACGCTGATCATCGGTGACTTCACCGCCAAGATCGGCGACCCCTCGGGTCGTACGGCCGAACGCCCGCCGCTGACCGACGAGGACATCGCACGGAACCTGTCCGGCTACCAGGAGCAGGTGCGGCCTTTCTTCGACTTCGAGAAGGTGCGGTTCGCCCGCAACAGCGAGTGGCTGGCCCCGTTCACGCTGCCGAAGCTGCTGGGCCTGCTGGCACAGGTGCCGGTCTCCTCACTGCTCCAGCGCGAGGACTTCCGCAACCGGCTCTCGGAGGGCTCGGGGCTGACGATGTCCGAGCTGCTCTACCCCGTCGCCCAGGCCCTCGACTCGGTCGAGCTGGCCTGCGACGTGGAGCTGGGCGGTGTCGACCAGCTGCTCAACCTGCAGATGGGCCGCCGGGTGATGGAGGCGTACGGGCAGCAGCCGCAGCTCGTGGTCACCATGCCGCTGGTGGAGGGCACGGACGGCTCGGGCGCCAAGATGTCCAAGTCCAAGGGCAACTACGTGGGCCTGGGCAGCGCACCCGACGAGGTGTTCGGCAAGATCATGTCGATCCCGGACCGGCTGATGGCCCCCTACCTGCGCGCCTGGACCGAGTGGACGGACGCGGAGATCGACCAGGTGACGGCCCGGATCGAGGCGGGTTCGCTGCATCCGATGGATCTGAAGAAGGTCCTGGCGGGCGAGGTCGCCGCGGCGCTGCACGGAGTGCCCGCCGCGATGGCGGCCCGTGCCCACTTCGTGGCCCAGTTCTCCAAAAAGTCCTTCTCAGACGTCGAGACGCTGCCCTCCGTAGAGGTGGCCGAGCACGGCGAGGAGGGCGTCGCCGCAGTGCTGACGAAGGTCCTGGAGTTCACCCCGAGCGCCTCGGCGGCCCGCCGGATCGCGAAGCAGAACGGGCTGCGGCTGATCATCGAGAAGAGCGGTCAGAAGCAGCAGGCAGTGGTGCTCTCCGAGGCGGAGGCCCTGCGCCCGCTGGCCGAGGTCGCCCGGGACGCGATGGCCAGGCAGGAGGGCGGCGCGGCCGACGCGGTGTATCTGAAGGCGGGCCGCAAGGTCGCAGAGATCCGCGGTCTGTGAGGTTGCGCGGCGGACCGGGCGGGCCATGCCGTACCCGGCTCTCCGGCCGGGGTACGCAGCCTGTCGGATCCGCCGTGCCGCCGTCGTACGCAGGGCGGCCGGTCCGGTGCGACCAGCGCCCCGGTCTCGTAGCGGACGCACCCGAGGCGTACCGTGGAAAACGTCCGGATCTCCGTGCAGGGCCACGGAGAACGGCAGGTGAGCAGGTGGTGAAACGTGATGCGGAAGCAGCACCAGCCGGAGGTTTTCCGGATCACCGGCGCCCGTCAGGGGCTGCAGGAAGACGTGCGCGGGAGACAGCGTCGCTATGTGATCTCCATGCTGATCCGCACGGTCGCCGTCCTGCTCACCGTGGTGTTGTGGAACGTCCAGCGTCCGCTGGCAGTGGTGGCGCTGGTGCTCGGACTGACTCTTCCGTACATCGCGGTCGTGATCGCCAACGCGGGCCGGGAGAATGCTCCTTCGGCTCCGCCGACGGTTCCGCCTGATTCTCCGCACGAAGCGCTGGAAGCTTCGCGGGTGACGAAGGCGGAGGACGAAACCGCCCCGGAAGGGGCTGAGCCGGGCTCGAACCAGACGACGAGCGACCGCAGTTGATCTGGCTCTTCGCACAAAGCTCAAGAAAACCTCAGATCAATCCTGCGGTTCCGGTGCACTGCGAGCGCTCCCGCATGCCATACTTCAGGGGCGCTCCGCATCCCCCGTCGGAGCGATGGACCGACGCCGGGCGGCTCCCCCCGTGGCTGCCCGGCGTCGCTTAATGTCCGGGGCGTGCGGGAAGATGGAGGCGTGATCCCTTCCGCCTCCCCCTCCGCCGAGGGGCCCGACACCCCGATCTGCTCCGCCAAGGGCTGCCGTGAGCCGGCCGTGTGGGTGCTCGCCTGGAACAATCCGAAGCTGCACACCCCTGACCGCCGCAAGACCTGGCTGGCGTGTGAGGAGCACCGCGAATACCTCTCGAAGTTCCTCGGCGTCCGCGGCTTCCTGAAGGACACCGTGCCGCTGGCCGAGTGGGAGTCGGGCCATGGCGGGTAGCGCGGCTCGCTGAGGGCGGACTGGCGCGTCGCTGAGCGCGCGATCGCCGAGTCGCCGAGTGCGGGCGCTTCGTTGAGCGCGGGGGGCGTCGCTGAGCCGCGTCGCTGAGCCGCGGATCAGAGGGCTCGCTGAGTGAGGGCTGTCGCTTCGTTGAGCGCGGGGCGCGTCGCTGAGCGCGCGCTCGCCGAGTCGCCGGGCCGCGGATCGGAGGCTCGCTGGGTGAGGGCTCGCTTCGTTGAGCGCGGGGCGCTGCCTCGCCCGGGCGCGGGGCGCCTCGTTGAGCGTCAGCCGCCGATTGCCGACATCGGGCGCTGCGGCTGGACGAACGAGGGGTCGTCGATGCCGGCGCCCGCCTTTTTGCCCCACATTGCCTTGCGCCACAGCGCCGCGATCTCCGCGTCGGAGGCGCCGCTGCGCAGTGCGGCACGCAGGTCGGACTCCTCCGTGGCGAACAGGCAGGTGCGCACCTGTCCGTCGGCCGTGAGCCGGGTGCGGTCGCAGGCCCGGCAGAACGGCCGGGTGACCGACGCGATGACGCCGACCCGCTGCGGGCCGCCGTCCACCAGCCAGCGCTCGGCGGGGGCCGAGCCGCGTTCCTCCTGCCCCTCCGGGGTGAGGGTGAAGCGGGTACGCAACGACCCCAATATGTCACCGGCGGTGATCATGCCCTCGCGTTGCCAGCCGTGCTGGGCGTCGAGCGGCATCTGCTCGATGAAGCGGAGCTCATAGCCCTCTTCCAGTGCCCATTCCAGCAGGTCGGGGGCTTCCTGGTCGTTGAGCCCCGGCATCAGCACCGCGTTGACCTTCACCGGCGTCAGGCCCGCCTCCCGGGCCGCGGCCAGGCCGCGCAGCACGTCGGCATGGCGCTTGCGGCGGGTCATGCGCTGGAACGTCTCGGGGTCGAGGGTGTCCAGCGAGACGTTGACCCGGTCCAGGCCCGCCTCGCGCAGCGCCGCCGCGGTGCGCTCCAGGCCGATGCCGTTGGTGGTCAGCGACATCCTGGGGCGGGGCTCCAGCTCCGCGCAGCGCGCCACGATGCTGGTCAGGCCCGGGCGTAGGAGGGGCTCGCCGCCGGTGAAGCGGACCTCGGTGACGCCGAGGTCCGTGGTGGCGATGCGGATCAGACGGACGAGCTCGTCGTCCGTCAGCAGCTCGGGCTTGGCGAGCCACTGCAGTCCTTCTTCCGGCATGCAGTACGTGCAGCGCAGGTTGCAGCGGTCGGTCAGCGAGACGCGCAGGTCGGTGGCGACCCGGCCGTAGGTGTCGAGCAGCATGCTGACGGGCCTCCCAGGTGCGTGATCTGCTTCGCAGCGTAGGTCACGGGTGTGACATTCGACAGCGCCAATTGTTGCGCCCTCGCACCTGAGAGGGCTGCGCCCTCTGGGGGGCCGCATACGCGGGAGGGGGCCCGTCGCTTGTGGGGGCACGCCTTCTTGTGTTTTCGGCTGCCTGCCGGTGCTTGTGGGGGCACGCCTCGTTTCGTTTTCGGCTGCCGCCGACAGGTCGTGTCGGGGGGCTCCGCCCCCCAACGGCCCCCCGCCAGGTGGGCTTCGCCCCCCTAGAACCCCCCTTCCGCAATCACGGAAGCCATTGACGTGAGGGATCTCCGCCCGGGGGCTGCTGCCCTTTGTCTGCGGGTGGTCCTGGAGCAGGGGCGGAGCCCCCAACGAAGGGAGAGGGCCCAAGGTTGGGCCCTCACGCCACCGCCGCCCTCATCCACCCGTCAGAGGGCTGGGCCCTCTAGTAATGGAGGCGGCCCGCACTCGCGGAGCGCTCAGTGGGCGCCGACGCCTGTCATGGAGCGCACCTCCAGCTCGGCGTACTTCGCCCCGCCGGCGCCCTCGTCCCGGGAGAGCAGGGACCCGATCCAGCCGAGCAGGAAACCCAGCGGAATGGAGATGAGGCCGGGATTCTCCAGTGGGAACCAGGCGAAATCGGCGTCGGGGAACATGGAGGTGTCCTTGCCGGTGACCACCGGCGAGAAGAACACCAGGAACACGGAGGAGAGCAGTCCGCCGTAGATCGACCACAGGGCGCCCGTGGTGGTGAAGCGCTTCCAGAAGAGGCTGTAGAGGAGGGTGGGCAGGTTCGCGGAAGCGGCGACCGCGAAGGCCAGGGCCACCAGGCCCGCGACGTTGAGCTTGCCCGCGAAGATGCCCAGTCCGATGGCGACTCCACCGATGATGACGGCCGAGATGCGGGCCGCCTTGACCTCCTCCTTCTCGGAGGCCCTGC
Source organism: Streptomyces sp. 3N207 (assembly GCF_052246355.1). Lineage (NCBI taxonomy): Bacteria > Bacillati > Actinomycetota > Actinomycetes > Kitasatosporales > Streptomycetaceae > Streptomyces > Streptomyces sp. 3N207. The sequence goes on along the minus strand of NZ_JBQQBV010000008.1, from coordinate 275,983 downwards.
CCCTGCGGATGACGTTGGCGTACAGGTCGTGGGCGAAGGACGACGACGAGGCGAGGGTCAGTCCGGCGACCACGGCGAGGATGGTGGCGAAGGCGACCGCGGAGATCATCGCCAGCAGTACGGCGCCGCCGGTCGAGTCCGCGCCGCCGCCGATCTCCTGGGCGAGCAGCGGTGCCGCGGTGTTGCCCGCCTCGTTGGAGTCGGTGATCGTCTTGGGGCTGAGCAGCGCGGCGGCGCCGAAGCCGAGCGCGATGGTCATCAGGTAGAAGACGCCGATGATGCCGATGGCCCAGTTGACCGACTTCCGCGCCGCCTTGGCGGTGGGCACGGTGTAGAAGCGGATGAGGATGTGCGGCAGCCCGGCTGTGCCCAGGACGAGTGCGATACCGAGGGAGATGAAGTCGATCTTCGAGGTCGTCGTGACGCCGTACTTCAGTCCCGGTTCCAGGAACGACGCTCCCTTTCCGCTGTTCTCGGCGGCAGCGCCGAGAAGTGCGGAAAGGTTGTAGTTGAACTTGTGGAACACCAGGACGGTGATGATGACGGTGCCGCCGATCAGCAGGCACGCCTTGATCATCTGCACCCAGGTGGTGCCCTTCATGCCGCCGATCGTCACGTAGAGGATCATGACGACGCCGACGAAGACGACGATCAGGTTCTTGCCCGTATCGCCGGTGATGCCCAGCAGCAGTGCGACGAGCGCGCCGGCGCCGACCATCTGGGCGAGCAGATAGAAGATCGAGACGACGATGGTGGAGACGCCCGCGGCGGTGCGGACAGGCCGCTGGCGCATCCGGTAGGCCAGTACGTCGCCCATGGTGTAGCGCCCGGAGTTGCGCAGCGGTTCGGCGACCAGCAGGAGGGCGACGAGCCAGGCCACCAGGAAGCCGATGGAGTAGAGGAACCCGTCGTATCCGGACAGGGCGATGGCGCCGGCGATGCCGAGGAAGGACGCGGCCGACATGTAGTCGCCGGAGATGGCCAGCCCGTTCTGGAAGCCGGTGAACTGCCGCCCTCCGGCGTAGAAGTCGGTGGCGTCCTTGGTGCGGCGGCCCGCCCAGACGGTGACAGCCAGAGTGGCGACGACGAAGACGGAGAAGAGGGTGATGATCAGCGGGCGGTGCTCGCTCGCCCCTTCGGCGGCCAGCTGCACGGCAGGGGCCGCGAGTGCGTGGGTGGCGCTCATGCGTCGTCCTCCTTGCCGGTGAGCTCGCTCTTGTCCTTGATGAGGTGATCGGCCTGGTGGCCGATGCCTCCCCCGGCGGCACGCTGGAGGTTCTCCGCCTCCAGCCGCGTCTTGAGCGCTTCCGCCTTGGGGTCGAGCTTCGCGGCGGCGAACCGCGAGTACCACCAGGCGATCAGGAAGGTCGTCAGGAACTGCGCGAGTCCGAAGACGAAGGCGACGTTGAGGTTGCCGACGACCTTGTTGTCCATGAACCCGCCCGCGTAGTTGGAGAGCAGGACATAGAGCAGGTACCAGACGATGAATGCGGCGGTGAGCGGGAAGACGAACGAACGGTAGCCGCGCCGCAGTTCACCGAACTCGGCGCTGTGCTGCACGTCCGTGTAGTCCCGGGGCCCCGGTGGGCCGGGGCTCGCGTGCTCTGGGGCGGTGTCCACAGTGACTCCAGACGGAACGTGAGGAACGATTTGGGGGACGGTTCGGACAGAAGGTGTGACCCACGTCTCAATGGACGCACAGTTCGCGCATCGTAGATCGTGTCCGGGCCCGACAACAGGGGGTCGGTAGTTGAAACAGAAAAGACCGATCACGGTTGTGCACAGCCTTCGGACTTTCTTCATCAATCCATTGCAGTTACCTGGCCCACAGGGATAACTTCCGTCGTCTGTGGACAACTTCAGACGACATGGAGACCGCATGGATTCGAGACCATCCAGACGGCGGCGCGCCCTCGCGGTGCCGTTGGGACTGGTACTGACCGCCTCCCTCGGCCTGGCAGGCGCGGCTGCCGCCAATGCGCAGACCACCGAGCGGGCCGCTGCCGCGGCGCCCAAGGCGAAGTCCGGCGAGAAGCTCAGCTACATCGTCAACACCGAAACCGGCGGCGGTACCGTCGAACGGGTCAAGAACGAAATACGCGAGGCTGACGGCAAGGTCGTCGCCACGTACCGGAAAATAGGCGTCATCGTCGCGCACTCCAGCAACCCGGAGTTCGGCAAGACGCTGCGTGCGGTCGACGGCGTCGACTCGGCGGGTGCCACCCGTACCGCCCCGCTGAAGGCCGCCACCACCACCGAGGTGGGCAAGCCCCACTTCGTCAAGGAGCCCAAGGCGAAGTCCACCCTGGCGAAGGCGAAGGCCAAGGAGCAGGAGCCGCTGGAATCCCTCCAGTGGGACAAGCGGGCCATCAAGGCCGACAAGGCGGCCAAGGTCGAGGAGGGCAGCAGGAAGGTCACCGTCGGCGTCATCGACACCGGCGTGGACGACACCCACCCGGACCTGAAGCCCAACTTCTCCGCGAAGCAGTCGGCGAACTGCGTCGGCGGCAAGGCCGACACCACGCCCGGCGCCTGGCGGCCGTACAACCCGGACGGGGACTACCACGGCACTCACGTTGCGGGCATCATCGCCGCCCCTCGCAACGGCGTCGGCATCGCGGGCACCGCTCCCGGTGTGAAGATCGCGTCCCTCAAGGTGAGCGAGCCCGAGACCGCGCTGTTCTACAGCGAGGCCGTCGTCTGCGCGATGGTCTACGCGGCCGACCACGGCATCAAGGTCACCAACAACAGCTACTACGTCGACCCGTGGCTCTACAACTGCGACGACCAGGCCGATCAGAAGGCCATTGCCGAGTCGGTGCAGCGTGCCATCAGGTACGCGCAGGGCAAGGGCGTCACCACGGTCAGCTCGGCGGGCAACTCCTCGCACGACCTGGCGGCGAGCGAGATCGTGGACGACACCAGCCCGGACGACAGCACTCCGGTCAAGCGCACCATCGATCCGGCCACCTGCCCGGACGTGCCCACGATGCTGAACGGCGCGACCTCCGTCTCCTCGACAGGGCCGGAGAACCTGAAGTCGTACTACTCCAACTACGGCCGGGACCAGATCGACGTCACGGCCCCCGGCGGTGACCGGTCGTTCCAGACGCCGGAGGAGCCGGCCAAGGACGGCGGCGTACTGTCCACCATGCCGAACGGCGAGTACGCCTACCTCCAGGGCACCTCGATGGCCGGGCCGCAGGTCGCGGGCGTGGCGGCGCTGCTCAAGAGCAAGCACCCCAAGGCCGGCCCTCAGGAGATCTCCTGGCTGCTGAAGGCGCAGGCGCAGACCCTGCCGTGCCCGGAGAAGTACGACCCGGGCAACCGCGGGACCTACGCCGCGAAGTGCACCGGTGTGAAGGGCAACAACAGCTTCTACGGCCACGGGCTCGTGGACGCGCTGGCGGCCGTCACGAAGTGATGACCGCGCCGACAGCCCGTCGCCGTCACGGCGGCTAGGGCAGTGGTGAGGGGCCGGACCGCACATCCCGCGGTCCGGCCCCTTCCGTTGCCGGCCGGCCCGGCGCCTCTGCCATGAGCTGCCCCGGTTCCGGCCCGGGCTGTGCCGCGCCGGTGTCGGCCGACGGCCGCCATCCCGGGCCGCGGAAGATCCGGCCGGCGCGCTCCCGCCAGCTGCGCGCCGTGCGCAGGTCGCGGGCGATGGCCGCGTACTCGTGGGTGGCGACGCGCAGCGGGTTGTAGGTGTTGATGTTCTTCGTCAGCCCGAAGACGCAGGCGTCGGTCTCCGGTACGAACGAGCCGAAGAGCCGGTCCCAGACGATCAGGATGCCGCCGAAGTTGCGGTCCAGATAGCCGCCTTGGGACGCGTGGTGCACCCGGTGGTGCGAGGGCGTGTTGAAGACGAACTCGATCGGCGCGGGCAGCTTCCCGATCCGCTCGGTGTGGATCCAGAACTGGTAGACCAGGTTGGCGGAGGAGCAGAACGCGAGGGCCGCCGGATGGACGCCGCAAGCGATCACCGGGACGTAGAACGGCCACACGGTCCAGGTCGTCCACGGCTGGCGCAGCGCTGTGGTGAGGTTGAACTTCTCGCTGGAGTGGTGCACGACATGGCAGGCCCACAGGATGCGGATCACATGGTGGCCACGGTGCGACCAGTAGTAGAAGAAGTCCTGCGCGAGCAGCATCAGGGGCAGGGTCCACCAGAGGATCGGTACGCGCAGCGGGGTGAGTTCGTAGATCGCCGCGTAGATCGCGACGATCGGTATCTTCCACAGCGCGTCGAACACCAGGCTGCCGAGCCCCATGGTGATGCTGGTCGCGGCGTCCTTCACCTCGTAACCGGCGGAGTCTTCGTCCGGATGCAGCCGGTAGCTCACCATTTCGATGACGGTGAGCAGGACGAAGGCGGGGATGGACCAGAGGACGACATCGGGCAGGCTAGACGGCATGTCAGCAAGGTAGAGCCGGTGACGGCGCCGCGCCAGGGGTTGTTACCGCCCGGTATGAAGTTCTTGCCTCACCACACCCGTACGCTCCCCCCGGGGCGAAGGCCGGGCTGGCGGCGGAAGGCCCCGCCGCGGGAATGTCCAGTTCCGCGCAGACGGCCCACAGCGGGTCGTAGACCTCGGAGTACAGCTCGGGGATACCGGAACCCGGCGGTACGCCCGACAGCAGTACGCCACCTCTCAGCCCTGCCTCATGGGTCCGGCGCACCTCACGTACGGCCTCGTCGCCGTCGTTGAGGAGAATCTGAGCGACACCGGCCCGCTGTCCCGGCGCCTCGGCGCAGAAGTCGGCGGCCTTCTCCAGGGGCCGCGCTCCAGGTCGGCGAGCACGACGCACAGCCCCTCGGCGGCGAACCGGCGCGCCAGGGCGAGACCGATTCCACCGGCGGCACCGGTGAGGACGGTGGTCTGCGCTGGTTGCAGCCGCATCAGACGCTCCGCTCTGACGCCACGCCGGCCGGCTGTGGTGGGGCGTCGAGCACCTGTGGCGCGTCGTCGTAGCGCTGGTGCACGTACGGCAACAGGGCCTGGGCGCCGACGCGTTCGGCGACTCGGACGCGCTGGTCGCTGGTCTTCTCGGCCGAGGGTGATAGCTGCGAGTCCGCCCGCATCTGATCGCGAGGGTCCACGAACGGGGCCTGGCGGAACGGATGTTCCCGGCGGTGCAGCAGGCGCTCGTCCAGGAGGCGCACGCCGCCGGGCTGCGCGGGGCGCGCGCGGCGGAGGCGGTGCGGGCCGTGCAGTTCTCGGTCGTCGGCCACGTCCTCCTGGAGCGCAACCGGGAACGGGCGCCCGCGCAGCGGCCGGACGAACCGGGACTGTGGGGCGGCGACGACCGCGGCATCGACGACCCGGCGCCGGCGCGGGCGCTCGCGACACCGCCGTACACCGAGAAGGTGTTCTCGGCGGCGATGCGGGCGATGGTCGACGGTTTGCTGGGAGTGCCCGATTCGCCCCGCTCCGGCGGGTGTTAGGGCGACACCGGCATGTCCTAACACGTGCGCCCGCGTCAACCTCCGGGCGGGCGTGCACGACGGCACTGTCAGTACCGCCCCGTATTCTCTGTGACCATGCTCGAAGACCAGACGGCACGCACGGACGGGACGTCCACGCGCATCCCCGCGGAGCCCGCCGCCGACGCCCCGCAGCCGCTCAGCTGGCCTGCCGCATACCCGGACGGCTATGCGGTGGTGGACGTGGAGACCACGGGCCTCGCGCGGGACGACCGGATAGTGTCCGCAGCCGTCTACCGCCTGGACGCCCGCGGCGAGGTCCAGGACCACTGGTACACGCCGGTCAACCCGCAGCGCGACCCCGGCCCCACCTGGATCCACGGGCTGACGGCCGAGGCGCTCGCCGACGCGCCGCTCTTCGAGGAGATCGCCGAGGAGTTCGCCACCCGGCTGGCCGACCGCGTCCTGGTCGCGCACAACGCCATGTTCGACTGGTCGATGATCGCGCGGGAGTACGCGCGGGCCAAGCGCGAGGCCCCGGTGCGCCAGCGGCTGTGCACCATCGCGCTGTCCAAGGAGCTGTCACTGCCGCTGCCCAACCACAAGCTGGCGTCCCTCGCCGCGCACTACGGCGTGGTCCAGCAGCGGGCGCACCACGCGCTGGACGACGCGCGGGTGCTGGCCGAGGCGTTCCGCCCCAGCCTCCATCTGGCGGCGCGGCAGCAGGTGCGGCTGCCGCTGCTGGCGTGCCAGCCGCTCAGCGAGTGGTCCGACGCGGTGGTGCCGCGCCGGGCCGGCGGCGGGGCGGGTGCCGGATCCGCGTACGGCTCGTACGGCCGCGGGTACGGCACCTGGCGCCCCTCGCGCAAGCGCCCCGCCTGCCCGTACCCGAACCCGGGGCGGTACGAACCGGAGGGGCGGCTGGTGCAGGGGATGCGGGTGGCCATCTCCGGGGACACCTCCGTGGACCGGGAGCTGCTGGAGGACCGTGCCATCGAGGCGGGGCTGCACATCGCGACCAGCGTCTCGCGGCTCACCAGCCTGCTGGTCACCAACGACCCGGACTCCCCTGCGTCGAAGGTGGTGAAGGCCCGCTCCTACGGCACGCCCGTCATCGACGAGGCCGCCTTCACCCAGCTTCTCCAGGACGTGGCCCCCGCGCCGGAGGGCTGAACGGCGCGGGGTACCGTCAGTAGACGTGTACCGCTTCCTGTTGTCCCGGCAGTGGGTGATCCTCACCCTGCTCGGCCTTGTGCTGATCCCCACCATGATCAAGCTGGGCTTCTGGCAGCTGCACCGCCATGAGAGCCGGGTCGCGCGCAACGAGGAAGTGGCCGCGAGCCTGGCGGCACCCAAGGTGCCGGTCACCGAGCTGACCGGGAAGGGCCGGAAGCCCGCCGACGACGACAAGTTCCGTACGGTCACCGCGCGCGGGACGTTCGACACCGCGCACGAGGTCGTCATCCGGCACCGTACCGGCCCGGACCGCGACACCATCGGCTACTTCGTCGTCACCCCGCTCGTGCTCGAGGACGGCTCGGCAATCCTCGTCAACCGCGGCTGGATCCGCGCCGACCGCGATCTGACCGCCTTCCCCCAGGTGCCCGCGCCGCCGAAGGGCCGGGTCGGCGTCGTCGGGCGGATGATGCCCGACGAGACCACCGAGGCCAGCGGCATCAAGGACACCAAGGGCCTGCCCGACCGCCAGGTCATGCTGATCAACAGCCACAAGCAGGCCGAAGAGGTGGGCCGCCCGCTGCTGAGCGGCTTCGTCCAGCTGATCAAGACCTCCCCCAAGCCCACGGGCAAACAGCCCGCGGTGCTGCCCGAGCCCGACCACAGCGGCATCGGCCCGCACATGGCCTACGCCGTCCAGTGGTGGCTGTTCACCGCCGCGGTACCCGTCGGCTGGGTCATCCTCGTACGCCGCGAAACCGCGGAGCGGAGCGCTTCTGCGGAGCAGTCGAACGTGGTGCCTGAGCCCGTCTGACACCCCGCCGGACCTCACCGTGGTGGCGAGCGACCGCGACGGCGAGAGTCAGAGACGACCTCCGCAGCCACAACGTTCGCCGCGGTCAGGCACACTGCAGGGCATGGACCTTGGACTATCAGAGCGCGTCTACGTCATCACCGGCGGCACCCGGGGGCTCGGGTTCGCCACTGCTGCTCAACTGCTCGCCGAGGGGGCACGTGTCGTCGTGACCGGCCGGTCGGAGAAGTCGGCCGAGGAGGCGGCGGCGCAGCTCGGGGTGGAGGCGTCGGGAGCCGAAGGCCGGGCGCTCGGCGTTGCCGCTGACAACGCCGACCCGGAGACCCCGGGGCGGGTGATCGCGGCGGCCCGGGAGCGGTTCGGGCGGTTCGACGGCATCCTCGTCAGCGTCGGCGGCCCGCAGGCGGGCGTGCCAGCGGACCAGCTCACCGACGAGCAGTGGCAGACGGCCTTCGACAGTGTCTTCCTCGGCGCCGTCCGGCTGGCGCGCGCGGCGGCGGGCGAGCTGGGCGAGGGCGGGGTGATCGGCTTCGTACTCTCCGGCTCCGTACGCGAACCGATCCCCGGGCTGACGCTCTCCAACGGACTGCGCCCCGGCCTGGCCGGTTTCGCCAAGACCCTCGCCAACGAGCTGGGCCCGCGCGGCATCCGGGTGCTGGGGCTGATGCCGGGCCGGATCGGGACCGAGCGGATGCAGTACCTCGACTCCCTCTCCGGCGACGGGGACGCCGCCCGCGAACGCAATTCGGCGGGCATCCCGCTGCGCCGCTACGGCACCCCGGAGGAGTTCGGCCGCACGGCGGCCTTCGTGCTCTCCCCCGCCGCCTCGTATCTGACCGGGGTGATGCTTCCGGTGGACGGCGGGGCACTGCGCGGGCTCTGATCGCGGCGCCGGCCGCCGGTTTTTCCCGGCCGTCAGCTCACGCGCTCCGCGCGGTGGCGGGCGGCGCGCATTCTGACCTCGGCCGGGAGGGCTTCCAGTCCGGCCGAGGTCACCGCATGGGCGATGGCCTCACGGCGGAGCTGGTGCACGGCGGGTCCCGGCTTGGCGTACGCGGCCAGCACCAGTCCGATCCGGGCCCGGGGCTGGCGGCGCCGCCCCGTCAGCACGACGCGCGCCCGGTCGATACCCGGCTGCGATTCCGCCTCCGCCCCGATGACGTCCTCCATGGCACGGCCTCGCAGCACCGCGCCCTCGCCGTCCCGGCTGTCGACCAGTACCTCGTCCAATCGCTGCTGCCGCAACTGCGCCAGCAGCCACCAGATGCACAGAACGAACAGCGCAGCCAGGACGGCGAGGGCCACCGGCCACCACCAGCCCTCATCGGTCCACCGGGTGCGGTCGGCATCGCTGAGCACCACATCCCGTGGCCGGTCCCACGGCCAGCCGGACGGCATGGTGACCCCCCAGTGGCGGGGCAGGTCCAGCCCGGCGAAGAGCACGGCCAGGCCGAGCGCAAGCAGCGCCAGCCCGATCAGCGCGGTCAGCACCCGGTTCACGATCCGCAGCATCGCCCTCGCCTCACCGTCGTTTCGCCGTCCGTCGTACGTGTAGGGACAGATCGGGCCGACTGGCCAGACCCAGCTGTCCGATGCCTTCGCGCAGCGCGCCGTCCAGGTCGCTGCGTACCTCGTCCAGGTCGCGGAAGTGCGCTGCCGCCCGGGCGCGGACCTTGCGGCGGGTGACGGTGACCCGCACCGACTGCACGCCCGAGATCTCCATCGCCCGGTCCCGCAGCACCAGCGCCGCGGCCGACCGCTCCAGCCCGGCGCGCACGTGCGGAACATCCGGCCGCATCGTCAGCAGCGACCGCTTCCCAGGCGTGAGAGCCAGCACCAGCAGCCACAGCCCGAGCACGGCGACCACCGCGGCACCCGCCAGCATGTAGGGGTCATCGAGGCGTCGGCCTGCCAGCTCGTCGGTGAGAGTGCGGCGCCAGACCATGCCCGGACGGCCGGCGCGTACGGAGGCCACGTCGTACAGCAGAATGCCGACCCCGGCGAACAGCAACAGTGCGACGATGCCGGCCGGCACCCTGCGCACCGACCAGAACCGTCCCGCCTTCCCCTCGCCCGTGCCCGGCCCGCCGTCCGCGCCGGGGGGCGCCGCCTCGGATCCGGGGCGCTCGGGGGTGGGTGGCTCCGGTGGCTCGGGAGTCCTGGGGCTCTCGGGGGTCTGGGGCGTCTCGGGGTGCTCGGGGGGCTGGGAGGGTTTCTCCATCGTGGTGCCCGGCCGGTGTCCGGATCCCTGCTTCCGCGCGGCCGGGCGGGGGTCGCCCGTATCGCTTTCCCGGGTCACGTCACCCTCCCGGAGCTGTCGCCCTTCAGCTGCGCCGAGTGCAGCCGCTCGATGTCCAGGGCCACGTCCGGTACGTCCATGCCGACCAGTTCACCCACCCGCGAGATCACGCGCCGGCGCACCGCGCCGCACTGCGCGCCGATGTTCGAGGGGTAGCCCAGCTCCAGCCCGATCCGCACCCGCGCCGTCCGCTCCCGGACCGTGACCGCCGTACGGCGCACCGGCCCGCGCACGGGCGGCACGCCCGTCGGCCGGCCGTCCTCTTCGCGGGCCCCGCGCAGCGCCTCCCGCGCCGCCTGGGCCGCGACTTTGGCGACCACGCGGTCGGCGATCCGGATCGCCCCGCGCTCACCCGCGGAAACCTGCACATCCGTCACGGAGTCACCTGCGGCGCTCGCTGCCCCGGCCACGGAAGAACTCCCCCGCGTCCAGATCCCCGTCCACGAACCTGCCCACCAGGAAGCCGACGGCCCCCAGCGCCGCCACCAGCACGAAGGCTCCGAAACCGCCGAAGTACCCGGCGAAGCCCAGCGCCAGGCCGGCGATCAAGCCGACAAAGGCCATGCTCATCGTGCGCTCCTTCGCTCGGCACCGCGGTGGGGCGCGCGGCGCGCGATCACTTCGCCAGGGGCGCCGCTAGTGCTCACCGCGGCGCTGCTGTTCACTGCGTTGCTCACTGCAAGTGCTCATTGCGCGTTCAGTGCTCATTGCGCGTTCAGTGCTCATTGCAGGCGAGGCCGTTCCTGCTCCTCCACTTCCTCTTCCTCCTCCTCCGGCAGCTTGACGTCGCTCACCGCGATGTTGACCTCGACCACCTCGAGGCTCGTCATCCGCTCGACGGCCGAGATCACGTTCTCCCGCACGGAGCGCGCCACGTCCGAGATCGACACGCCGTAGTCGATGACGATCTCCAGATCGAGCGCCGTCTGTACCTCGCCGACCTCGGCCTTGACGCCGCGGGTGACGGACCGGCCGCCGCCGGGCACCCGGTCGCGGACGGCGCCGAACGTACGGGCCATGCCACCGCCCATCGCGTGGACGCCGACCACGTCGCGGGCCGCCATGCCCGCGATCTTCTCGACCACACCGTCGGAGATGGTGGTGCGGCCGCGGGAGCCCGCGGGCGCCAGCCCGCCGATCCGGCGCGGCTGCTCGGTCGCGCCACCGGCGGGCTGGTTGGCCGTGCTCGCGGTGCGGCTCTCGGAGCGGGCGGACGTACTGGTCTCGGACATCTCTGTCGCCCCTTTCGGAGGTTCGAAGCGGCCTGCCGCTCCACTGCTCACCGTAAGCACGGCCCGGTGTGCACCGCTCGCGCAGATCCGGGGCGCGCCGCCGACCGGGTGACTACAGCCCCCGTACGCAGTGCGGTGCGCGAGGGGGCACCGCCGACGCGGAAGGTTCTCCTTGCGGCAAGCAGCAGGATGCGGAAAGGGAGTGCGCACCATGACGGCGGAACGGCTGACCCAGGCGGTACGCCAACAGCTCGGTCTGGGGCGGCTCCTGCCGCTGGGCGAGGCGTCGGACGGCGCCTGGGTGACGGAGGAGGCAGCGCTCGCCGTACTCGGCCGCTCGGTACGGCCGGTACCGGGCGTGCGGCTGAGCGCGATGCGGGTGGAGCTCTCCAGTCCGCGGGCTGCCGTCGAACCCGCCGTCCCCCCGCCGCCCAGCGCCATGCCGCCCGGTCCGCTGACGCTGACCGCCGAACTGGCGGCCCCCGCCGACCGGCCCGTACCCGCTGCCGCCGACGATGTACGACGCGCGCTGCTGGCCGCCGCCGAGCAAGAGCTCGGGCTCGCGCTGGAGAGCGTGGATCTGCGGGTCACCGAGCTCGTGGAGGCCGAGTCCACCGGCTCGGCCCAGGCCGGCGGGCCCAAGCCCGAAGGGGTACCCCACGCGGAGGAAGCCCGGGAGTCGGGCTCGGCCGGTTCCGCCGGGGCAGCCCACCGTGCCGCGGTCGACCGCGTCACCCGCGCCGTGCTCGCCGTGGAAGGTGTGGCCCGGCTTGTCCCCGTGCTGGGCCCGGCCCTCTCCCGCGTCGCCGCCGGTGCGGCGGTCAGTGCCGTCCAGATCGAGGGCGACCCGGAAGAAGGCCGCTGTCACGTCCTGCTCCAATTGGGGCTCTCGCCCACCCGCCGCGCCCTCGACACGGCTCGCGCCGCCGGAGCCGCGGCGCGCGATGCGCTGGGTGCCTCCGGCAAGGTGACCGTCGCCGTCGTGGTGACCGCCATCGACCGGGTGTGACGCCCCGCGGATCTTGCGTGCCCGGCATGGGGGACGCGCCCCGCAAGGGGCGCGGGGAACTGCGCGACCAGCCATGGGGGTACCTCCCTGCTCGAAGAGCCTGGGGGAACACCCGCAGCCCGCGGACGCCGGGCAGCGGCACCCCTTACCGGAGCAACGGAGGGGCGGGCCAAAAGACGCCGGGCAAGCCCCAGTTGTATTGACCTAGTCGCCGAGCCCCGCCAGGTCGCGGAGGCGGCGGGCTTGCGCGGAGCGCTCCGCGGCGCGCTGTTCCTCGTACGTACGCGTACCGGCTCCGGCGAGCAGTGCCTTGGTCTCGACCACCGCGTTGCGGGGAGCGGCGAGGAGGGCTGCGGTCAGATCGGTGACGGCGCCGTCGAGCTCCTCGGCGGGTACGACCAGATTGGCGAGCCCCACGCGCTCGGCCTCCTCGGCGTGGACGAAACGGCCGGTGGCGCAGATCTCGAGGGCGCGCGCATAGCCGACCAGGCCCACCAGGGGGTGGGTACCGGTCAGATCGGGTACCAGTCCGAGGCTGGTCTCCCGCATGGCGAACTGCACGTCCTGCGCGCACACCCGCAGGTCACAGGCGAGTGCGAGCTGGAACCCGGCGCCGATGGCATGGCCCTGGACTGCCGCGATGCTGATCAGGTCGGGGCGGCGCCACCAGGTGAACGCCTGCTGGTACTCCGCGATGGCGGCGTCCAGTTCCTCGTCGGTGTCGCGCGCGAGTTCCAGGAAGGACCGCTCGCCCTCGAAGCCGTCCGGCTCGAACGCCTGGCGGTCGAGCCCTGCGGAGAAGGACTTGCCTTCGCCGCGCAGCACGACGACCCGGACCGTCCCCGGCAGCACGCGTCCCGCCTCAGCCAGTGCTCGCCACATGGCGGGCGACTGCGCATTGCGCTTGGCCGGGTTGGTGAGGGTGACCGCGGCCACCTCACCGTCGGCGGCGACGTGCACGCCGTCCTGGTTGAGCAGGGTCATCGAGGTTCCTCCGGTGGTTACCCAGCAGTATGTTCAACCGAAGAGTAACCACCGGAGGGAACGCCCGAAAGCCTCCTCAGGAGGAGCTCGACTTCTTGCCTCGGGTCGCTCCGCCGCGTCCGCGCAGGTTCACACCCGACTCGCTGAGCATCCGGTGCACAAACCCGTAGGAACGGCCCGTCTCTTCGGCCAGCGCCCTGATGCTCGCTCCGGAGTCGTACTTTTTCTTGAGGTCTGCCGCGAGCTTTTCGCGCGCGGCGCCGGTCACCCGGCTGCCCTTCTTCAGAGTCTCGGCCACCCGTGCCTCCTCGTGGGAAGTGCGCTCTGTAACTCTCATGATCACCCCTCCCCCCACTTCTGGCCACCCATTCGGCAAGGTCTTCATGAGCAGCTTGGGAACTTGTGCACACCACGATTGCCCTGGAGCAATCGATTCCGTCCGCATGCAGATGCACGTGCACGACCCGTACCGAGCCGGAACAGTGGGGAAATCCGCAGGTCAGCAGCGTGCCCGCGAAATGAGCGGGGCCCGTCGACGGCTCCTGCCACGAAGACCCGGCGCAGCCGCGGGGCCGCGCCGGGGTACGAGCCGCACTCACTCAGATGAAGGATCAACCGTCGGCCGAATGATCCATCTCGGATGGATCAAGCAAGGGCGACGAGGTCCGCGTACTCCTGGCCCCACAGGTCCTCGACACCGTCCGGCAGCATGATGATGCGCTCCGGCTGGAGCGCCTCGACGGCGCCCTCGTCGTGGGTGACCAGCACGACGGCGCCGGTGAAGGTGTGCAGCGCTCCGAGGATCTCCTCACGGCTGGCCGGGTCGAGGTTGTTGGTCGGCTCGTCCAGCAGCAGCACATTGGCCGAGGAGACCACGAGGGTGGCCAGGGCCAGCCGGGTCTTCTCGCCGCCGGAGAGCACCCTGGCGGGCTTGTCGACGTCGTCGCCGGAGAAGAGGAAGGAGCCCAGCGTCTTGCGGATGGCGACCAGGTCCATGTCGGGCGCTGCCGAGCGCATGTTCTCCAGCACCGTGCGGTCCGGGTCCAGCGTCTCGTGCTCCTGCGCGTAGTAGCCGAGTTTGAGGCCGTGGCCTGGGACGACCTTGCCGGTGTCGGGCTCCTCGATACCGGCCAGCAGCCGCAGCAGCGTCGTCTTGCCCGCGCCGTTGAGGCCGAGGATGACGACGCGGGAGCCGCGGTCGATGGCCAGGTCGACGCCGGTGAAGATCTCCAGCGAGCCGTAGGACTTGGACAGGTCCTCGGCCATCAGCGGCGTCCTGCCGCAGGGCGCCGGGTCGGGGAAGCGCAGCTTGGCGACCTTGTCGGCCTGGCGCTCGCCCTCCAGCCCGGACAGCAGCTTCTCGGCGCGGCGCGCCATGTTCTTGGCGGCCACCGCCTTGGTGGCCTTGGCGCGCATCTTGTCGGCCTGCGAGTTGAGCGCGGCTGCCTTCTTCTCGGCGTTGGCCCGCTCCCGGCGGCGCCGCTTCTCGTCGTCCTCGCGCTGGGTGAGGTACTGCTTCCAGCCCATGTTGTAGGCGTCGATGGCCGACCGGTTGGCGTCCAGGTAGAAGACCTTGTTGACCACCGTCTCCATGAGGTCGACGTCGTGGGAGATGACGATGAGACCGCCGCGGTAGGTCTTGAGGAAGTCGCGCAGCCAGACGATCGAGTCGGCGTCCAGGTGGTTGGTCGGCTCGTCCAGCAGCAGGATGTCGGCGTCCGAGAAGAGGATGCGGGCCAGCTCGACGCGGCGCCGCTGGCCGCCGGAGAGGGTGTGCAGCGGCTGGCCGAGCACCCGGTCGGGCAGGCCGAGGCTGGCGGCGATGGTGGCGGCCTCCGCCTCTGCCGCGTAACCGCCCTTGGTGAGGAACTCGGTCTCCAGGCGCTCGTACTTCTTCATCGCCTTCTCGCGGGTGGCGCCCTTGCCGTTCGCGATGCGCTCCTCGTTCTCCTGCATCCTGCGCAGCACCACATCCAGACCGCGTGCGGAGAGGATGCGGTCGCGGGCGAGCACATCGAGGTCGCCGGTGCGCGGGTCCTGCGGGAGGTAGCCGACCTCGCCGCTGCTGGTGATGGTGCCGGCCGTGGGCGTGCCCTCGCCCGCGAGGCACTTGGTGAGGGTGGTCTTGCCGGCGCCGTTGCGGCCCACGAGGCCGATGCGGTCGCCCCTGGCGACGCGGAAGGTGGCCGACTCGATGAGGACGCGGGCTCCGGCGCGCAACTCAAGACCGGTGGCGGTGATCACTGGAGAACTCCAAGGCAGGACTGTGGACGTGCGTACGGCAGAAGTGCGGAAGCGGCGTACGCACGCCTAATGCACGAGGAGATGAGGCATGAGAGCCAGTCTACCGGCGGCGGGCAAACGCTTTTCCGGCCTACGACCGAACGCTCGACAGCACCGCCGGCACACCTGTGAGGGGCACCGGCCGGCGACGCGGTCACCCCCCGCCGGTGTGCACCTGGAAGGCGGCCCGCCGTACGGCCTTGGCCAGCGCGGGGTCCGGATGGGCCGCGGCGAGCGCGACGAGGACCTGGACGGTACGCGGATGGCCGGTGGCGCGGACGTCTTCCAGCAGCTTGGGCACCGACCCCTGTACGGCGGTGCCCAGGTGGTCGACCAGCAGCCGCTCCTCGCCGTGATCGGTGACGGCCGCCGCGGTGTCCACCCACAGCCAGGTCGCCTCCTGCCGGGTGAGGACGCCGGGTGCACCGCCTGCCAGGTCCTCCGGGTCCGTGCCCGCCTGCTCGGCCAGCCACAGCAGCGCGTACGGCCGCAGGGTGGGCTCCTTCGCGGCCTCCTGTACGGCCTCCTCCGCGGGCGCACCCACCACCCGCAGCGCCTCGAAGGCGAGCCCGCGGATGAGCGCGTCCTCGCCCCGGGCCGCCTCCAGCAGTTCGGTGACGGCCGGCCCGGTGGGGCGCGCGGCGAGCCAGGCGCGGTACTCGTCACGGGCCGGACCCGGGGTCATCCGGGCGCAGCCGCGCAGCATCTCCTCGGCGGACTGCTCGATGTTCCCGGCCGGGCTCTGCGCGGCGACGCAGATCTGCTCCAGCTTGGTCCACACCGCCCAGTTGCCGAGCGGTGTCAGGACGGCGGAGCCCTGCCGTACGCCGGTCTCCTCGGCGGGGTCCTCGTCCGGGCAGCGGGTCAGCGCCCCGACCGCGGAGAGCCCGTCCAGTGCCCAGTCGAGCAGTCCTGGCAGGGCGACGCCGACCATCGCGCGGCCCGTCTCCTGCTCGCGCTCGGCCCGCAACTCGGCGATGCGCTGGGCGAGCAGGTCGTGCAGCAGCGAGAAGGTGACGGGGCCGCCGGACAGGTGCATCACGGAGAGGAACTGCGGCACCGCCTCGACGATCTCCGCGACCAGGCTCTGCTCGTGCGGCAGCGGCGCGGGGTGGGCCAGCGACCAGGCGTCGAAGAGTGCGACCCAGCCACGCAGCACGGCGCTGTCGTCACGGTCCCAGGCACGCAGCCGCCAGCCGGCGCGGGCGGTGTCCCCGTGGAGTTCGATCAGGCCGGCCAGCTTGGCCCGGTCCCAGTGCGTGCGCACCAGCGGGACGGTCATCCGCAGCGCTTCGGCCGCCTGTTCCGCCTCGGGCCCGGGCTGCGGGGAGCGGCCGGTCTCGGCAGCCCAATGGGCCACGCGGACGGCGTCTGCGAGGCAGGCACGCGCGTGCCGGGCAAGCTGGTCGCGGGGCAGCACACCGTCCGGGGGCGGTGGCGTCCTGGCGGAGCGCCTGGTCGTCACAGTGCGCCGGGCGGCGGCGACGGGCTGTCGGGGGACGAGGCGGAGCCGGTTGTCCCCCGGGGTACGGGACGTCGTCACAGGAGCAGTCTTCACGCTGTGCCGTTGAAACCCAAACCTGGGGTGCCGTTTCCGGTCGTCCGCCTTCTCCGGCCAGGTGTACGCGGGTGCTTGAAAAGGGCTCAGCGTGACGTTGCCTCACATGGTCGCCCGTATGGCGGCCTCACATGAAGGGCGTGATGAAGCGGCGCAGCTTCTCCTCGTAGCCGTGCGGGTCGGCGTTCCACATCGCGGCGTGCGGGGCGTGCGGGATCTTGTGGAGGGAGACGAGCTTCGGGCGGTGCGCGGCCAGTGCCCGGGAGCTGTCCCAGGAGGCGATGGTGTCCGCTGGGCCGTGCAGCAGCAGGGTGGGCACGGCCAGCTTCGCGGGGTCGACCAGCGCGGCGTCGCGCGTCTCGGGCAGTCCGGCCCGGCCCTGGACGGCGCGGACCACCAGCGGCAGCAGCGCACGGGGGGTGCCCCGGGAGACCGCCAGCGCCCGCACGGTGTGCGACCAGTCGAGCACCGGCGAGTCCAGCACCAGCCCTGCCACCCGGTCCCGCAGCGGGGAGTTGGCGGCGGCGTGCAGGGCCATGGTGGCGCCGCTGGACCAGCCGTGCAGGATCAGCCGCTGGGCGCCGTTCTGGACGGCGTAACGGATGGCGGCGTCCAGGTCCCGCCATTCGGAGTTGCCCAGGTGGCCGATGCCGTCGAGCGGCGGGGGCGCGCCGGCGTCGCCCCGGTAGGCGATGTCGAGCACCGGGACGCTGTAGCGCCGGTAGAACGGGAGCAGCGTCAGCGGGTGCTCGCGGGTGGCGCCGAGGCCGTGCACGGTGATGACCCAGGCGTTGCGGTCGCCGGGCACGAACCAGGCGGGCAGCGGCCCGAGTTCGCCGGGGATCTCGACGTCGGTGTACTCAGCACCGAGGGCCTCGCCGGGGTTGCCGACGTACACCTGCGGGGTGAGGCGGACGGTGGCACCGGCGCTGAGCCGGCCCCGGTCGATACGGCGCAGTTCCCGTACGACGGCGTGCGGACGGGGCTCTGCGGCCGTCGCCTCCTCCAGCACCGGCCCCACGACGGCGTGGACGCCGCACCCGGTCAGTCCGTAGACACCGGGCAGCCGGGCGGCAAGGGAGCGGGTGATGGCGATCCGGCCCTCGTCGTGGGAGTGCACGGTCAGCCGGGTGCCCTCGAACCCCGCGGTGGCCCTGCTGCCGCCGTCGCTCCGGGGGCGCGGCGGGCGCAGCGCTGCGTCGGCGGCGTACCGTCCGGCCGCCAGGGTGGCCGCGCCGGTACCGAGCACGGAGGTGGCGGCCAGTGCCGCGGTTCGCAGACGCATCGTTGTCAGTGTTGACACGATCGGGCGTGCGAAACCAGCGGGGCGGGCCGGGAGGGTGACACCCGGCCGGAGGAGCGGGGGCCTTGGCGGCGGGTCGTACCGGCGCGTCGGCCGGCACGCCAACTGACTTTGCGCCGCGTCGTGTTGACCTCCGGGAGACATCTGGTGTCGGCGCCGGGACGCGTCTTCCTTGGCCCCGAGGAGCGGCCGGGCCTACGGTGTGATCTGGCCCACACAACAGGCGTCAGGGGGCGACACTTCGATGCCTGCCTCAGTTCACCTTCCGTTCACTCGCCGTCTTTACGTTCACGACGTCATTGCCCCTCGAACTGATTGTGCCTGGTGAATGGAACACATCACGCTTCTCATCGGGATCGTGATCGTCACGGCCTTGGTGTTCGACTTCACGAACGGCTTCCACGACACGGCCAACGCCATGGCCACAACCATCTCCACCGGGGCACTGGCTCCTCGGGCGGCGGTGGCCATGTCCGCGGTCCTCAACCTCCTCGGGGCCTTTCTGTCCATCGAGGTGGCCAAGACCATATCTTCAGGAATCATCGATGAAGGTTCCGGCATCCAGCCCGAAGTGATCTTCGCGGGACTGGTGGGCGCGATCATCTGGAACCTGCTGACCTGGCTCGCCGGGCTCCCCTCCAGCTCCTCGCACGCGCTGATGGGCGGACTGATCGGCGCCACGCTCGCTGCCGTCGGCATGGGCGCGGTCAACGGCGACGTCGTCGTCATGAAGGTCCTCATCCCGGCGCTCGCCGCACCCCTGGTCGCCGGCATCGCCTCCGTGTGCGCCACCCGGCTGACCTACCGGGTCGCCCGGCACGCCGACGAGGAGCGGACCGCGAAGGGCTACCGCGCCGGGCAGATCACCTCGGCGGCGCTGGTCTCCCTCGCCCACGGCACCAACGACGCGCAGAAGACCATGGGTGTCATCACGCTGGCCCTGGTCACCGGCGGCGCCCTGGCGCCCGGCTCCGACCCGCCGGTGTGGGTGATCGCCTCCGCCGGGCTCGCCATCGCACTGGGCACCTACCTCGGCGGCTGGCGCATCATCCGCACGATGGGCAAGGGCATCACCGACATCCAGCCCCCGCAGGGCTTCGCAGCCCAGACCAGCGCGGCGGCCACCATCCTGGCCTCCTCGCACATCGGCTTCTCCCTCTCCACCACGCATGTGTGCTCCGGCGCCGTGATGGGTTCAGGGCTCGGCCGCAAGGGCGGCGTGGTCCGGTGGGGAACGGCGGGCCGCATGTTCATCGGCTGGGGGCTGACCCTCCCTGCAGCCGGCGGGGTCGCGGCCGGTGCTGCGCTGCTGGCCAAGCAGGGCGACTGGGGCGTCACGACAGTCGCCGTCCTCGCCGTCGTGCTCTGCGGCGCCATCTGGCTCCGCTCCCGGCGCGCGCCGGTGGACCACACCAACGTCAACGAGGTCGAGCCCGCCGTGGCCGCGCAGGCCGCGGAGATCCCGAGCCCGGCCGCTGAGCCGGAGCCGCAGCCCGAGTCCGAGCCCGCCGGGGTGGTCACCAACGCCATCCGGGCCGTCTCCCCGCCCCCGCCGCCGGCGGGAGTGAGCGCGGCCGGTGTTGCCGCGGAGGAGACGACGGCGGCCGAGCCCGCGCGTTCGACCGGCCGCCCCGCGTCGGCGAGCAGCTTCAGGTAAGCAGAAGGGACCACCGCATGAACATCGACTGGGCCTCACTCGGCCAGGTCTTCGGCGTCAGCCTGGCGGCGACGGTGGGACTCGTCGGCGTCTTCACCCTCGGCATCGTCGCCGGCTCCCCCCGCACCGCGGGCAACGCCCCCTCGTCGCTGGCGCGTACCGGCGCCTACGCCTGCTACGCCGTGTGTCTGGCGGCGGTGGCGTACGGCATCTACCTGATCGCGGCGTAGCCGTTGCACGGCGAGTGAGGGAGTCGCGCGCTGTGGTTGCGGAGCTCGATCCTTCCGCCGGACCCTCGCCGTTGTAGTGCCCGCCGTTGCGGCGGGAAGGGGTTCGGGGCTTCGCCTCCCACGCCCCCTGGCACTCCGCCGGGGTGTGGGGGCGGAGCCCCCACTCTTTCCCGCCGCAGCGGCGGGAAGCCACGACGGTGAGGGTCCGGCGGTGTCCGCGCGGCCGCAAGCACCACGTCCGGCTTGCCCACCGCAGGTCAAACGTGGTGGACTGCCGGGTGCCAAACGGCGGCATGGGGAGGAAGCCGGTGCGAATCCGGCGCGGTCCCGCCACTGTCACCGGGGAGCGCCTCCTCCAACGAAGCCACGGCCCACGCGGGCTGGAAGGCGGGGGCGGTGTGGATCCGGGAGCCAGGAGACTCTCGCCGCCGGTCGAGTCGAGCCAGGGCGAGGACCCTGAGTGAGGACACCGCCATGCGTGGCCCCGTCGCCATAGCCGTTGCTGCCGTATCTCCTGCTGCCTCCCCCTGGGAGCACCCCCGGGGACTCCCGCCGGGACGACTCCCGACTGCCGCCGTCATGGATGCGTGCGCCGGAACCGTCGTCTGATGCGGGCCCGTGACGTCCATGTCCGCGGCACTGTGCTGGGGTTCGCCGCCGACGCGCTGCTCGGTGATCCGCGGCGCGGCCACCCCGTCGCTGCCTTCGGGCGGGCGGCCGCGGCACTGGAGCGCCGGATGTGGCGCGACCACCGGGGTGCGGGAGCGCTCTATGTCGCCCTCTGCGCGGGGGGCGCCGTCGCCGCAGCGGGCGCGCTGAAGACGGTCGGTGCCGCACGCAGCCCCTCCCCCGCAGCGGGCCGTTCCCCGGTGCCCGGCATCGCGCTGACGGCCGCCACCGCGTGGGCCGTCCTCGGGGGTACGTCGCTGACCCGCGAGGCCCGGGCCGTGGGCGCCGCGCTGGAGGCGGGAGACCTGGGGCTGGCACGCGAACGGCTGCCCGCGCTGTGCGGACGCGACCCGCAGCGGCTGGACGCGCCCGCAGTGGCCCGCGCCGTGGTCGAGTCGGTCGCGGAGAACACCTCCGACGCCGTGGTGGGAGCACTGGTGTGGGGGGCGCTGGCGGGCGTACCCGGGCTGGTGGGCTTCCGCGCTGTCAACACACTGGACGCGATGGTCGGGCACACCTCCCCGCGGCACCGCCGGTTCGGCTGGGCCGCCGCGCGGCTGGACGACGTGGCGGGCTGGCCGGGGGCACGGCTGACCGCCGTACTGGCCGCGTTCGCCGGGCCGGACCCACGCGGTGCCGTACGCGCCTGGCGCGCCGACGCGCACCGCCACCCCAGCCCCAACGCGGGCCCCGTAGAGGCGTCGTTCGCGGGCGCACTGGGCGTGCGGCTGGGCGGGACGCTGTCGTACGGGGGGCGGGTGGAGCACCGGCCCGTCCTCAACGCGCCCGGCCGGGCCGTCCGCACGGCGGACATCGAGCGCGCTGTGCGGCTGTCGCGGCGGGTAGGACTGTTGGCGCTGGCCACAAGTTGTCTGGTGCGCACGGCAGTAGGCCGCTTCGGGCGTGGCCGCGGCGAGGGAGGGGTGCGATGAGCGCGCGTACGGGAGGCGGGCTGCTGGTCGCCGGGACGACCTCGGACGCCGGCAAGAGCGTGGTGACGGCGGGCATCTGCCGCTGGCTGGCCCGCAAGGGGCTGCGGGTGGCGCCGTTCAAGGCGCAGAACATGTCGCTGAACTCGTTCGTCACCCTCGACGGCGCCGAGATCGGCCGCGCGCAGGCCATGCAGGCGGCTGCCGCACGGGTCGAGCCGAGCGCGCTGATGAACCCGGTGCTGCTGAAGCCGGGCGGCGACCGCACCAGTCAGGTCGTACTGCTGGGTAAGGCGGTCGGCGAGATGTCGGCCCGGGGGTACTTCGGCCGCCACCCGGAGGGCAG
This sequence comes from Streptomyces sp. 3N207, assembly GCF_052246355.1. Taxonomy (NCBI): domain Bacteria; kingdom Bacillati; phylum Actinomycetota; class Actinomycetes; order Kitasatosporales; family Streptomycetaceae; genus Streptomyces; species Streptomyces sp. 3N207. Next base: position 254,069 of record NZ_JBQQBV010000008.1, on the reverse strand, counting down.
CGGCGATGTACGGCACGGGGGGCGTGCGGAGCTGCTGGAGACCGTCGCGGGCTGTCTGGAGGAACTGCGGAGCACCCATGACGCGGTCATCTGCGAGGGCGCGGGCAGCCCCGCCGAGATCAATCTGCGGCGCAGCGACATCGTCAACATGGGGCTGGCACGCGCCTGTCGGCTACCGGTGCTGGTGGTCGGCGACATCGATCGCGGCGGGGTGTTCGCCTCGCTCTTCGGTACGACGGCACTGCTGGCACCCGAGGACCAGGCGCTGCTCGCGGGCTACCTGGTCAACAAGTTCCGCGGCGACGTCACGCTGCTGGAGCCCGGCCTGGAGATGCTGCACAGGCTGACGGGACGGCCCACGCTGGGCGTACTGCCGTTCCAGCACGGGCTGGGCATCGACGAGGAGGACGGGCTGAGGGTCTCGCTGCGCGGCACCGTACGCGAGTCCACTGTCGCGCCCCCCTACGGGGCCGATGTGCTGCGGGTCGCCGTGCTGCCGGTGCCGTTGATGTCCAACTTCACCGATGTGGACGCGCTGGCTGCCGAACCCGGTGTGGTGGTGCGGTTCTGCGACCGCCCGGAGGAACTGGCCGACGCCGACCTGGTGGTGGTGCCGGGCACCCGGGGCACGGTCAAGGCGCTGGAGTGGATACGCGAACGGGGCCTGGCCGGGGCGCTGGCGCGGCGTGCGGCCGAGGGGCGGCCCGTGCTGGGTGTCTGCGGCGGCTACCAACTGCTGGGCGAGCGTATCGAGGACGAGGTCGAGTCGCGCGCGGGTGTGGTGGACGGGCTCGGGCTGCTGCCGGTGCGGGTGCGGTTCGACCGGGACAAGACGCTGGCCCGGCCGCACGGGATCGCGCTGGGCGAGCCGGTGGAGGGCTACGAGATCCACCACGGGGTGGCGGATGTGCACGGTGGTGAGCCGTTCCTGAGCGGCCCCGAGGGTGCTCCGCTGGACGGCTGCCGGGTAGGGAGCGTGTGGGGCACCCACTGGCACGGCTCGCTGGAGTCGGACGGCTTCCGTCGCGCCTTTCTGCGCCAGGTGGCCGCCGACGCGGGCCGCGCCTTCGAACCGGCGCCCGACACTCGGTTCGCCGCACTGCGCGAGGAACAGCTCGACCGGCTGGGCGACCTGATCGAGGAGCACGCGGACACGGCGGCGCTGCTGCGGCTCATCGAGGACGGCGTGCCCAAGGGCCTGCCGTTCGTACCGCCGGGGGCGCCGTCGTGACCGGCCCGCAGTCCGCCGCCCTTGATACACCCAAGCCACTCGAAGGAGTGACCGTCGCGTGACCCCCTATCCCTTCACCGCCCTCGTCGGCCAGGCGGACCTCCAGCTCTCCCTGCTGCTGAACGCCGTCTCCCCCGCGATCGGCGGCGTCCTGGTACGGGGGGAGAAAGGAACGGCGAAGAGCACGGCCGTCAGAGCGCTCACAGCGCTGCTGCCCGGCGTCCAGGTCGTGCCGGGCTGCCGCTTCTCCTGTGACCCCGCCGCACCCGACCCCGCGTGCCCGGACGGCCCGCACGAGGGCGCCGGCGCTGCCGGGTCCCGCCCGGCCCGCATGGTGGAGCTGCCCGTCGGCGCCTCCGAGGACCGGCTGGTGGGCGCACTGGACATCGAGCGGGCGCTCTCGGAGGGCGTGAAGGCGTTCGAGCCGGGGCTGCTGGCGGACGCGCACCGGGGCGTGCTGTACGTGGACGAGGTCAACCTCCTGCACGACCACCTGGTGGACCTCCTGCTGGACGCCGCCGCCATGGGCGCCTCCTACGTGGAGCGCGAAGGCGTCTCCGTACGGCACGCCTCACGGTTCCTGCTGGTCGGCACGATGAACCCGGAAGAGGGCGAGCTGCGCCCGCAGTTGCTCGACCGGTTCGGGCTGACGGTCGAGGTGGCCGCCTCCCGCGAGACGGACGAGCGGGTGGAGGTCGTACGGCGGCGGCTCGCCTACGACGACGATCCGGAGGGCTTCGCGGCGCGCTGGGCGGACGACGAGCAGGAACTGCGCGAGCGGATTGCCGCAGCGCGGGAACTGCTGCCCCGGGTACGGCTCGGTGACGCGGCACTCCGGCAGATCGCCGCCACCTGCGCGGCGTTCGAGGTGGACGGCATGCGCGCCGACCTCGTCATGGCCCGTACGGCGACGGCGATGGCGGCCTGGGCGGGGCGTACCGAGGTGGAGTCGGCGGATGTGCGGCAGGCGGCGCTGCTGGCGCTGCCGCACCGGCGCAGGCGCAATCCGTTCGACGCCCCCGGCCTCGACGAGGACAAGTTGGACCAGACGCTGGAGGAGAACAGCCCACCGCAGGACGAGGACACACCGGAGCCGGAACGGCCGGAGGGGACGGAGGGACCGGACGACGACGGGCCCGGTGGCGGCCCCGACGGCGGGGGCGGACTGCCGCCGCAGCGCGATCCGGGGAACGCCCCACAGGACGGCGCCGAGGGGGAGAGATCCGAACCCACCGACCGGTCGGTATCCGAAACACCTTCCCCCGGGCAACCCGAGCCCGACCCGCAGGCCCCCGCTGCCGCGCATCAACCCACTGCTCCCTCCGGCGAACCGTTCAAGGCGCGCACGCTCACCGTCCCCGGGCTCGGCGAGGGCGCGGCCGGGCGGCGCTCGCGGGCCCGCACGGCGCACGGCCGTACGACAGGGGCGCGCCGCCCGCAGGGGGCGCTGGGCACGTTGCATCTGGCGGCGACGGTGCAGGCGGCGGCTCCGTACCAGCACGCACGTGGCCGTCGCGGCAGCGGCCTGGTGGTGCGCAGGGACGATCTGCGGGAGGCCGTGCGGGAGGGCCGCGAGGGCAATCTCGTGCTGTTCGTGGTGGACGCCTCCGGCTCCATGGCGGCGCGGCAGCGGATGAGTGCCGTCAAGGGCGCGGTGTTGTCGCTGCTGCTGGACGCCTACCAGCGGCGGGACAAGGTCGGCATGGTGACCTTCCGGCGCGGCGAGGCGGAGGTGGCGCTGCCGCCCACCTCGTCGGTGGATGCGGCGGCGGCCCGGCTGGAGTCGCTGCCGACCGGGGGGCGCACTCCCCTGGGGGCGGGGCTGTTGCGGGCACGCGAGGTGCTGCGGGTCGAGCGGCTGCGGGACCCGGCGCGGCGGCCGCTGCTGGTCACCGTCACGGACGGACGCGCCACCGGTGGCCCGGAGCCGCTGGTGCGGGCCCGGCAGGCGGCGCGGCTGCTGGCGGCGGACGGTACCGCTTCGGTGGTTGTGGACTGCGAGGCGGGGCATGTGCGGCTGGGGCTGGCGCGCGAGCTCGCCGCCGAACTGGGCGGCAACGCCGTCACGCTGGACGAGCTGCGCGCCGACGCCGTCACCGAACTCGTCCGGCGGACAACCGACTCACGGAATTCGCGTGCTGCACAACAGGCAGCCGAGCAGGCAGGGAGGGCGGCGTAATGCCGAAGGGACAGCCGAGCGTCGTGCCGCAGGACGGTCTCACCACTCGTCAGCGGCGCAACAGGCCGCTGGTGGCGGTCCATACGGGCGTCGGCAAGGGCAAGTCGACGGCCGCGTTCGGGCTGGCGCTGCGCGTGTGGAACCAGGGGTGGCCGATCGGGGTGTTCCAGTTCGTCAAGTCCGCCAAGTGGAAGGTCGGGGAGGAGCGCGCGCTGCGGGTGCTCGGCGACTCCGGCGAGGGCGGCAGCGTGACCTGGCACAAGATGGGCGAGGGCTGGTCGTGGATCCAGCGCAACGTCCAGGACGGTGAGATGAGCAGCGAGGCGGCGGCCCGGGAGGGCTGGGAGCAGGTCAAGCGCGATCTGGCCGCGGAGACGTACCGGCTGCTGGTGCTGGACGAGTTCGCCTACCCGATGCACTGGGGCTGGGTGAACGTGGAGGAGGTGGTCGCTGTGCTGCGGGACCGGCCCGGTACCCAGCATGTGGTGATCACCGGACGGAACGCGCCGCAGCAGCTGATCGACGCGGCCGATCTGGTCACCGAGATGTCCAAGGTCAAGCACCCGATGGACGCGGGCCAGAAGGGGCAGAAGGGCATCGAGTGGTGACGACTGCCACCGGTGCGCACGGCTGGAGGGACGCCGCGTGATCCGGGTACCGCGACTGGTGGTCGCCGCGCCGTCCTCCGGGAGCGGCAAGACGACGGTGGCGACGGGGCTGATGGCCGCCTTCGCCGGCCGCGGGCTGACCGTCTCCCCGCACAAGGTCGGCCCCGACTACATCGATCCGGGCTACCACGCGCTGGCGACCGGCCGTCCGGGCCGCAATCTGGACGCGTATCTGTGCGGTCCCGAGCGGATCGCACCGCTGCTGGGCCACGCCGCGCAGGGCGCTGATCTCGCGGTGGTCGAGGGCGTGATGGGGCTGTACGACGGCGCTGCGGGGCAGGGCGAGCTGGCGTCGACCGCGCACGTCGCCAAGCTGTTGCGCGCCCCGGTGGTGCTGGTGGTGGACGCCTCGTCGCAGTCGCGCTCGGTGGCGGCGCTGGTGCACGGTTTCGCCTCCTGGGACCCGGAGGTGCGGGTCGCAGGCGTGGTCCTCAACAAGGTGGGCTCCGACCGGCACGAGGAGCTGCTGCGCGAGGCGCTGGACGGCTCGGGGGTGCCGGTGCTGGGCGTGCTGCGGCGTGAGAAGGTGGTGCGGGCGCCCTCCCGGCATCTGGGTCTGGTGCCGGTGGCCGAACGGCGCGCGGAGGCCGTCGAGTCGGTGGCGGCGCTGGCGGAACGGGTGCGCGAGGGGTGCGACCTGGAGGCGCTGCTGGCGCTGGCGCGGCAGGCTCCGCCGCTGCCGGAGGAGTTGTGGGACCCGGCCGCCGAGGTGGGTGCGGAGCCGGTGGCGCGGGCGCCGCGGGTGGCGTTGGCCGGCGGTGAGGCGTTCACCTTCTCGTACGCCGAGCACGCGGAGCTGTTGCGGGCTGCGGGCGCGGAGGTCGTCGGGTTCGACCCCCTGCGGGACGAGGCGCTGCCGCACGGCACGGCGGGGCTCGTGATCGGCGGCGGTTTTCCGGAGGTTTACGCTCCGGAGTTGGCCGAAAATCGACCACTACGGCAGCAGATCGCGGCCTTCGAGGGGCCGGTCGCGGCCGAGTGCGCCGGGCTGCTGTATCTGGCACGGGAGTTGGACGGCAAGCCGATGTGCGGTGTGCTCGATGCGCACGGACGGATGGCGGAGCGGCTGACGCTGGGCTACCGCGAGGCGGTGGCCGTCGCGGACAGCGCACTCGCGGAGACGGGCACCCGGGTGCGGGGGCACGAGTTCCACCGCACGGAACTGCTGCCGGGCGCGGGGCAGGTACCCGCCTGGGGACTGGTGCGGCCCGAGCGGCGCCCGGACGGGTTCGTCCAGGGCAATGTGCACGCCTCCTATCTGCATGTGCACTGGGCCGCGGCGCCGCGGATGGCGGCGCGGTTCGTGGCCCGCTGCGCGGCGCAATGGGAAACGGGAAACAAAGCCGGGGACCAGGTGGGCGACGGGGCGGGGAACGCGGCATGAGCCCGTTCGGCGCCGGTACGGGGCCGGGCCCCCGCCTGGTCACCGTCGGCGTGGGCACCTGCGCCGGGGTGACGGCCGAAGAGGTGCTGGAGCTGGTGCGAAGCGTGCTGACCGCCGCGGGGCTCGCAGCAGACGACGCCGCGGCGCTGGCGACCGTCCAGGCGCGGGCCGAGGAGCCGGGACTGCTGACGGCGGCACGGAAGCTGGGCCTGCCGCTGATCGCCTACGACGCACGGACACTGGCCCGCGTACGGGTGCCGCACCCCTCGGACTTCTCCCGTACGGCAGTCGGCACACCCTCCGTCGCCGAGGCGGCGGCGCTGCTGGCCGGCGGTGGGGGCAGCCACGGGGGCAGCGGATCGGCGGTGCAGGGAGGGGCGCCGGTGCTGCTGGTGCCGAAGACCAAGGCGCGGGCGACGGCCGGGGCTCCGGTGCGCGTCACCGCCGCCGTGGCTGCCGTTGCCGTGCCGGGGAGAGAGCCGTGAGCGCAGACGGAACCACCCTGGGCGACGCCCTGCGGCACCATGGGGACGCGGAAGTACGGGGCGCCGGAAGCGGGTTGACCGATCTCGCCGTCAACGTCCGTACCGGCACTCCCCCGGCGTGGCTGCGGGAGCGGCTGGCGGCCTCGCTGACGACGCTGGCCGCCTACCCGGACAGCACTCCGGCGCGCAGTGCGGTGGCCGAGCGGCACGGGCTGCCGGAGGACCAGGTACTGCTGACTGCGGGCGCGGCAGAGGCGTTCGTCCTGCTCGCACGGGCCGTGTCCGCGCGCCGACCGGTCGTGGTGCACCCGCAGTTCACCGAACCGGAGGCCGCGCTGCGGGATGCGGGGCACCGGGTGGAGCGGGTGCTGCTGCGGCCCGGGAACAGCTTCCGGCTGGAGACGGATTCCGTACCGCCCGAGGCAGACCTGGTGGTGGTGGGCAACCCCACCAACCCGACGTCCGTGCTGCACCCCGCAACGGCATTGGCCGGGCTCGCACGCGCGGGGCGCACGCTGGTCGTCGACGAGGCGTTCGTGGACGCGGTACCGGACGAGCGGGAGTCGCTGGTCCCGCTGTTGGGGCAGCTGCCCGGACGGACGGTGGTACTGCGCAGCCTCACCAAGACCTGGGGGCTGGCCGGACTGCGCGTCGGCTATGTGCTGAGCGACCCGGAGACGGTGCGGGCACTGGCACACCAGCAGCCGCTGTGGCCCGTCTCGGCCCCGGCGCTGGTGGCGGCCCAGGCGTGCAGCACGCCGGAGGCACTGGCCGAAGCCCAGCAGGCGGCCCGGCAGTTCGTAGCGGACCGCGGCTATCTGCGGGAGCGACTGGCGCCACTGCGCACGGCCGGCCTGCGCGAGGCGACGCCCACGCCGGAGGGACCCTTCCTGCTGGTGGAGCACCCGCATGCGGCGACGCTGCGCGAGCGGCTGCGCGAGTTGGGCTTCGCCGTACGGCGCGGGGACACCTTCCCCGGGCTCGGCCAGGAGTGGCTCCGGATGGCGGTACGGGACCGGGCGACGACCGACCGGTTCGTGGGCGCGCTGCACCGCGCGCTGGAGACGCTGGACGCCGCAGGCGAGCACACGACGGGCGAGCACTGACCGGAGCGGCCACCGTGCCGGCACCCCCACACGGCACACTACGGCGAGGCGTGACGACGCCGCCGGTCACCGTCAGCGCGGCTCGATACGGCGCTCCCAGCCCAGCCGGACCGGCTTCAGCGGTGCTCCCGGCGCGCCGAGCGCCACTGCCGCACGGCGCTCTCCACGTCGAAGGGGACGAGCCGATGGGGTGGGCCCTCCAGGGGGTGGCGGATCGCCTCGTCGATCTTCGCGTTGATCTCCGTGAGGATCGAGCGCACCTCGGCCTCGGACCGCGCCTCCGCCGCGCGCTCCCGGGCTTCCTGTGCCTCCTTGCGGAGCGCGAGGGAGGGTGGCAGGTAGGAGAGGTTCTCGTCGCGCATCTTGCGCTCGACCCACCACTGATCGGTGTACGGCTTGTCGAGGCCGGGGAGCGGCTTTCCGGCGCCGGGGAGGTTTGCGAATTCGCCGCGCTCCTCGGCCTCACGGATCTGCCGGTCCGCCCAGCTCTCGAAGCTGACTCCCGGGGGCTTGCGTTCGGTCACGGCACGTCCTCCGTGCGGTGTGCGGGCACTTCGCAAGTCCCATCGTCACACGCCGCTCCGTCGTGCGGTCCGGGTGCGCCGGATCCGGCCGCCACCACCGGCACGGGTCCGCCCGCCGCCGCGTACGCCTGCTCCAGCGCCTGGGTGAACACCTCGGCCGGCTGGCCGCCGGAGACACCGAAGCGGCGGTCCAGCACGAAGAACGGCACTCCGGTGGCGCCGAGGGCTGCTGCCTCGCGCTCGTCGCTGCGTACGTCCGCGGCGTAGGCGTCCTCGTCGGCCAGGACGCGGCGTACCTCCGCCTCGTCCAGCCCGGCGCCGGTGGCGACAAAGACGACGGTCTCCGGGTCGCCGAGGGGCAGCAGCTCGGCGAAGTTGGCACGGTAGAGGGCGTCCAGCAGCGCGGTGTGCACGGCCGGGCCCTGCCGCTTGGCGTGGTGCAGCAGTCGGTGCAGTGCGAAGGTGGAGCCGTTCATCAGGCGGCCGGACGCATAGCCGAGACCCTCTCCGTGCGCGGTCCCGGCAACCCGTGCCTCGGCGGCCTCGGCCTGCTCGGGCGAGAGACCGTACTTGTCCGCCAGGAGCCTGGTGACCGGCAGCCCGGTCGGCGCGCCCGCGTCCGGATCGAGCTCGAAGGAGCGGTGGACCACCTCCACCTCGTCCCGGTGGGCGAAGGCCGCCAGGCCCTTCTCGAAGCGGGCCTTGCCTATGTAGCACCAGGGGCAGGCGATGTCCGACCAGATCTCTACGCGCATGCCCGGTCGAACCGCCGCCGCGCACCGGCTATTCCCCGTCGGCCGGCATGCCCGTGACGCCGCGCACCGTTCCCTTGACGCCGGGTGTCCTGACCGCTCCGTGCGCGGTGTCCACCACGCCTCGGGCGACGCCGAGTTCGACGGCGTCCTGGGGGCGCAGCCGCAGCTCCTCGGCGGTTCGGGGCACCTGCTCGGAGTCGCGTTTGAGGATGGCGGCGGCCAGCTCGGGGGCGATGACGGAGAAGTAGCTGTCCGGGCTGACCCACAGCCTGCCGGGGGCTGCCATCGCGAGGGCGCCGCCCGAGCCGCCCTCGCCGATCAGCAGCGAGGTGACCGGCACGGTGGCCTCCGCGACGGCGGCGAACACCTCGGCGATGGCGGGCCCCGCACCGCTGCGCTCGTCCTCCGGCCCGTTGGCGGCGCCGGGCGTGTCGATCAGGGTCAGGACGGGGATGTGCAGCCGCCCCGCCATCCGGATGAGCCGCGCGACGGTGCGGTAGCCGGCCGGCCGGGTCGGGGTGCCGCATTGTGCCGCGTAGGCGACCGTACGTCCGTCGTGCAGCCCGAACCCGCACAGCACGCCCTCGTCGGCGCCCGAGCAGCGGTCGCCGCTGATCTCCTCGCGGTCCGCGAAGTAGGCGTCCAGATAGGCGGCGGCGCGCGGACGGCCCGCGGCGCGGGCGCGCGCGACGGCTTCCGTACCGCTGTCGGGCAGCCGGCCGCAGGCGGTCGGACCGGGCAGCGCGTACGGCACCGGTGCGGGCGTCGGCCGGGCTCGACCGGTGCCCGGCCCGGCAAGCAGGGCGAGCCAGCGGGCGAGGGTGGTGGGGAGTTCCGCTTCCGGCACGATCCGGTCGAGGTGGCCGGCCGCGTGCTGGGCCTCCACGGTGTACGCGGCTGGGTCGGCGCCGCGGGGCCGTACGCGTGAGCCGGCGAACGCGGCCTGGGCGCCGGGCAGGGCGAGCACCACATCGGCGCCCGCGGCGAGGGTGGCCCAGCCGCCGCCGGTCGTGGGGTCGCGGACGACCGCGAGCTGCGGCAGTCCGGCAGCACGGGTCAGCGCGGTCTGCCGGGCCACGCGCTGGAGCTGTACGAGGGCGCGCATGCCCTCCTGCATCCGGCTGCCTCCGGTGGCCACCAGCGTGACGAGAGGGAGCCGCCCCTCACGCGCCCGGACGTGGGCCGCCTCGATGTGGTCGCCCGTGCGCTCCCCCAGCGAGCCGCCGAGGTACCCGAACTCGAAGCAGAGCAGCACGGCCTCAATGCCGCCGACCCGCCCTGTGCCGCACACCACGGATTCGGGCTCCCCAGTGCGTTGCTGAGCCTTTTTGCGCATCTCGTCATATCCGGGCCAACCCAGCGGCCCGTCCGCCGCCGCGGGCCGCCCCTCGGGGGCGTGCAGCTCCGTGAAATCGCTCGCCACCTGGGCGAGCAGCGTACGCGCGGTAGAGGTCATACATCCTGCCTACCCGGCATGGGGGCTGCGCTTGCCAGCCCTACTCCCCCAAGCTCTTCGAGCAGGGGGTACCCCCAGGGCGCAGACCTCCCAAGCGCAAAAGACGCGCCCCGTGAGGGGCGCGGGGAACTGCGCGAGCAAGCACAACGCATCCGCAGCCTGCGACGGGCAGACAGGGGCACCCCCTCCCCAGCCCGAAGGAGCAAGTCAACGCACCACACGCCCCCGCAAAACCACACGACTCGGCGCCTCCAGCACCCGCACATCAACACGCGGATCGCTCTCATAGACAACGAAATCCGCAGGCGCCCCCTCGGCCAGACCAGGGCGCCCCAGCCAATCGCGGGCCCCCCATGTGCCGGCCGACAACGCATCCAGCACCGGTATCCCCGCCTTGACCAGTTCGCCGATCTCCCGGCCGACGAGTCCGTGGGCGAGGGAGCCGCCCGCATCGGTGCCGGTGAAGACGGGGATGCCCGCCTCCCAGGCGGCCCGCACAGTGTCGTAGCGGCGGGCGTGCAGCTCCCGCATGTGCGCTGCCCAGCGCGGGAACTTGGCCTCGCCGCCCGCCGCGAGGTCCGGGAAGGTGGCGATGTTGACCAGGGTGGGCACGATGGCGACGCCGTGCTCGGCGAAGAGCGGAATGGTCTCCTCGGTCAGCCCGGTGGCGTGCTCGATGCAGTCGATACCCGCCTCCACCAGGTCCTGCAGCGACTCCTCCGCGAAGCAGTGCGCAGTGACGCGGGCACCCTCCTCATGGGCCGCCGCGATTGCCTCCTCGACCGCCCAGCGCGGCCAGCAGGAGCTCAGATCGCCCTTGTCGCGGTCGATCCAGTCGCCGACGAGCTTGACCCAGCCGTCGCCGCGCCGTGCCTCGCGGCGTACGTACGCGGTCAGGTCGCCGGGCTCGATCTCGTGTGCGTAGTTACGGATATAGCGGCGGGTACGGGCGATGTGGCGGCCGGCCCGGATGATGCGGGGCAGATCGTCCCGGTGGTCGATCCAGCGGGTGTCGGAGGGCGACCCGGCGTCGCGCAGCAGCAGAGCGCCCGCTTCCCGGTCGGTGAGCGCCTGCTTCTCGCTGGTCGAGTCGTCGACGGGGCCGTGCGCATCCAGTCCGACATGGCAGTGCGCGTCCACCAGACCCGGCAGCACCCAGCCGGTCAGCACGGCGGGCTCGGCACCACCGCGGGGCCCGGACGGCCGCTCGTAGGTGACGCGTCCGTCCACCACCCACAGTTCGTCCCGTACTTCCTCGGGCCCGACCAGCACCCGCCCCTTGATATGCAGACTCGCGCACTCGCTCATGTCCGCACTGTACGAGTGCCCGCCGTGGCGGCGTCGAGGGCATGTCCCCGGCCGGCGGGCCCGCGGGCGGCTGCTGCGTGAACATTGCCGGGACCGAAAGCGAAGAATGAGATCCACGAAAAGGCAGACAGGCCCTAAGCTCCGGCTTTACGATGCAATCCAGACTGCATTTCCGGTGCAGGTGCCCGTATTCTTCTGCCCGCTCTTCGCCAGCTCAAACGCTAAGATTTCGTTAGCTTCATCGCAGCTTCAGCGGACTAATCACCGGCAGATCTCGCGGACGTTATCGGACTGTGACGCATCCAACAGGTCGCCTGCTATACCGGGACATATCCCTTTAAGCAGGGGCGCAGCGCGGCGATTCAGCGCGCCCGCCCGCCCGCGCGCGATAACACAGGGCCGCCCCTTTGCGTAACCCCTCACCCCCGTGCAGTTTCGGATTCTGCTGGGTAAGTTGAATTCACATGACCGCCGCACAAGCAGACCATGCACGTGCCCATAGAGGATTTCTCGAAATGCCGGAGGGACTGAAGCTCGACACACCCCGTGTGGACGACGGAGCCGCGATCTGGCGCATCGCCCGCGACTCGAAGACCCTCGATCTGAACTCCTCGTACAGCTACCTGCTGTGGTGCCGCGACTTCGCCGCCACCTCGGTCGTCGCCCGCGACGGCGCGGGCGAGCCGGTCGGCTTCATCACCGGCTACGTACGACCCGAGCAGCCGCGTACCCTCCTCGTCTGGCAGGTCGCCGTGGACGAGGCCGCCCGCGGTCGCGGACTCGCCGCAGCGATGCTGGACGGACTGACCCTCCGCGTTGCCGAGGAGTACGGCATCGACACCGTCGAGACCACGGTCACCCCGGACAACACCCCCTCCAACCGGCTGTTCACCTCCTACGCGCAGCGCCATTCGGCCGCGGTCGCGCAGGACGTGCTGTTCGACGCCGCTCTCTTCCCGGAGGACGGCCACCTGCCGGAAGTGCTGTACCGGATCGGCCCGGTCGTGTTTCCCGGCGCATCGAAGCGCTGACGTATACGGCCGTACACCCGCGGGTAGGCACCGTCGCCGACCGCCCATAACCAGACTTTCTTCTCACGCGACTCACTCCCTGGAGCAAGCTGTGACCATCACCCAGCCGGACCTCAGCGTCTTCGAAACCGTGGAGTCGGAGGTGCGCAGCTACTGCCGTGGCTGGCCGACCATCTTCGACCGGGCGCAGGGTGCGCACATGTACGACGAGGACGGCCATACCTACCTCGACTTCTTCGCCGGGGCAGGCACTCTCAACTACGGCCACAACAACCCGGTGCTCAAACGCGCCCTGCTGGACTACCTGGAGCGCGACGGCGTGGTGCACGGACTGGACATGTCCACCAGCGCCAAACGCTCGTTCCTGGAGACGTTCCAGGAGCTGGTCCTCAAGCCGCGCGACATGAACCACAAGGTGATGTTCCCGGGGCCGACCGGCACCAACGCCGTTGAAGCCGCGCTGAAGCTGGCCCGTAAGGTCAAGGGCCGCGAGTCGATCGTCTCGTTCACCAATGCCTTCCACGGCATGTCGCTGGGCTCGCTCGCCGTCACCGGCAACGCCTTCAAGCGCGCCGGCGCCGGCATCCCGCTGGTGCACGGCACCCCGATGCCGTTCGACGACTACCTCAACGGCACCACCGAGGACTTCGTCTGGTTCGAGCGGCTGCTGGAGGACCAGGGCTCCGGGCTCAACAAGCCCGCGGCCGTCATCGTCGAGACGGTGCAGGGCGAGGGCGGCATCAACGTCGCCCGCGCCGAGTGGCTGCGCGCCCTCGCCGACCTGTGCGAGCGGCACGACATGCTGCTGATCGTCGACGACATCCAGATGGGCTGCGGCCGCACCGGCGCCTTCTTCTCCTTCGAGGAAGCGGGCATCAAGCCGGACATCATCACGCTGTCGAAGTCCATCGGCGGCTACGGGATGCCGCTGGCGCTCACCCTGTTCAAGCCGGAGCTGGACATCTGGGAGCCGGGCGAGCACAACGGCACCTTCCGCGGCAACAACCCGGCCTTCGTCACCGCGACCGCGGCGCTCCAGACCTACTGGGCCGACGGTCAGATGGAGAAGCAGACGCTCTCCCGCGGTGAGCAGGTCGAGGCCGTGCTCAAGGCGATCGCCGAGGAGCACTCCGAGGAGGTCGCCGACCACCGCGGCCGTGGCCTGGTGTGGGGCCTGGAGTTCCACAACAAGAGCCGCGCCACCGCCATCGCCCGGCGCGCCTTCGAGCTGGGGCTGCTCATCGAGACCTCGGGCCCGGAGAGCGAGGTCGTCAAACTGCTGCCCTCGCTGACCATCACCCCCGAGGAACTGGACGAGGGGCTGCGCATCCTGGCACGGGCAGTCCGCGAGACCGTCTGACCCGAACTACGTGGCCCGTCCCGGCTTTTCCGCCGGGACGGGCCACATCCGTAATGAGCAAGAGCCGTCATGGCCACAGCTGGAAGGGGCTTCGTCCGGAATGGACAACAAAGAGCCTCTTCCATAAGGAACACAGAGAAAGGCACCATCAGACCGTGATCGTGCGTTCATTCAAGGACATCGAAAACACAGACCGACACGTCAAGGCGGCGTCGGGCACCTGGGAGAGCAAGCGCATCGTTCTCGCTAAGGAGAAGGTGGGCTTCTCCCTGCACGAAACAGTCCTCTACGCGGGCACCGAGACCTCGATGTGGTACGCCAACCACATAGAGGCCGTGCTCTGCGTCGAGGGCGAGGCGGAACTGACCAACGACGAGACCGGCGAGAAGCACTGGATCACTCCCGGCACGATGTACCTGCTCGACGGGCACGAGAAGCACACGATGCGCCCGAAGACCGACTTCCGGTGCGTGTGCGTCTTCAACCCGCCGGTCACCGGCCGCGAGGATCACGACGAGAACGGCGTCTACCCGCTGCTCACCGAGCCCGACGACGACTGAGCCGAAGGCTGAGCGGCGACGCGCCGCAGCACCGCCGCGCCGAAGCGTCGACGTGCTGACACGCTGAGGCAGCAAGCCCCTTCGTGACTGGACCGTTCGCCGGTCCACTTCGGCCGTCCTGGCCGTTCCGCCAACTGAACAGGACCGTACGAGAGGAGAGGAAGGCACATCCATGACCACCGCACCCGAGCGCACCGCCGACCTGTACCCGACTCGCGGAACCACCGAGGTGGCCATCCCGCGGATGGACCCCGTCGTGTGGTCCGAACCGGGTACGCCGGGGCCCATCGAGGCCGCGGCTCTGGCGGGCTTCGAGCGGGACGGGTTCCTCGCCATCGACCAGCTCATCGGACCTGACGAGGTCGATGTGCTGCGCGCGGAACTGGAACGGCTCACCTCGGATCCGGAGATGCGTGCTGACGAACGCTCGATCGTCGAGCCGAAGTCGCAGGAGATCCGGACCGTGTTCGAGGTGCACAAGATCAGCGGGGTCTTCGCACAGCTGGTGCGCGACCCGCGCATCGTGGGCAGGGCACGGCAGATCCTGGGCTCGGACGTCTATGTCCACCAGTCCCGGATCAACGTCAAGCCGGGCTTCGGCGCCACGGGGTTCTACTGGCATTCCGACTTCGAGACCTGGCACGCGGAGGACGGTCTGCCCCGGATGCGGACCGTGTCGGTCTCGATCGCGCTGACGGAGAACTACCAGACCAACGGCGGCTTGATGATCATGCCGGGGTCGCACAAGACCTTCCTCGGCTGCTCGGGCGCGACGCCGAAGGACAACTACAAGAAGTCGCTGCAGATGCAGGACGCGGGGACCCCGACCGACGAGTCCCTGACCAAGTTCGCCGAAGCACACGGCATCAAGCTGTTCACCGGAAAGCCCGGCTCGGCGACCTGGTTCGACTGCAACTGCATGCACGGAAGCGGTGACAACATCACTCCGTTCCCGCGGAGCAACGTGTTCATCGTCTTCAACAGCGTCGAGAACCAGGCGGTGGAACCCTTCGCCGCGCCGGTCCGCCGCCCCGAGTTCATCGGAGCGCGGGACTTCACGCCTGTGGAGTGACCCTGCCGGTGACCTGCTGATGCGGGGGCGGGGCGCACACGGTCCCGCCCCCGTGTCGTAAGTGGCTCAGCCCGCCAGCAGGTTGAGCAGCCGGTCCACGTCCTCCTCGGTGTTGTAGAGGTGGAAGGCAGCGCGCAGATTGCCTTCCCGGTCCGACACCGCCACCCCGGCCGCCGCCAGCGCGCCCGCGGCATGCCCCAGACCGGGCACCGCGACGATCGCCGAGTCCCCCGGAACCGGTTCGTACCCGCGGCCCAGCCCCGCGACCCCCTTGCGGAACCGCGCGGCGAGCGCCCTGTCGTGCGCCCCGATCGGCTCCGGCCCGCCCAGTTCCCCGACCAGTTCGAGGGAGCGCGCGGCACCCAGATACGGCAGGAACGCCACCGACTCCTGATACGCCCGCGCGTCCGGGGCGAGCCGTGCGATGGGGCCGTAGCAGTCGTCCCAGGGCGAGGCCCCCGCCACCCATCCCGCATGCAGCGGCAGCAGCGCCCGTTCCTGCTGCGCCTCGGGCGAGACGACCAGGAACGAGACACCGCGCGGGCACAGCAGCCACTTGAACGCGGCGCACACCACGTAGTCGTAGTCGTCGGCGCTGAAGGGCAGCCAGCCCGCCGCCTGCGTCGCATCCAGCAGGACCCGCGCACCGGCGGCACGGGCGGCTGCCCGGACGGCGGGCAGATCGGCGATCCGGCCGTCCGCCGACTGCACGGCGCTGAGGGCCACCAGCGTGGTGGAGGGCTCCACCGCCTCCGGGAGCTCGCCGAGGGGCACGGTGCGCAGGGTGATGTCGTCGCGCACCGTGAACGGGTTGACCACGGAGCTGAAGTCGCCCTCCGGCGCCAGGACTTCGGCGCCGGAGGGGAGGGAGGCGGCGATCAGTCCGGTGTGCGTGGCCACCGCGCTGCCCGCCGCCACGCGGGCCGTGGATGTGCCGGCGATCCGCGCGAACGCCGCGCGCGCCTTGTCGACCTCCGCGTAGTAGGCCGGCTGGTCGATGCGGCCTACGGACATTCCGGCGACGGCCCCGGTGATCTCCGCTGCCGCGCGGGCGGGGAGCAGGCCGTGGGAGGCGGTGTTGAAGTAGGTGACCTCGGGCTTGAACTCGGCGGCGAGCACGCGTTGATCCATCCCGCCAGTGTCGCGGGGCGGCTGCGACCGGTCCACCGGGTTACGTCACTCCCGGACGCCGTCCACCCTGCGCGGCAGGCCCAGCGGGTTGCCGTCCCGCAGCTCGGGCGGGAGCAGGGCCTCAGGCGTGTCCTGGAAAGCGACCGGCCGCAGCCAGCGCTCGATGGCGGTGGCCCCCACGGAGGTGGAGGTCGACGTGGTGGCCGGGTACGGCCCCCCGTGATGCTGGGCCGGAGCGACGGCGACCCCGGTGGGCCAGCCGTTCACCAGCACCCTCCCCGCGACCGCGGTGAGCCGCGCGACCAGCGAGGCCGCGCCCTCGTCGCCCGCCGCCTCGTCCGCACCGAGGTGCACGGTGGCGGTGAGGCTGCCGGGTACCCGCGCCAGCACGGCTTCGGCCTCCGCCTCGTCCGCGTACCGGACGGCGACGGTCACCGGGCCGAAGCACTCCTCCAGCAACAGCTCGTGCTCCTCGCCCAGTTCACCGGCCGCCACGGTGAACAGCCCGGGGCGCACGGTCCGCTCGTCGTCACCGACCCCGGCGACAACCGGCGCCTCGACCCGTTGCAGCGCCGCCCGTTCGGCGACGCCCGCCACGAACGCCTGCCGCATTCGGTCGTCCAGCAAATGGCCGGGGGCCGTACCGCGCAGGGTCTCGGAGAGCTTGTCGAGCATCCGGTCGCCGTCCTGGCCCTCCGGGACGAGGACGAGGCCGGGCTTCACACAGAACTGGCCGGTGCCGAGGGTCATGGAGCCGCCGAGTCCCTCGCCGATCTGCTCGGCACGCTCGGCGACGGCCTCGCGCGTGATCACAACCGGGTTGAGGGAGCCGAGCTCACCGTGGAACGGGATGGGCCGGGGCCGCGCGGCAGCCGCGTCGAAGAGGGCACGGCCGCCCTTGACCGAGCCGGTGAACCCGGCCGCCGACACCAGCGGGTGCCGCACCAGTTCGACGCCCGCCTCGAATCCGTACACGACGGAGACGACGTCCTCGGGCAGTCCCGAGTCCACGGCGGCGGCCCGCAGCGCAGCTCCGCACAGGGCTGAGGTGGCGGGGTGGTCGGGGTGCGCCTTGACCACGACGGAGCAGCCGGCGGCGAGCGCACTGGCGGTGTCGCCGCCGGGAACGGAGAAGGCCAGCGGGAAGTTGGAGGCGGCGTAGACGGCGACGACGCCGATCGGCAGCTTGTAGCGGCGCAGATCGGGGCGGGGCGGGGTGAGCGTGGGGTCGGCGTGGTCGATGACGACGTCGAGGTGGCCGCCATCCTCGATCTCGTCGGCGAAGGCCCGCAGCTGTCCTGTCGTACGGGCGAGTTCGCCGGTCAGCCGGGGGGTGCCCAGGGCACTCTCGGCGTCGGCTGTCGCCACGATCCGCTCGCCGTCGGCTTCGAGGCGCTTCGCGGCGGCGCGCAGGAAGGCTGCGCGGACCACCCGGTCGGCGAGTGCGGGAAGCGCCTCGTGCGCGGCCCGTACGGCGGCGTCCACGTCGGCCGCCGTGGCCTCGTCGGCGACCTGTTCCCGCTGCTTTCCGGTACGGGGGTCGACGCTCCACACTGGTACTGCTGCTGCCACCGGGGTCCTCCTGGTCCTGCGGATCTGCTCTCCTGCAGGCGTCCCGCACGGCCTTCCCGGCCTGCGGAGCCGTCTTGTTCGGTATGCTGAACAATATCCCTGTAGGTGAATTCCTTTGGGACTGTAGGTCTGCGCGAACAGAGGGGTCAAGGTCGATGTCGGGTACCGAAGCGGGGGGTTCGCAGGTCAAGTCGGCCGTGCGGACGGTGGAGCTGCTGGAGTTCTTCGCGGGGCGGCCCGGGATGCATACGCTGGCTGCCGTCCAGGAGGCGGTCGGCTATCCCAAGTCGAGCCTCTACATGCTGCTGCGCACCCTGGTCGACCTCGGCTGGGTGGAGACGGACGCCACCGGCACCCGGTACGGCATCGGGGTGCGGGCGCTGCTGGTGGGGACGTCGTACATCGACGGTGACGAGGTGGTGGCCGCGGCCAAGCCCACCTTGGACCGGCTCTCGGACGACACCACGGAGACCATCCATCTGGCGCGGCTGGACGGCACCAACGTCGTCTACCTCGCCACCCGCCAGTCCCAGCACTATCTGCGCCCGTTCACCCGCGTCGGGCGGCGGCTGCCCGCGCACTCGACCTCGCTGGGCAAGGCACTGCTCGCGACGTACTCGGACGAGCAGGTGCGCACCATGCTGCCCGAGACGCTGGCCCAGCTCACCGAGCACACCCTCACCGACCGGGAGCAGCTGATCGAGGAGCTGCAACTGGTGCGCGAGCAGGGGTACGCCGTGGACCGCGAGGAGAACACGCTGGGGCTGCGCTGCTTCGGCGTCGCCGTCCCGTACCGCACCCCGGCCCGGGACGCCATCAGCTGCTCGGTGCCGGTGGCCCGGCTGACGCCCGCACACGAGCAGATGATCAAGGACGCGCTGTTCGACGCGCGGGACCGGCTGATGCACGCCACGCGCACGCTCTGACCCTCCGCCGCAGGACGCCACCTCCCCCCTCCCTGAGGGCGGAAGCCTCCGCCGCGCGGCGGAGGTGGTTCGTCGCAGGGCAGGACGCCCGTACCCGGGTGCGGCCGGGAGCGTGTTCTCCATGGAGAGAACGAGAAAGATCCTCGCGCCGCTCACCGTGGCCGCCTGCCTGCCCTATCTCACCTTGAAGGTGCTCTGGCTCTCGGGGAGCCACATCGGCATCCCCGAGGGCAGCCGGCTGCTCGACGGCGGCGCCACGCTGTGGATCGTCAACGCGCTGACCGTCGCCATGGACGGTGCCGTCATCCTGCTGGTGCTGACCCTCACCCGTCCCTGGGGACGACGGGTCCCCGGCCCGCTGCTGGCCCTGCCGATCTGGATCGCCTGCGGCCTGCTCGGCCCGATCGTGGTCGCTTTCCCGCTGCAGACCGTGTACACGGTGCTGACGGGAGATTCCGCCGGCGGGGGCGGTGACGACAGAGCCGACAAGCTGCTGGACGGCTGGGTGTGGACGCTCGTCTACACGGGCTTCCTGGCGCAGGCCATCACCTTGAGCGTGCTGGCCGTGCTGTACGTGCGTGACCGCTGGGGCCCGCTGCTGCGCTCACCGCTCCGCCTCCGGGCTGACGGCACGCAGGTGGTGGCGAGATGGGGGCTTGCCGCAGCGTCGCTCGTGGCGCTGCCCGCTCTGGTGGCGCACACGCTGTGGGCTGCCGGCTCGGAGGCCGGCTTGACCGCGGAGCACTCCGGCATCGCCGGCCGGATCACGGACGCCACATTCGTGCTGTATGTGGTCATCGCCTTCGTCGGAGTCGGACGGCTACTGCCCCGGGGCAACCGGGCCGGGCACTCGGGTGCACGGCTGTGGCCGACGCTGACCGCGGCCTGGGTCGGTTCGGGAGTGCTTGCGTGCTGGGGCGGCTGGCTGCTCATGGGGGCGCTCTCCAGCGGATCGCTGGGTGAGAATGCAACCGCCACGATGCTGCTCGCCTACGCTTGCCAGGCACTCGCCGGGCTGCTTCTCGCGGCGCTGGGCGCGCAGCAACTGCGCCGCCGGGCGCGTGTGCCGGCGTCCCGCCCTGTGCCCGGTGCGACAGTGCGGCCGAACGCCTGAGCAGGTACACACAGCGAGGGGGGGACGGCATGACAGAACGGCCGCAAGTCCGCGGCAGGGTGCGGACCCTGGCGCTGCGCTGGGTGCATCTGCTCCAGGGCGGTGCGCTGCTGATGCCGTTCTACCTGCTGGTGAACGTCGGTATCGGCGTCGTGCGGCCCGATATGTCGCAGTTCCTCAACACCCGGCCCGGCCCGCAGTTCCTGGCGTACGGACTCTCCCTCCCGCTGGTCGCGGTTGCCGGGCTGATCCCGGTGCTGCGGGCGCTGGAGTCCGCCGCAGCGCGCACCCTGTGCGAACTGCCCGGCGGCACGCTCGCCCTGGGGCCCGCCGACTCGTGGGCGGCCCGGCGCCGCTCCGCGGTCTGGTTCACGCTGCACGTGGGCCTCGGCGGACTGCTGAGCGGGGCTTCGCTGGCGGTACCGCCGATGGCCGTCGTCCTGCTGGCCTTCCCGCTCTTCCCGGCCCTGCGCGGCAAGCACTGGGCCTGGCCGTGGGACCACGCGGGCAGCGCACTGTGGACGGCCCCGGTGGCCGGATTCGCGCTGCTGGCGGCCTTGGTGGCGGCCGTGTACGGGGCCGGGGCGCTGCTGGCGCGCTGTGCGCCCGTACTGCTGGGCCCTACGCCTGCCGACCGGCTCGCCGCCGCCGAGCGCCGCGCCGCCGACCTGGCGGTCCGCAACCGGCTGGCGCGCGAGCTGCACGACTCGGTCGGGCACGCGCTCAGCGCGGTGTCGCTCCAGGCGGGCGCCGCACGCCGGGTGCTGGACGGCGACCCGGAGTTCGTACGGCAGGCGCTGGCCGCGATCGAGGAGACCAGCCGGGACGCCGTGGCGGAGCTGGACGCGGTGCTCGGAGTGCTGCGGGAGGGGGAGAGCGCCCCGGCGACCGGCCCCAGCCTGGCGGCAGACCTGGACGCACTGGTCGCCCGCACCCGCGCCACCGGCACCGAGGTCCGGTTGCGGGTGGACGAAGCGCTCGGCCCTCTCGCGCTGCTGGACGCTCAAGTCTCCGCCGAGTCCTTCCGCGTGGTGCAGGAAGGGCTGAGCAACGCGCTGCGGCATGCGCCCGGCGCCGCCGTGGACGTCCGGCTGGAGCGGCAACGCTCCCCGCAGGGCGAGCTGCTCGCGGTCACGGTCGAGAACGCGGCCAGCGAGGCAGCTGTCACCCGGGCCTCGGGCGGACGGGGCCTCGCCGGGATCGCCGAACGTGCCGCGCTGTTGGGCGGCACCGCACGGGCGGGCGGCGAGGACGGCGTATGGCGGCTGACGGCCCGCCTGCCGCTGGCCCCGGCTGTACGAGGGGACGGCAGGCCGCAAAGAGCGGTACGGGAAAGCACGAGACAGGAGAGCACCCCATGACAGCGGCGCCCTTGCGGGTCCTTCTCGCGGACGACGAGCGCATGGTCCGTACGGCACTGCGCGCGATCCTGGCGAGCGAGCCCGGGATCGAGCTGGTGGGCGAGGCGGCGGACGGGGACGAGGCGGTCTCCGCGGTACGCGAGCTGCGCCCTGACGTGGTGCTGATGGATGTCCGCATGCCACGTGTCGACGGCATCCGCGCCACGGAGCACCTGGTGCGGACGATGGGCGAGGAGGCGCCGCGCATCCTGATCCTCACCACCTTCGAGAACGACAGCTATGTCTACGACGCGCTGCGGGCCGGCGCCCACGGATTCCTGCTGAAGCGTGCGACGGCCGAGGATCTGATCGCCGGCATCCGGCTGGTGAAGCGCGGCGATTCGCTGCTGTTCCCCGCCGCCGTCCGCGCCCTGGCCGCCCATCACGCGCGGGACCGCCGCGCCGAGACGCTCACCGCGCGGCTCACCGACCGGGAGGCAGCGGTTCTGCGGCTGATGGCCCAGGGGCTGACCAATGCGGAGATCGCCGAACAGCTCGCCGTCAGCATGGCGACCGCGAAGACGCACGTCGCCGGCGTGCTGGCCAAGCTGGGCGCCCGGGACCGCACCCAGGCGGTCATCCTGGCGTACGAGAACGGTGTCGTGACCCCGCGATGAGCCGGCGCACCGCCGAACAGCTGCGATCCGCGATGGACACGGTGGTGGACAAGGGCACCGGCAGCAACGCGAAGATCGACGGCATCACGGTGGGCGGCAAGACCGGAACGGCCCAACACGGCGTCGACAACAGCGGTACGCCGTACGCCTGGTTCACCTCCTACGGCGAGACGGACTCCGGCAAGAAGGTCGCCGTCGCGGTCGTGGTGGAGGACTCGGACGCGGCCCGCGCCGAAGTCAGCGGCAACGGGCTGGCGGCCCCCTTCGCCAAGAAGATGATGGAGGCGGCGCTGCGGTGATTCAGCCCTCGGGCCCTTGCCCCGCAAGAGCTTCGGCCACCGCGGCGAGGTCCTGGTCCGAGGCCAGCCCGGCGTGGTAGAGCCGCAGTTCGGTCGCGCCGAGCGCGCGGGCGTGTGCCGCGTCGTCGGCGAGGGTGTGCGGGCTGCCGCCCATGCCGGAGACGACGGTGAAGTTGGCGGCGAGCGTCGCACCGGGGCCGCCGTCCGCGGCGAACGGGCCCAGCGCGTCGCCGCGTTCGGCACCGCCCGCCGGCCCGCCGGGGCAGGGGACGACGACCCCGTCGGCATGGCCGAGCACGTCGGCGGGGCGGGTGCCCGCGTTGGCGCCCGTACGGTGCGGGGCCGGATCGGCGTGCAGGAGCACCCGGAAACGCCCGGGCGCCGCCTCCTGCCGTACCACCGCGACCGCTTCGCGCTGGAGGCGGCTCGCCGCGGCGTCCCGCCACCCCGCGACGAGGGCCGCGGCCTCGGCGCCGAGCAGCCCCTCGATCGCCGCCCGCTCCCCCGCCCTGCCGCTTTCCCCGGGCGGGGCCGCGGCGCGCTCGTTCCGCCAGAGCGGCTCCAGGGCCCGCACCACACCGTCCCGCAACCGCTCGGGGTCGCCGCCCAGGGTGGCGTAACCCTCCTCGCACACCTCGCAGAAACACAGCGACATCAGCGCGGCTGCGGCACCGTGCAGCGGGACGCCACCGGTCTTGTCGTGCGCGTGCAGGTGGGCGAGCCCGTACCAGCCGCAGGACTCCAGTTCGGTACCGCGGGTTCCGGTGCCGGGCCGTACGGCTGCCTCGGCCGCCAGCGCGACGGCGTAGGCCCGCACCTCGGGGCGCGCGATGCACGGGGCCCACGGATAGCGGTCGCCGTAGGCGTTGCGGACGCTGGTGTGCGGAAAGTCCTCGCCCAGTCGGGAGTTGTGGGCCAGGACCACCCAGGAGTGCACTTCCAGGCCCGCCTCGGTCAGTGCGCGGGCCGCCTCGGCGTACGGGCCGCCCGGATCGTCGCAGACCACCCAGTCCTGGTGGTACGGCTGCGGGGCGCCGTGCTGCCAGCGGGCGGGGTCGGGCGGGTACAGGACGGCGGAGTGCCGTGCCGTGATGACGCGGTGCCGGGGGTGACGCGGGGTGAGCGCGCGGGTGGAGTGGTAGGCCGAGGCGAGAGTGACCTGCTGGACGCCGAGCGCTGCGAGGCGGCCGGGTGCCCCGGGATCGCCGACCACGTCCCAGGGGTAGAGAAACGCCGCTGCCCGCATCAGCGCGCCCCCTCGTCCTGAGCCGACGCGGTGCTGCCAGGCGCGGCGCCGGCCAACTCCAGGCCCCGCTCCAGCAGCGCGGCCAGCTCCTCGACGTGCGCCGGCGCGGGGTCGGACAGCGGCGGGCGCACCCCGCCGACGTCCCGACCCCGCAGCCGCACCCCCGCCTTGACCAGCGAGACGGCGTAGCCGCGGCCCTGGTTACGGAGTTCGACGAACGGTACGTAGAAGCCGTCGAGCAGCTCCCGTACCGTCGCCTCGTCGCCTGTGGCCAGTGCCCGGTGGAACGCGAGGGCGATCTCGGGCGCGAAGCAGAAGACGGCGGAGGAGTAGAGGGAGATGCCAAGGCCCCGATAGGCGAGCCCGGTCAGCTCGGCGGTGGGCAGTCCGTTGAAGTATCGGAAGTCTTCCTCCAGGCCCGCGCGTCGGACGGCGGTGATGATGCGCTGCATCAGGTCCGGGTCGCCGTGGCCGTCCTTGAGGCCGATGATGCGCGGGTGCCGGGCGAGGCGTACGACGGCCTCGGGCGTGAAGAGGGCGTTGTCGCGCTGATAGACGATGGTGGGCAGCGAGGTGGCTTCCGCCAGCTCGGTGTAGTGCCGCACCAGCCCGTCCTGGTCGGCCAGAACGAGGTACGGCGGCATCGCCAGCAGCCCGTCGGCGCCCGCCACTTCGGCCCGGCGGGCGAAGTCCTGGGCGAGCGCGGGCCCGTAGCCGGCGCCCGCCACCACCGGCACCCTGCCGTCCGTCTCCGCCACGGCCGCGGCCACACAGGCGCTGAACTCCTCCGGTGAGAGCGCGTGGAACTCACCGGTGCCGCAGCACGCGAAGACCGCCCCCGCGCCCGCCACCACCCCGTGCCGCACATGCGCGCGGAAGGCGTCGAGGTCGATGGATCCGTCGGAGGCGAAGGCCGTCACGGGGAAGAAGAGCAGTCCGTCGAGCCGCTCGGCGAGCGACGCCTCGGAGGCCGGGGAGGACGGGGACGAGGGCATACGGAGCTCCTTGCGAGCCGGGACGGGCGGGCGGAAACGCCCTCCAGTCGTGCACTCTTCTGATATGCGTCCATATTCCTGAACGCTGGTCACGCTAAGGCAGTGGCGCGCCACCGGTCAAGGTCGGACTCGCGGGTCAAGACCGCAACTTGGCCGCACACTGAGAACCAACGACCCGACGCTCGGCGCTCTCTTGACGGGCCTGAGGGCACTTCATAGCGTCTCCCTATATATGAACCAGGTCCATGGATGGAGACCGCCGCCATGTCCGAGAGCCCCTCAGCCGAGCCCGCCAAGCCCGCCGACCGCACCGTGCTGCTCACCGGCGCCGCCGGCGGCCTCGGCACCCTGATGCGCGGACTGCTGCCCTCCTACGGCTACACCCTGCGGCTGTTGGACATGCGCCCCGTCTGCGGCGAGCCGGAAGCCCACGTACTGGACCTGAGCACCGCGGACAGCGAAACCCTGCGCGCGGCCGTACGCGGCGTGGACGCGATCATCCATCTCGCGGGCATCTCGCTGGAGTCCACGTTCGAGAAGATCCTCGACGCCAACGTCCGGGGTACGTATGCGCTTTACGAGGCGGCACGCGCCGAGGGCGTACGCCGTATGGTCTTCGCCTCCTCCAACCACGCGGTCGGCTTCACCCCGGTACCCGGTGACGGCAAGGGCGCGGCCGGTGAGGGCGGGGCCGCGTTGATCCCCGTGGACACCCCGCGTCGCCCCGACACCTTCTACGGCCTCTCCAAGTGCTTCGGCGAGGACCTCGCACAGCTCTACTGGGATCTGCACGGCATCGAGACCGTCTCCGTCCGCATCGGCTCCTGCTTCCCCGAACCGACGTCCGTGCGGATGCTCTCGGTGTGGCTCAGCCCCGCCGACGGCGCCCGCCTCTTCCACGCGGCACTGACCGCCGAGCACGTCGGCCACACCGTCGTCCACGGCTCCTCCGCCAACACCCGGCTGTGGTGGGACCTCAGCTCGGCCCGAGCCCTGGGCTATGAACCGCGCGACGACTCGGAGCCGTACGCGGCGGAACTCCTCGCGGAGCAAGGTGAGTTGGACCCCGCCCGGCCCGACCAGGCGTACCTGGGCGGCCACTTCTGCACGCAGCCGCCGATGTGGCCACACTGAGGGAGAGCTGAAGGGCGTACCGGGAAGGCCGGACCCAGCAGGCATCATGGGGCCGCAACCGATCAGCCACGGGGAGGCTCCACCCATGCTCGCCACACCGCTCGCCCACCTTGCTCCGCTCACCCAGCTCGCCGACTCCGAATCGGACAACTCGGGCTCCGACGTGCTCTCCGACCTGGCGCACTCGGGTGTGCTGAGCTGGATCGTCCTCGGCCTGATCGCGGGCACGGTGGCCAAGATCCTGATGCCCGGCCGCGATCCGGGCGGCCTGGTGGGCACCGTCCTCATCGGCATCGCCGGCGCCTTCATCGGCGGCTGGCTCTCCGCAACCTTCCTGGACCGCCCGATAGCCAACAACGTCGTCGACCCCGGCCTCTGGGTCGCCGCCATCGCCGGCTCCCTCGTCCTGCTGATCGTCTACCGCCTGCTGTTCGGCCACTCCCGCGATCCCCGCTGAGTACGGGGTCGTCGAGCGCGAGGGATACGGCCGTCGCATTGCCGCCGGACCCGCTCCCCCAGCCTCCGGCCGGTAGGTACCCCCACGTGGTCGCTCGCCGTTGCGGCGGGAAGAGATTTCTGTCTCTCCCCGGTTGACGGGGGCGGGGGTGCGAAGGGCGGGGCGGGTGGTAGAAACGCGGAGGTATACATCCACCGCGTGAAAGGAGGCGCCATGTCGTCCAAGCGTCGGCGCAAGAAGAAGGCACGTCGCAACAACGCGGCCAACCACGGCCGTCGGCCTCAGTCCTGAGTGCGGCTCCCCGCGTGCCGCACGGCACGCGGGGAGCCCGCAGGCGCACCCCGCCGAGCGCGCGCCGCAACGCGGCTGCGTGCCCCGTATCCTCCCGGCGCCCGGCCTCGTTAGCGGGCCGTGAGCACTCGAATCTCCAACCGGCACCTCGTCCGCACCGCGATGGCCGCAGCCGCTCTGGCCGTGCCGCTGCTGGCCGTACAGACCGCGCCTGCCGTCGGCGCCGCGAGCGCCACCACAGACGGCAGCCACAGCAGTCACAAGGGCGACCGCAAGACCCAGGGCGTCTTTCTGTCCATCTCCGGCTCCGGGAAGGCGTCGATCCGGGGCCTCCTGCTCCAGTGCGAGCCCACCCCGCGCGGGCGCCACCCGAAGGCCGCCGAGGCGTGCGCCGCGCTCGACAAGGCGAACGGCAATCTCGCCGCACTGCCCCGCAAGCGCGGCAACTGCACCAAGCAGTACGCCCCGGTGACCGTCGCCGCACACGGCAGCCACCGGAAGCAGGCCGTCAACTGGAAGAAGACGTTCCCCAACGCCTGCGCCATGCACCTCGCGACGGGCCCCGTCTTCGACTTCTGACCTCCCCCGGTGAATGCCGGGCGCCGCAGGCTCTACAGCGCCGCGGCGCCCGGCTTCACCATGCCGCGCACCGTGCGCGAGTCGACGTACTCGCCGAGCGCCGTCATCTCCCATTCGCCGGTGAACTGGCGGACGAACTTGGCCATCAGGACGCCCGTACGTGGCTCGGACTGGGTCAGATCGAAGCGGACCAGTTCCCCGCCGGAGGCGTCGAGCAGGCGGCAGTACGCCTTGGCGACGTCCGTGAACTTCTGGCCCGAGAAAGAGTTCACGGTGAAGACCAGCCCCGTCACCTGGGGCGGGAGGTCGCCGAGGTGGACGGTGATCACCTCGTCGTCCCCGGCGCCCTCGCCCGTGAGGTTGTCGCCGGAGTGCTGGATGACGCCGCCCAGGATGGCCAGCTTGCCGAAGTAGCAGGAATCGATCTTCTTGCGGTTGGCGTCGTAGGCGATCACCGAGGCGTCGAGGTCGATGTCCTTGGCCGGCCTGCCCGCGCGGAAGACCGGCTCCCAGCCGAGCCCCATCCGGACCGAGGTCAGCAGCGGCTGCCCTCCCTTGACCAGCGAGACCGTCTGGTTCTTCTGGAGGCTGACCCGGCCCTTGTCCAGGTTGATCTTCCCCGCCCCGGCGCCCGCCCCGGCAGGAGCCGCCGGGGCGGCAGGTGCGGACGGGGCCGAGGGGGCCGAGGGCGCGGCAGGGGCGGCGGGGGCGGCCACCGGCGGCGCGGGCGGCGCTGCGGGCGCCGCCGGGGCGGTCGGCGTCGGCGGGGCGGCGGGCTCCTCCACGTTCACCCCGAAGTCGGAGGCGATACCGCCCAGCCCGTTGGCGTACCCCTGCCCGACGGCCCGTACCTTCCAGGCATCGTTCCTGCGGTAGACCTCCACCACCAGCAGGGCCGTCTCGGCGCCCAGTTGCGGCGGGGTGAAGGTGGCGAGCACCGCGCCGGTCGCGGCGTCGCGGACCGTGGCGGTGGGCTCGGTCCCGGCGAAGGTGGCCCCGGGGGCGTCGAGGCTCGCGGTGACGACGACCTTGTCGATCTCGGCGGGCACCGCGCCGGTCTCCACGGTGATGGTGTCGGTGGCGCCGCTGCTGTGCGTCACGCCGGGAGCGGTGGGCTGGTTGTAGAACACGAAGTCCTCGTCCGAGCGGACCTTGCCCTCCGGGCTCAGCAGCAGTGCCGAGACGTCGAGCTTGCTGGGTGCGGTTACGTCCACCGCCACGCGCGGCGCGGCCAGCGGCAGATTGGAGCCGGGAGTCATTGCGGTCATGCCGGGGGTAACGACTGGCCCGGCTTTGCGGTTCCTTTGCCGTGGTCAGGGATTCCCCGGTGACCCCGGGTTTCCGCCGTGGGCCCGGTTGCCGGGGCCGGGGTGCCGGTCCCGTACGCCGCACTCGTACGCCCGGTCCGGATCCCCTGCGGCCCTACCGTCGCCGCCAGCCAGGTAAACAGCTCGGTCTACTCGACTCGGGGAGTACAGTGCAGTAGACAGGTCTGTTTACCTCAAGGTGCTGATCGGCTCGGGTGCACGGGTCCGTCGGCCGAAGGGAGCCGGGAGGCAGTGGATACGGAGACGAAGACGGGGTCGAAGCGGGCAGCCGCGGGGGCGCCGGAGGAACTGACCCCCGGCGCGCGGAAGATCCTGGACGCGGCGAGCGCCCTCTTCTACGAGCGCGGCATCACAGCCGTCGGTGTGGACCTGATCGCCAAGGAGGCGGGCACCACCAAGAAGACCCTCTACGACCGGTTCGGCGGCAAGGACGCGCTGATCACCGCGTATCTGCACGAACGCGACCTGCGCTGGCGCGCCTGGCTGACCTCGTGGGTGGACGCCCACGCTGCGGACACCGGGACCGGCGAGCAGCTGCTGGCCACCTTCGACGCGCTCGCGGAGTGGACACGGCAGCACAACCCACGCGGCTGCGGTTTCGTGAACGCCGCCGCCGAACTGCCCGACCCCGCACACCCGGGGCGCCGCGTGATCACCGGACAGAAGCGCTGGCTGCGCGGCTATCTGTACGAGCTCTCCGGCGCAGCCGGCGCGGCCGATCCCGGCCGGCTGGCCGACGAACTGGCCCTGCTGCACGAGGGTGCCGTGGTGCTGCGCGGCCTCTCGGTCGTCGACGACCCGGTCGGCACGGCACGCGCACTGGCCGAGCAGGCGCTGGAGCGCGCACTCACCCGCCCGCGCGCCGCCGGGCCACCCGTTGCAGACGCTCGGCCGGACGACCGTTGAGGGGGTGCCGTACCCGCCCGGCCCGAGGTGCGTCACCGCAGCCGCTGGCGCAGCCTGGAGGTATGAGCGCGCTCGTCGTCGTCCACCCTCCCTCTCCCGGCGGCGGTCGCCGCGTCACCGCGCGCGGCGAGACGCTGGGGACGGCCTACGGCCTGACCGACCTGATCGAGTACCTTGCCCGCGCGGGCCTGGACATCGCCACCGTCGATCTCTACGACGAGTCGGTCATCGAGTGGCAGGGCGGCAATCACCTGGTCTGGGGCCCCGAGGCGGAGTGACCGCCGCACCGGCGGGCAGCAGTGCGTAGACAATCTGCCCGATGGCCGCCCAACGGTAGACCGGTCGCCGGCACCACAGGGAGACGCGCCCCGTCAGGGGCGCGGGGAACTGCGCGACAAGCCACAACACACCCGCAGCCCGCGACGGACAGGAAGGGGCACCCCCTCACCGGGGGGGACAACGGAGGGGGCAGGGGGCAGGGGGCAGGGCAAAATCCGCGGGACACGGCCTCAGCGGAGGCAGCCCTCACGGGGAAGCAGCTCAGTGGGGGCAGCCCTCACGCGACAGCGACTCAGCGGGAGCGGGCCTTGAAGGCGGCCTTGCGGGCATCCTTGGCGACCCGCTTGTCCGGATGCACCCGGCCCATGGTCTCCAGCACATCGCCGGTGGCGGGGTGCTCGACCCGCCACGCCTTGTCGAAGAACCCCGCGTGCTGATCGACCAGATCCCGCACCAGCTCGCGCAGCTCGTCCGGTTCGCCGGCCGTCGCGACCTGCGCGGCGATGGTGTCGATGGTCAGCCAGAACACCATCTCCTCGTCCGGCGGCGGCACATCCCCGGCGCCGCGCTCGGCGAGCCAGACCCGGGCGAGCCCGCCCAACTGCCGGTCGTCCAGCACCTCGCGCAGCGCGGGCTCGGCCTCGGGCCCGGCGAGTGAGAGGGCCTGCTGGCAGGCGAGACGGCGGACCGGCGCCGCCTCGTCACTGCCGCGGGCCGCCGCCAGCAGTTCACGCGCGGCAGCCAGGGTGCCGCCGTCCCCGCCCGCGCCGTCAGCGGCGCGGGCCGCGAACCATGTCTCGATCTCGCTGCGTGCGTTCTCCTCCGTGTAGACCGGCAGGGCGGCAAGCAGCTGTTCCGCCTCGGCACCGGCGAGGTCGCCGACCGCGGGTACGTGCAGGCCCGCTTCCCGCATCCGTTCGCGTACGCCGTACAGGCCGAGCGGGGTGAGCCGCACCATGCCGTACCGGGAGACGTCCTCCTCGTCGAGGTCGGCGCCCAACTCCTCCGCGCCGTGGGCACCTTCGCCCCCCTCGCCGTCGGCGGCCTCGCGGGTGAGGGCCTCGTCCACCGGCTGGTAGGCGACCAGCCCGGTCGGCTCCAGCATCCGGAACTGCTCGTCCAGCCGCATCATCGCGGTCGAGACCTCTTCCAGCACCTCGTCGGTGGGCTCGTCCATGCCTTCGGGCACGGTCATCGAGGCGGCCAGCACGGGCAGCGGCACCATCGAGCCGGCGGCGACGGCGGGATCGGTGGCGGTGAGCAGATAGAGGTTGCCGAGGGCGCTGTCGAGCGCTTCGGTCTCCTCCTCCGGGTTCCAGTCCATGGCGTCGAGGTCGATGGCGTCCGGGTCGATCTCGCCGTCCTCGCCGATGGCGCCCTCGATACCGCCCAGCAGCTCCTCGAAGCTCGGTGTGGCCGCGTCGGCGAGGACCGTCTCCAGGCCCGTACGCCACAGTTCAAGGATCTCGTCCGGTGCGGGTACGGAGGCTCCGGGGTCGCCGGTCAGGCCGCCCAGTTCCGCATCCGGCGTCGCCACGCCCACCGGTTCGTCGCTGCTGGCGGACGTCTCGTCACCGTCCGGGCCGTCTCCCGCCCCGTCCGTGCCGTCTTCGTCGACGATCAACAGCCCGGTGTCGACCGCGAAATTCCACGCGTCGGCGGCGAGCGCCGGGGCCTCCTCATCACCCGACAGGCCCAGGTGTACGGCGGCCTCCTTCAACTGCTCGGAGAGGAGTTCGCCGCCCGCTCCCACCGGAATGCCCGCGCCCGCGGGTCCGCCGGAGCGCGCCCAGCGGGTGAGTTCCACAGCGCGCGCCAGGATCGGTGCGGCCAGCGCGTCCCGCGCCAGTTCGGCATCGGAGGGCAGCCGTACGGGCGGCAGGGTGGGACGGTCGTCACCGGTCATGTGCGGGTTCATCTCCTACGGGTCCTACGGATTGCCGGACGGTGCGAGGACCCAGCGTAATCGGGTTCTGTCCCCGGGTGCCCGAATCGTGCACCGGCCATGTAACGGAGAGGTGGCCGGGAAGTGATCGCCTGCTTCCCAGCGCTGTCACGACCTTGACAACTGCCGTTGGCCCGCCATGCTTTACGCGCGTAGAGAATGCCCCACGTTGTGAGTGCCCGCGTGGCGCATGCCCGCGTAGAGACGTCAGTGTTCCCCCACGTACTTCGGAGGCCCTCCGTGCCGTCCCCTTCGTCGTCCCGCTCGCTGTCCCGGCTGAACCGGAGCGCGACGCTCACCGCCGCCGCCGTCTGCTGCACACTGCTCGTCCTGCCCGCGTCGCCGGGCGCCGCGGCACCGTCCTCCGCCGCGGATTCCGCAGCCTCGCCGCGTATCCACGACATCCAGGGCAGAACCCGGCTGTCCCCGTTCGCCGGGCAGCGGGTCGCCGACGTCCCCGGAATCGTCACCGCCGTACGCGACTTCGGCGAGACGCGTGGCTTCTGGCTCCAGGACCCGCGCCCCGACCGGGACGGGGCCACCAGCGAGGGGATCTTCGTCTACACCGGGAAGAAAAGCCCCGGCGTCTCGGCCGGGGACGCGCTGCGTGTGAGCGGGAAGGTCCAGGAGTACTACCCCGGCGGCAAGGACGCGGGCAGCCAGTCGGTCACCGAACTGACCGACGCGTCCTGGAAGACGGCGGACAGCGTCTCGCGCGGCAAGCTCCCGGGCGCAATACGGCTCTCCGCGCGCTCGATACCCGAGGCGTACGCCCCCGACGCGGACGGCGACAGCATCGAGGGCCGTACGCTGCGGCCGAACCGGTACGCGCTGGACCGCTACGAGTCGCTGGAGGGCATGCGGGTCTCCGTCCGCGATGTACGGGTCACCGGTCCCACCTCCCGCTACCACGATCTGTGGGTGACCACCGACCCGAAGCAGAACCCCACCCCGCGCGGCGGCACTCTCTACGGCTCCTACGCGGACCAGAACGGCGCCCGCATGAAGGTTTCCTCGCTGCTCCCGCCGGCCGAGCACCCCTTCCCCAAGGCCGATGTGGGCGACGAACTGCGCGGCAGCACCGAAGGCCCGCTGGACTTCGAGCAGTTCGGCGGCTACACGCTGCGCGCCACCACGCTCGGCGAGCACCGGGACAACGAACTGAAGCGCGAGCGGACCCGTAAGCAGCGCCGGGGCGAACTGGCAGTGGCGACGTACAACGTCGAGAACCTCTCCCCCAAGACCGAGCCCGCCAAGTTCGATCGACTGGCCGAGGGGCTGGTCACCAATCTCTCCTCGCCCGACATCGTCACCGTCGAAGAGGTCCAGGACAACACCGGGCCGGACGACGACGGCACCGTCGCCGCCGACAAGACGCTGAAGATGCTGACCGAGGCGGTCAAGAAGGCCGGCGGTCCCTCCTACGAGTGGCGCCAGATCGACCCGGCGGACAAGGCCGACGGGGGCCAGCCCGGCGGCAACATACGCGTCGCGTTCCTCTACAACCCCGAGCGCGTCTCCTTCACCGACCGTCCCGGCGGCGACACCACCACCCCGGTGAAGGTGCAGGACAAGGGCGGCAAGCCCGCGCTGTCCGTCTCGCCGGGCCGGATCGCGCCGCAGGACGAAGCATGGAAGGCCAGCCGCAAGCCGCTGGCGGGTGAGTTCCGCTTCCAAGGCCGTAGGGTCTTCGTGGTCGCCAACCACTTCAGCTCCAAGGGCGGCGGCGATCTGGCCGGCGACCAGCCCATGGAGGGCCGCTTCCAGCCGCCCGTTCGGCACTCGGAGCCGCAGCGCGTCGAACAGGCCGAGTTGCTGAACGGCTTCGTGCGGGACATCCGGGATGTCGACCCGAAAGCCCTGGTCGTCGCGGGCGGCGACTTCAACGACTTCCCGTTCTCGCCCTCGCTGAAGACCCTGCGCTCCGGCAACGCGCTGACCAGCCCCATGGACCGGCTGCCCGAGAACGAGCGCTACGGCTACGTCTTCAACGGCAACTCCCAGGCCCTGGACCACCTGCTGACCAGCCCGGCCGCCGGCCGCCCCGACTACGACATCGTCCACATCAACGCCGAGTTCACCGACCAGACCAGCGACCACGACCCCTCGGTCGTCCGCATTCGGCGATAGGAGGTGCGCCCAAGCCGCAACGGCGGAACGGCGGAACGGCGTCAGGGGCGCCCCGGCTGACCGTACGGCGGCGGGGGCGCCCCGTACGGGGAAGGCGGCGCCCCGTACGGGCTGGGCACCCCGGGGGCGCCGGGAACACCCTGACCGGGCCCTCCCACGCCGGAGGCGCCCGTGGGTCGGGTCCCCGTAAGGTCCCGCACCAGCAGCGTCGCCCCAGCGACAGCCCCCGGCATCAGCGGAACGGCCAGCAGCGGCACCAGGAAGGCCAGCGCCAAGGGCACCCCGAAGCCCAGCGCCAGCGCCTTCCGCTGCCGCAGCATCACCAGCCGCTCCTTCACCGGGACGCCCCGGCGCTGCAGTCCGACCGAGGCGAGCTCCACCGTGAGGAAGAAAGCGGAGACGCAGATGCCGAGCACCGGAATGACGGTCTGGCCGATGAACGGGACGAAGCCGAGCAAGAACAGCGGAATGGTGAACAGCAGCGTCCGGAAGAGGACGTAGACGCTGTCGCACAACGCGATCCACAGCTCCCGCCACAGGGGGTGGTCGACAGTGCCCGCGGGCAGCCCGCCCTCGCTCTCCTCCACCTTCTCCGACAGCTTCTCGTAGAAGGGCTCGCCGATCAGCAGCGCGACGGCGGCGAAGGTCACCACGGCCAGCATCAGCACACCGACCCACAGCATGACCGCGAAGACGCCGCGGGTCAGTGCCCGGCCGGTCGAGCCCCAGTCGTCGGCGAAGGGAGTGGCCCAGGTGGCGATGTCGTCGGCGTAGAAGCCCAGCGCGGTGAGGGCCGCCGCGTAGAGGACGAGGGTGATCAGGGCGGGCAACAGCCCGAACCCGAACCACCGTCCGTGGGCGAGCACCCACTGCTGTCCCCGCCCCAAATACCGCAGTCCGGCCCCGAGATCACGCATGCCCGCAAGCCTATGGCCTACGGGCATGTGTGCGGGACAGCGGCTACCGCTGCCCTCCCCATCGGTGCTCAGTTGTGACTGTGCAGCGCCTCGTTCAGGCCGCCCCAGGAGCCGCTGCGCTGCAGGGCTTCGACGGCGCCGGTGACCGAGTTGCGGCGGAAGAGCAGATTGGTGGCGCCGGACAGCTCCAGCGCCTTGACGATCTTCCCGTCCGGGAGGGTGACGCGGGTACCGGCCGTGACGTAGAGCCCGGCCTCCACCACGGAGTCGTCACCGAGCGAGATGCCGATGCCCGCCTCGGCGCCGATCAGGCAGCGCTCGCCGATGGAGATGACCTGCTTGCCGCCGCCGGAGAGGGTGCCCATGATCGAGGCGCCGCCGCCGAGGTCGGTGCCGTCGCCGAGGACGACGCCCGCGCTGATCCGGCCCTCGACCATGGAGGTGCCCAGGGTGCCGGCGTTGAAGTTGCAGAAGCCCTCGTGCATCACCGTGGTGCCCTCGGCCAGGTGCGCGCCGAGCCGGACCCGGTCGGCGTCACCGATGCGCACGCCCTTGGGTACGACGTAGTCGGTCATCCGCGGGAACTTGTCCACGCTGGTCACGTTCAGGTACGCACCCGAAGCCCGGGCGGCCAGCCGGACCTCCTCGACCTGGTCCACCGGCACGGGGCCGAGGTTGGTCCAGGCGACGTTGGCCAGGTGGGCGAACTGTCCTTCGAGGCTGAGGCCGTGCGGCTTGACCAGCCGGTGGCTGAGCAGGTGGAGCCGCAGATAGACGTCGTGCGCGTCCAGGGGCTTGTCGTCCAGGGAGGAGATGACCGTACGGACGGCCACGACCTCGACCCCGCGGCGGGGGTCTTCGCCGAGGGCCTGCGGCGCGCTCTCGCCGAGCAGCTCCGCGGCGCGCTCGGCGCTCAGCCGCTCGCTTCCGGCGGGCCCGGGCTCGGCGACGAGCTCCGGCCGCGGAAACCACGTGTCGAGTACGGAACCGTCGGCTGCGATGGTGGCGAGCCCGGCAGCGACGGCGCCGGTGGTGCTGGGAGAGGTGGGTGCTTCGGTCATACCTCGAACGCTATCCGGACTCGGCCCGCGATGACGAACCGGTCCACAGGTCGAGCGGTCGCCAGGGAGGGCGCTACGAGCGGTGACCGGGAGGGCGCTGCGAACGATCGCTGTCCGTGCCCGCGCCGGGGTCGCCGATCACCCGGGCGAGCGCCGAGCGGACCTCCCCCCGGTCGAAGGGCCGGTCGGTGAGCAGGGACTGCAGCAGCAGTCCGTCGATGAGCGCCGCCAGCGCCCGCGCGGTGGCGGGGTCGGCGGTGTGGCGTCCGACCACCTCGACCCAGTCGTCGATCCAGGCCGCCGCGACCGGCTGGACGGGTGGGCGGCGCAGCGCGGCCAGATACAGCTCGTACTCCAGCCGGATCCGCCCGTGCGCACCCGAGGCGTACTCCTCCAGAATCCGCGTCAGCGCGTCCAGCAGCGGCTCGTCGCCCGCCAGTTCCCTGTCCCAGCTCTCGATCGCGGACTGCGGCCCACAGGTGACCTGCTCCAGCGCCGCGACGAGCAGATCGTCCAGGCTCGCGAAGTGGTACGTCGTGGAGCCGAGCGGCACATCGGCCTCGGCCGCGACCGCGCGGTGGCTGAGGGCCGCGATGCCCTTCAGCTCCACGATGCGGATCGCGGCATCGATGATGCGCTGCCGGCGTTCGGGGTCGTATCGCCGCCCCATCAGTGCGCTCCTCCCAGGTTGAGGACGACCACCCCGCAGATCACCAGCAACAGGCCGAGGATCTTCGCGGCGGTGACCGCCTCGCCGATGAACACCATGCCGATCAGTGCGATGGCCGCCGTCCCGGCGCCGGACCAGATGGCATACGCATTCCCTACGGACATGCTCTTGAGGGCCTGCGCGAGCAGAACGAACGCCACCAGATAGCCGACCGCCGTGACCAGCGAGGGCACCAGCTTGCTGAAGCCGTCGCTGTATTTCATCGAGGTCGTCCCCAGCACCTCGGCCAGTATCGCTCCCGCCAACATCAGATACGCCATACGTACGACTGTACACAACGTTGCGTACGGCCGTACACACGATTTTCCGCGCACGCGAACGGCCGCGTACCCCAGGGGGTACGCGGCCGTTGCTGACGTACGGAAACGGGTGCGGGAGCTCTCAGACGTTGAAGCCCAGCGCCCGCAGCTGCTCGCGGCCGTCGTCGGTGATCTTGTCGGGACCCCACGGCGGCATCCAGACCCAGTTGATCTTCAGTTCGTTGACGATGCCCTCGGTGGCGGACTGTGCCTGGTCCTCGATGACGTCGGTCAGCGGACAGGCCGCCGAGGTGAGCGTCATATCGATGGTCGCGCTGTTCGCGTCATCGACGTGGATTCCGTAGATCAGGCCGAGGTTGACGACGTCGATGCCCAGCTCAGGGTCGACGACGTCCATGAGCGCCTCGCGGACCTCTTCCTCGCTCGCGGGCTTGGTGGTCATCTCGGTCATGCCGTCTTCTCCTTGGCCGAGTCGGCTTCGTTCCCCAGCGCCTGCGCCGTCGCACCTGCTCCGCTGAACGCCTTCGCCGTTGCGTCTTTCCACGCCATCCAGCTCAGCAGCGCGCACTTCACCCGCGCCGGATACTTCGAGACCCCGGCGAACGCCACGGCGTCCTCCAGCAGGTCCTCCATCGTGTCGTCCGGCTCCAGCTGGCCCTTGGACTGCATCAGCTCCAGGAAGGTCTCCTGGATCCTGCGGGCCTCGGCCAGTTCCTTGCCGACCAGCAGCTCGTTCAGCACCGAGGCACTGGCCTGGCTGATGGAACAGCCCTGGCCCTCGTACGACACGTCCTCGATGGTGTCGCCGTCGTACCGCACACGCAAGGTGATCTCGTCACCGCACGTCGGGTTGACGTGGTGCACCTCGGCGTCGCCGTCGCGCAGCCCACGTCCGTGCGGATGCTTGTAGTGGTCCAGGATCACTTCCTGGTACATCGAGTCCAGCTTCACCGACAGCCCCTAAGCGAAGAAATTCCGTACGTGTTCCAGCCCGTCCGCCAGGGCGTCCACCTCGGCGGGCGTGGAGTACAGATAGAACGACGCTCGCGTTGTCGCAGGAATTCCGTACCGCAGGCAGACGGGGCGGGCGCAGTGGTGGCCGACGCGCACCGCGATGCCCTGCTCGTCGAGGACCTGCCCCACGTCGTGCGGGTGGATGTCACCCAGCGTGAACGAGATCGTCGCACCGCGGTCCTCGGCCGTGGCGGGGCCGATGATCCGCAGGTCCGGGATCTCCTGCAGCTTGCGTACGGCGTACTCCGTCAGCGCGTGCTCGTGCTGCTGGATACGGTCCATGCCGATCGCGGTCAGATAGTCCACCGCGGCGCCAAGACCGACGGCCTGGGCGACCGGCGGGGTGCCCGCCTCGAACTTGTGCGGTGCCGGAGCGTACGTCGACGAGTGCATCGTGACGGTCTCGATCATCTCGCCGCCGCCGAGGAACGGCGGCAGGTCGTTGAGCAGCTCCTGGCGCCCCCACAGCACACCGATTCCGGTGGGGCCGCACATCTTGTGCCCGGTGAAGGCGACGAAGTCGGCCTGGAGCGCCTGCACGTCCAGCACCATGTGCGGGGCCGCCTGCGAGGCGTCCACCACGACCAGCGCGCCCACCTCCTGGGCCCGCCGCACGATGTCCTCGACGGGGTTGAAGGTGCCCATGATGTTGGAGACGAGGGTGAGTGCGACCACCTTGGTGCGCTCGGTGATCAGCTCCTCGATCCCGGCCAGGTCCAGCCGGCCCTCGTCGGTGAGGCCGAACCACTTCAGCTTCGCGCCGGTGCGCTGCGACAGCAGCTGCCACGGGACGATGTTGGAGTGGTGCTCCATCTCCGTGATGACGATCTCGGTGTCCCGCTCGACGCGGTAGGGCTCGTCGGCCCAGCCGAGCATGTTCGCCACCAGGTTGAGCGACTCGGAGGCGTTCTTGGTGAAGATCACCTCGTCGCGGCTGGGCGCGTTGATGAACGCGGCGACCTTGTCGCGCGCGCCCTCGTACAGCGCCGTTGCCTCCTCGGCCAGCACGTGCACGCCCCGGTGGACGTTGGCGTTGTGCTTCTCGTAGTAG
This sequence comes from Streptomyces sp. 3N207, assembly GCF_052246355.1. NCBI lineage: Bacteria > Bacillati > Actinomycetota > Actinomycetes > Kitasatosporales > Streptomycetaceae > Streptomyces > Streptomyces sp. 3N207. Next base: position 215,568 of record NZ_JBQQBV010000008.1, on the reverse strand, counting down.
TCGGCCAGGGCGTCGAGCACCTGCGTCGGCTTCTGCGAAGTGGCGGCGTTGTCCAGGTAGACGAGCTTCTGCCCGTCGTGCACCAGGCGGTCCAGGATCGGAAAGTCCTTACGGATCGCCTCGGTGTCCAGAAGACCCGGGAGCTGTGTCACGCAGTGGCACCACCCTTCACGTACTCCTCGTAGCCCTCTTCCTCCAGCTTGTCGGCCAGCTCGGCACCGCCGGACTCGGCGATACGGCCCTTGGCGAAGACATGCACGAAGTCGGGCTTGATGTAGCGCAGGATGCGCGTGTAGTGCGTGATCAGCAGGGTGCCGACCTCGCCGGACTCGCGGACGCGGTTGACGCCCTCGGAGACGACGCGCAGCGCGTCCACGTCGAGGCCGGAGTCGGTCTCGTCCAGGATCGCGATCGCGGGCTTCAGCAGTTCGAGCTGAAGGATCTCGTGACGCTTCTTCTCACCGCCGGAGAAGCCCTCGTTGACGTTCCGCTCGGCGAACGCCGGGTCGATCGAGAGGCGCTCCATGGCCTCCTTGACCTCCTTGACCCAGGTACGCAGCTTGGGGGCCTCGCCGCGGATGGCGGTGGCGGAGGTGCGCAGGAAGTTGGAGACGGAGACACCGGGAACCTCGACCGGGTACTGCATGGCGAGGAAGACGCCGGCGCGGGCGCGCTCGTCGACGGACATCTCCAGGACGTCCTCGCCGTCGAGCTTCACGGAGCCGCCGGTGACGGTGTACTTCGGGTGCCCCGCCAGCGAGTAGGCCAGCGTGGACTTTCCGGAGCCGTTCGGGCCCATGATCGCGTGCGTTTCGCCCTGCTTCACGGTCAGGTCGACGCCGCGCAGGATCTCGGTGGGGCCGCCCTCGGTCTCGACGGAGACGTGCAGGTCGTTGATCTCAAGCGTTGCCATGGGGACTTCAGGACTCCTGTGTGACGGAGACGAGCACATCGTCCCCTTCGATCTTTACGGGGTACACGGGCACGGGGCGGGTGGCGGGCAGTCCGGAGGGCTTTCCGGTCCGCAGGTCGAAGCGGGAACCGTGCAGCCAGCACTCGATGCTGCACTCGTCCACCTCGCCCTCGGAGAGCGACACGTTGGCGTGCGAACAGATGTCGTTGATGGCGAAGACCTCACCCTCGGTGCGGACGAGGGAGACCGGGACGCCGCCCAGCTCCACCCGCAGCGGGGTGTCCTCCTCCAGCTCGCTCAGCGAAGCCGCCTTGACGAAGCCTTCCTCACTCATGAGACCGATGCCTCCAGCTCCGCCTCGATCCGGGCGATGAGGCGCTCCTCCACGTCCGGCAGGCCGACCTGCTGGACGAGCTCGGCGAAGAAGCCGCGCACCACAAGGCGGCGCGCCTCGCGCTCGGGGATGCCGCGCGCCATCAGGTAGAACAACTGCTCGTCCTCGAAGCGGCCGGTCGCCGAGGCGTGGCCGGCGCCGACGATCTCGCCGGTCTCGATCTCCAGGTTGGGCACCGAGTCGACGCGCGCGCCGTCGGTGAGCACCAGGTTCCGGTTGAGCTCGTAGGTGTCGGTGCCGGTGGCCTCGGCCCGGATGAGCACGTCACCGATCCACACCGCGTGCGCCTCGTCGCCCTGGAGCGCGCCCTTGTAGGCGACATTGCTGCGGCAGTTGGGGGTGTCGTGGTCGACCAGCAGACGGTGCTCCTGGTGCTGCCCCGCGTCGGTGAAGTACAGCCCGTACAGCTCGGCCTCGGCGCCCGGGCCGCCGTAGCTGACCCGGGGGTTGAGCCGCACCACGTCGCCGCCGAAGGTGACCACGACCGACTTGAACGTCGCGTCCCGGCCCACCAGCGCGTTGTGCTGCGAGCAGTGCACGGCGGTGTCGTCCCAGTCCTGGACGGAGACGACGGTCACCTTGGCACCGTCACCGAGGACGAACTCGACGTTGGCCGAGCGCACCGTGTCCCCGGTGTGGTCGATGACGATGACGGCCTCGGCGAAGGCGCCGATGTCGAAGACGGTGTGCCCGTAGGTGACACCGCCCTCGCCGTGCAGGTTGACCCGCACCGGCTCGGTCAGCACCGCGTCCTTGGGCACCGTGATGACGCCGGCCTTCTCGAACGAGGAGAACGCCTGGGCCGCCACCCGGTCCACCGGCTTGCCGGCGCGCCCGATGCGCGCGTCGTCCCGGGACACCTTCTCGACGGTGACGCCGTCGGGCGCCGACACCTCGGTCTTGATCGTGCCGGTCGCCTGCGCCGTGCCGTCGTGCAGGCCCTTGAGCCGGTCCAGCGGAGTGAAGCGCCACTCCTCCTCGCGGCCGTGCGGCACCGGGAAGTCCGCCACGTCGAAGGACGGCGGCGCGCTCATCCTCGTGGCGGTGGTGGACTCTGCGGCCACCGCGATGGCTCCGGTGGTGTTGGACCCGACCGGAAGATTCTGGGCCTCAGCCATGGCTGTCGTGTTGCTCGCTTTCTTGGTCAAAAAGGGTGCTGCCTCACAGGGAACCGACGGCGGAGGGCGTCAGCCGACCGCGCCTTCCATCTGCAGCTCGATCAGCCGGTTGAGCTCCAGCGCGTACTCCATGGGCAGCTCCTTGGCGATCGGCTCGACGAAGCCGCGCACGATCATCGCCATCGCCTCGTCCTCGGACAGCCCGCGGCTCATCAGGTAGAACAGCTGGTCGTCGCTGACCTTGGAGACCGTCGCCTCGTGGCCCATCGTCACGTCGTCCTCGCGGACGTCGACGTAGGGGTAGGTGTCGGACCGCGAGATGGTGTCGACCAGCAGCGCGTCGCACAGCACGTTGGACTTGGAGCCCTCGGCGCCCTCGCCGATCTCGATGAGACCGCGGTAGGAGGTGCGGCCGCCGCCCCGGGCCACCGACTTGGAGACGATGTTCGAGGAGGTGCGGGGGGCCATGTGGACCATCTTGGCGCCCGCGTCCTGGTGTTGGCCCTCGCCCGCGAAGGCGACGGACAGCGTCTCGCCCTTGGCGTGCTCACCCATGAGGTAGACCGCCGGGTACTTCATCGTCACCTTGGAGCCGAGGTTGCCGTCGACCCACTCCATGGTCGCGCCCTCGTAGGCCACGGCGCGCTTGGTGACCAGGTTGTAGACGTTGTTCGACCAGTTCTGGATCGTCGTGTAGCGGCAGCGGCCGCCCTTCTTGACGATGATCTCGACGACGGCCGAGTGCAGCGAGTCCGAGTTGTAGATCGGCGCCGTGCAGCCCTCGACGTAGTGCACGTAGGCGTCCTCGTCGACGATGATCAGCGTCCGCTCGAACTGGCCCATGTTCTCGGTGTTGATCCGGAAGTACGCCTGGAGCGGGATGTCGACGTGCACGCCCTTCGGCACGTAGATGAACGAGCCGCCCGACCACACCGCGGTGTTCAGCGCGGCGAACTTGTTGTCACCGGCCGGGATGACCGTGCCGAAGTGCTCCTGGAACAGCTCGGGGTGCTCGCGCAGCGCGGTGTCCGTGTCCAGGAAGAGGACGCCCTGCTTCTCCAGGTCCTCGCGGATCTGGTGGTAGACGACCTCCGACTCGTACTGCGCGGCGACACCGGCGACCAGGCGCTGCTTCTCCGCCTCCGGGATACCGAGCTTGTCGTAGGTGTTCTTGATGTCCTCGGGCAGGTCCTCCCAGCTCTGGGCCTGCTTCTCGGTGGACCGGACGAAGTACTTGATGTTGTCGAAGTCGATACCCGACAGGTCCGAGCCCCAGTTCGGCATCGGCTTCTTCTCGAAGAGCTTGTGGCCCTTGAGTCGCAGCTTGAGCATCCACTCGGGCTCGTTCTTCTTCCCGGAGATGTCACGGACGACATCCTCGGAGAGGCCACGCTTGGCGGCTGCGCCCGCGGCATCGGGGTCGGCCCAGCCGTACTCGTACTTGCCCAGCCCCTCAAGCTCGGGGTGAGCAGTCTCCGTAGGAGCGGTCATGCGGGGTTCCTCCCGGCCTCGTTCGCTTTGGTGGCGTTGCTGGCGTTGCTGGTCTTGGATGGTTCGGGCGTCCTGGCTGCCGGGGGCTTGGCCGCGGCGGTCTTCGGATGCCGATGCGCTCTGGGAATGAACGTCGTGCACACTCCGTCACCGTGCGCGATGGTCGCCAGACGCTGGACGTGCGTACCGAGCAACCGGGAGAAGACTTCCGTCTCCGCCTCGCACAGCTGGGGGAACTGCTCGGCGGTGTGGGCCACCGGGCAGTGGTGCTGGCAGAGCTGCTCGCCCGCCTGCGCGGGCGCGGCACGCGCCGTGGCAGCGTACCCGTCCTCGGACAGCGCACGCGCCAGCGCCTGCGCCCTGTCCTCCGGCGGAACGCTCTCCAGCGCCTCGTGGTACTTCTCCGCCTGCGCCTCGACGCGGGCACGAGCGAAGGCCGCGACCGCCGCCTCCCCGACCTCCCCGCCACCGGCGGTCTGGGCGATCCACCGCAGGGCGTCGGCGGCCAGCTGGTCATACGCCTGATCGAAGGCGTCCCGGCCGCAGTCGGTCAGAGCGAAGACCTTGGCGGGGCGCCCCCTGCCGCGCGAGCCGTAGACCCGCTTGGCGCGGGCCTCCACGACGCCCTCGGCGACGAGTGCGTCGAGATGACGGCGGACGGCGGCCTGGGTCAGCTCCAGGCGCAGCGCCAGCTCGGCCGCGGTGGACGGGCCGTGGTCGAGAATGGAGCGCGCGACCTTGTTCCTCGTGCCGTGCTGTTCATCCTGTGATGTCGAGGGGCCGGATCCGGCGTCCGCGCCGGTGGCCCGTGCGGCCATCGGTCGGTCCTCCCGAGCCTGCTCCCTCTTTTTCACAACGTCATTGTTGCTTAATTCGCCAGACCCCGGCAAGCGACGGCCATGACCAGCCCCAATGGGGTGCATCACGTAAGGCAGACCTAACCAGGAGGAGCGGCCCAGGCCCGCACAGCCCGCCGCGACAGCCCGTCCAGCCCGCCAGAAGAGTGACGCGAGCCGCTCCTTAGACTGCACTGCATGCGAAGTTCAGCGGCTGTGGAAGTCGCCGGGCTGGTGAAGCGGTACGGCAGCAGGACCGCCGTCGACGGGCTCGATCTGACCGTCGCGCGGGGCACCGTCACCGCGTTCCTCGGCCCCAATGGAGCGGGTAAGACCACCACCATCGAGACCTGCGAGGGCTACCGCCGGCCGGACTCCGGCACCGTACGGGTGCTCGGGCTCGACCCGGTGACGCAGGGTGCCGAGCTGCGGCCCCGCATCGGGGTGATGCTCCAGAGCGGCGGGATCTACCCGACGGCACGGGTGGAGGAAACGCTGCGCCATATGGCGACGCTGCATGCGCACCCGCTCGATGTGACCGCGCTCATCGAACGTCTCGGCCTGGGGGGCTGCGGCCGTACCCCGTACCGCCGGCTCTCCGGCGGCCAGCAGCAGCGCCTCGCGCTCGCGCTGGCCCTGGTCGGCCGCCCCGAACTGGTCTTCCTTGACGAGCCGACCGCCGGACTCGACCCGCAGGCCCGCCACGCCACCTGGGACCTGGTCCGCGACCTGCGCGCCGACGGCGTGACGGTGCTGCTGACCACCCACTACATGGACGAGGCCGAGGAGCTGTCGGACGACGTCGCCATCGTCGACGGCGGCAAGGTCATCGCCCAGGGCGCCCCCGAGGTGCTGTGCAAGGGCGGCGCGGAGAACACCCTGCGCTTCGCCGGCCGCCCCGGACTCGATCTGGCGTCGCTGCTCAAGGCCCTCCCCGCGGACACCGTCGCGGTCGAGCTCAGCCCGGGCAGCTACCGCCTCACCGGCACCGTCGACCCCCAGCTGCTCGCCACCGTGACCTCCTGGTGCGCCCAGAACGGTGTCCTTCCGGACCGCATCTCGGTGGAGCGCCACACGCTGGAGGACGTCTTCCTGGAGCTGACGGGGAAGGGGCTGCGGTCATGAGTGGCACAGGGACCGCCGGGACCTATGCGCCCAAGCCCGGTGCCGCGCCGCTGTCGCGCATGGTGCGGGCACAGGCGTGGCTGGAGACCCGGACGCAGCTGCGCAACGGGGAGCAGCTGTTGCTCACCGTCATCATTCCGACACTGCTGCTGGTGCTCTTCAGCGCCGTGGACATCGTGGACACCGGAAAGGGCTCGCGGGTCGACTTCCTGGCGCCGGGGATCCTGGCGCTCGCGGTGCTCTCGACCGCGTTCACCGGGCAGGCCATCGCCACCGGCTTCGAGCGCCGCTACGGCGTGTTGAAGCGGCTCGGCGCCTCGCCGCTGCCCCGCTGGGGGCTGATGACGGCGAAGACCTGCTCCGTGCTGGTCATCGAGGCCCTCCAGGTGCTGCTGCTGACCGTGGTGGCGCTCGCGCTGGGCTGGTCGCCGCACGGCAACCCGGCGACGGTACTGCTCCTGCTGCTGCTCGGCACAGCGGCCTTCTCCGGGCTCGGTCTGCTGATGGCCGGGACACTCAAGGCGGAGGCGACGCTGGCGGGGGCCAATCTGGTCTTCATCCTGCTGCTGGTCGGCGGCGGTGTCATCGTCCCGCTGGACAAGTTCCCGGATGCCGCGCAGAGCGTGCTCCAGCTGCTGCCGATCTCCGCTCTCTCGGACGGCCTGCGCGACGTGCTCCAGCATGGGGCCGGAGTGCCATGGGGCGACCTCGGCGTGCTGGCCGTATGGGCGGTGCTGGGGCTGGGCGCCGCGGCACGCTTCTTCAAGTGGGAGTGAGCCCGAAGACGGCCCCTCGTGAATGCACGCACAAGCGGCGCCCTACCATGGCTCCGTGCCGAAACTGCTCGAACTCGTACGTAACCCCATCGCGTACATCGCCGCGCGCTGGACCCCCTCGCCCCGCACCGTGGAGCGAGCGGCCCTCATCTCGCTGCTGATGAGCATCGTCATCGTGGTCACCGGCGGGGCCGTGCGGCTCACCGGTTCGGGGCTGGGCTGCGACACCTGGCCCAAGTGCACCGATGACAGCCTCACCACCACCTCCGCGATGGGCATCCACGGTGCCATCGAGTTCGGCAACCGCATGATGGCCTGGGTGGTCTCCGCCGCGGCGGGCTGGACCATCATCGCCGTACGGGCGGCCAAGCCCGCCCGCAAGGGGCTGAGCAGGCTCGCCTGGTCGCAGTTCTGGGTCATCATGAGCAACGGCGTCGTCGGCGGCATCACGGTGTGGGTGAAGCTGAACCCGTTCGTCGTCGCCGGCCACTTCCTGGCCGCGACCGCGCTGCTGACCGTCACCACCCTGACCTGGCTGCGCGCCCGGGAGGGCGACGCGCCGCCCCGTCCGCTGGTGGGGAAGCCCGTCAAGAAGCTCACCTATGTACTGACCTTCTTCGCGGGCTGCCTCATCGTCGCCGGCACCGTCGTCACCGGTTCGGGGCCGCATGCGGGGGACAGCAGCGATGTGAAGCGGATGCCGGTCGCCGTGGAGCTGGCGACGCAGACGCATGCCACCCTCGCCTGGATCGTGGTGGCCCTGGCTGTGGTGCTCTACGTGGGCCTGCGCGTCATGGACGCCCCCATGGGCCCCCGGCGCACCGCGCGCAATCTGATCCTGGTCCTGCTCGGGCAGGGCGTCCTCGGATACGTGCAGTACTTCACGGATCTGCCCGAGCTGCTGGTCGGGCTGCATCTGCTGGGCTCGACCCTGGTGTGGATCGGGGTGCTGCGGGTGGTGCTCTCCACCCGGGAGCGCGGACTCCCGGCGGACGCGAAGGACGCCGCCCCGGCCTCGGAGTCCGCTGCGGCTCCCCCTCTCGCCGATTTGGCTACCCGCGGGTAGCATCTGCCCCATGGCAGCAGACAGCAGCAAACGGGCGGCCCGGCTCGCCAAGCAGATCGGCGCCTTCGCGCGGCGGCACGGGGGCAGTGCCGAGGCGCAGATCGCGTACGTGGGTCAGGTCGGTTTCCGTATCTCCCTGGTCGGTGCGGACGGCACCTGGGGCGACCTGATGGCGCCTTCCAAGGAGGTTGCCGAGCAGGCGGTGGAGGCCGCCGGCGCCACCCTCGAAGAGAGCTTCGACGGCGAGATGGCCGAGCACGTGCGGACCGGCCCGTACGAGTGGGCTCGCATGGCCGGGGCCCAGCTGGGCGGCCCCTCGAACCAGTAGCTCCGCCGATTCCCCAGCAACTCCGCCATTTCCGCCACCTTCTTCGCGGTGCTGCTGCGGTGCGAAGAGAGTGCTGCTGCGGCCGAAGAGAGTACGGAAACGAGCAAGGCCCCTCCCGCGACCGGGAGGGGCCGTTCTGTGTGCGGCCTCGGCGAAGCGCGGCGCTCAGCGAAGGAACGGGTCGATGGCCACCGCGGCGAAGACCAGCGAGACATAGGTGATCGACCAGTGGAAGAGCCGCATCTCCTTGAGCTTGGCCCCCGTCAGACCGGCGCGGGCGCGGGCCCGCAGCGCGTGCGCTTCCCAGAGCCACAGTCCGCCCGACGCCACCGCGACCAGCGGGTAGAACCAGCCGACGTAGCCCAGCGGCCACAGCAGCAGGGAGACGAAGACCATCACCCAGCTGTAGACGACGATCTGGTTGGCGACGACCACATTCCCGGCGACGGCCGGGAGCATGGGCACGCCGACCCGCTTGTAGTCCTCCGTGACCTTCATGGACAGCGGCCAGTAGTGCGGCGGCGTCCAGAAGAACATCACCAGGAAGAGGATGACGGCGGCCCAGCTCACCTCGTTCGTGACCGCTGACCAGCCGATGAAGACGGGCAGACAGCCGGCGATACCGCCCCACACGATGTTCTGCGAGGTGCGCCGCTTGAGGATCATCGTGTAGACGACGACGTAGAAGAGGAGCGCGCCCAACGACAGCGCGGCGGACAGCCAGTTGACCAGCAGCCCGAACAGCAGGGTGGAGGCCACAGCAAGGCTGATGCCGAACAACAGGCACTCGCGCGGGCTGACCATCCCCGTGACGAGGGGGCGCCGCTCGGTGCGGTGCATCAGCGCGTCGATGTCGCGGTCGATGTACATGTTCAGGGCGTTGGCGCCGCCTGCGGACAGATAGCCGCCGAGGCAGGTGATGACCACGAGCCAGAGGTCGGGAACACCCTGGGCCGCGAGGAACATGACCGGGACGGTGGTCATGAGGAGCAGCTCGATGATCCGCGGCTTGGTCAGCTCGATGAACGCCTTTACGCGGGCACCGAGCGGCCGGTGGCCGCTGGGCTCCAGCGTCCCCGCAGAACGGGATTCGACGGCCGTCACGGACACCCCTGATCGCCTTATAAGGAAAAGCGAACCCGCACGGGCGCACAGCAGAAAAGGTGCAGGCCCGGGTCAAGCTCGCGCGTACCACGCCACTTTAGACGTTGGCGATATCTCCCCAGTCATGGGGGGTCACCGTGTTGGCTCCGGGCCACGCGCCGCCTTCGCAGGCCCGGTCCGGTGCAATCGGGCCGTGTTCGGCGGGCGGATCGGGGGAACAGACGTCAGCCTGGGAGTGGTGCTCCCGAGCCGCTCGCTGCCGATCGATGGGAATAGCAACTATCTCTTCACCGTTCACGCAACATTCCCGCAATCGTCGGCCGCGGCGCGGGGCGATCACCCGGTGACGACCACAGAGTGAACTGTCGAAAAGTCGCACGTCCCGGCAGAGGTACGCTCGACACCGCCCGGTGAGCGCACACACACCGGCCATCGAACATGTGGAGAGGAGCCCTGACGCAGGGTGAGCACCAAGCCGACCACCACAGACCTTGAGTGGACCGACCTGGACCAACAGGCCGTGGACACGGTTCGAGTCCTGGCCATGGATTCCGTGCAGAAGGTCGGTAACGGCCATCCCGGTACGGCCATGAGCCTGGCGCCCGTCGCGTACCTGCTCTACCAGAAGCTGATGCGCCACGACCCGACCGACCCGGACTGGACCGGCCGCGACCGCTTCGTCCTCTCCGCAGGCCACTCGAGCCTGACCCAGTACATCCAGCTCTTCCTGGCCGGATACGGCCTGGAGCTGGATGACCTCAAGGCGTTCCGCACCTGGGGCAGCCGCACCCCCGGCCACCCCGAGCACGGGCACACGGCGGGCGTCGAGACGACGACCGGGCCGCTGGGCCAGGGTGTCGCCAACGCGGTCGGCATGGCGATGGCGGCACGCTACGAGCGCGGGCTGTTCGACCCGGAGGCCGCCGAGTGCGAGTCCCCGTTCGACCACACCATCTGGGTCATCGCCAGCGACGGCGACCTGGAGGAGGGCATCTCCGCCGAGGCGTCCTCGCTCGCCGGCCACCAGAAGCTCGGCAACCTGATCGTGCTGTGGGACGACAACCACATCTCGATCGAGGGCGACACGGCGACCGCGTTCTCCGAGGACACACTCAAGCGGTACGAGGCGTACGGCTGGCACGTACAGCGCGTGGAGCAGCAGGCGGACGGCGACCTCGACCCGAAGGCGCTGTACCAGGCGCTCAAGGCGGCGCAGGCCGAGACCGAGCGCCCCTCCTTCATCGCGATGAGCTCCATCATCGCCTGGCCGGCCCCGAACGCGCAGAACACCGAGGCGGCCCACGGCTCGGCGCTGGGCGAGGAAGAGGTCGCAGCCACCAAGCGGGTGCTCGGCTTCGACCCGGACAAGCACTTCCACATCTCCGACGAGGTCCTCACGCACGTCCGCAAGGCGAGCGACCGCGGCCGCGCGATGCAGGCCGAGTGGGAGAAGCGGCTGGCCGTATGGCGCACCGCCAACCCGCAGCTCGCCGCCGAGTTCGACCGGATCCGCGAGGGCCGGCTGCCCGAAGGCTGGGAGAAGGCGCTGCCTGTCTTCCCGGCGGGCGAGTCGGTCGCCACGCGTAAGGCGTCCGGCAGCGTGCTCAAGGCGCTGGGCCCGGTCGTCCCCGAACTGTGGGGCGGCTCGGCCGACCTCGCGGGCTCCAACAACACCACGTTCGCCCAGACCTCGTTCCTGCCGGAGGGCAACCCGCTGCCGGGCGCCGACCGGTACGGGCGTACGGTGCACTGGGGCATCCGCGAGCACGCGATGGGTTCGACGATGAACGGCATCGCACTGCACGGCAACACGCGGATCTACGGCGGAACGTTCCTGGTCTTCTCCGACTACATGCGCCCGGCCGTCCGGCTCGCCGCGCTGATGAAGGCGCCCGTCACCTATGTGTGGACGCACGACTCCATCGGTCTGGGCGAGGACGGTCCGACGCACCAGCCGGTCGAGCACCTCTCCGCGCTGCGCGCCATCCCCGGTCTCAACATCGTCCGTCCCGCGGACGCCAACGAGACCTCGACGGTGTGGGCCGAGATCATGCGCCGGCACAGCAGCAAGCCGGCGCCGCACGGCATCGCGCTGACCCGGCAGGGCGTGCCGACCTACGAGGCCAACCCGGCCGCGGCCAAGGGCGGTTATGTGCTGTTCGAGGCCGAGGGCGGTCACCCGCAGGTGATCCTGATCGGCACCGGCTCGGAGGTGCAGCTCGCCGCCGAGGCGCGCGAGCGGCTCCAGGAGCAGGGCGTGCCGACCCGGGTGGTCTCGATGCCGTGCCTGGAATGGTTCGAGGAGCAGGAGCAGTCCTACCGGGACAGCGTGCTGCCGCCGGACATCAAGGCGCGCGTCGCCGTCGAGGCGGGCGTGGGCCTGACCTGGCACCGCTACGTGGGCGAGGCCGGCCGGATCGTGTCGCTGGAGCACTTCGGTGCCTCCGCGGACGGCAAGGTTCTCTTCCGGGAGTTCGGTCTCACCGCCGAGGCCGTGCACCTGGCGGCGAAGGAGTCGCTCCAGGCGGCTGCCCGCTGACAGCCGAGGGCTCCGGGAAGCCCGCCACCGGGCTTCGGGGAGCGCCCCGACAAACCCAAAGCCAACAAGACAAGCACAGGAGATGCGAATCCCATGACAGACGCACTGAAGCGCCTCTCCGACGAAGGCGTCGCGATCTGGCTGGACGACCTGTCGCGCAAGCGCATCACGTCGGGCAACCTCGGCGAGCTGATGGACGAGCAGCACGTGGTCGGCGTGACGACCAACCCCACCATCTTCCAGAAGGCGATCTCGGCGGGCGACGGCTACCAGCAGCAGGTCTCCGACCTGGCTGCCCGCCGGGTCTCGGTCGACGAGGCCGTCCGCATGATCACCACCGCGGACGTCCGGGACGCCGCCGACATCCTCCGTCCGGTCCACGAAGCGACCGGCGGCAAGGACGGCCGGGTCTCCATCGAGGTCGACCCGCGCCTGGCGCACAGCACCAAGGCCACCATTGCCGAAGCCCGCCAGCTGGCCTGGCTGGTGGACCGGCCGAACACCTTCATCAAGATCCCGGCCACCGAGGCCGGTCTCCCCGCGATCACCGAGACGATCGGCAAGGGCATCAGCGTCAACGTCACGCTGATCTTCTCGCTGGAGCGTTACCGCGCGGTCATGGACGCCTACATGGCGGGCCTGGAGAAGGCCAAGGGCCTGGGCATGGACCTGTCGCAGATCCACTCCGTGGCCTCGTTCTTCGTCTCCCGCGTCGACACCGAGTTCGACAAGCGGCTCGCGGCGCTCGGCACGGACGAGGCCAAGGAGCTGAAGAGCAAGGCGGCCGTCGCCAACGCCCGGCTCGCCTACCAGGCGTACGAGGAGGTCATCGCCTCCGACCGCTGGTACGAACTGGACAAGGCCGGCGCCAACCGGCAGCGTCCGCTGTGGGCCTCGACCGGTGTGAAGGACCCGTCGCTGCCCGACACGCTGTACGTCACCGAGCTGGTGGCGCCCAACACGGTCAACACCATGCCGGAGGCCACCCTGCAGGCCGTCGCCGACCATGGCGAGGTTACCGGCGACGCAATCGCCGGCACCTACGAGGAGGCCAAGGCCGTCCTCGACGCCATCGCCAAGCTGGGCATCTCCTACGACGACGTCGTCAAGGTGCTCGAGGACGAGGGCGTGCAGAAGTTCGAGGACTCCTGGAACGACCTGCTCAAGTCCACCGAGGCCGAGCTTCAGCGCCTTGCCCCGAAGGAGGCGTAACCGAATTGAGCAGCGCGAGCGGCACAGCCAACCCGCTGCGTGACGCTCAGGACCGACGGCTCCCGCGCATCGCGGGGCCGTCGGGCCTGGTGATCTTCGGCGTCACGGGCGATTTGTCACGGAAAAAGCTGATGCCTGCGGTGTACGACCTCGCCAACCGCGGGCTCCTCCCACCGGGTTTCTCCCTCGTCGGCTTCGCCCGGCGCGACTGGGAGGACGAGGACTTCGCCCAGGTCGTGCACGACGCGGTCAAGGAGCACTCGCGCACCCCCTTCCGCGAGGAGGTCTGGCAGCAGCTCGCCCAGGGCATGCGGTTCGTCTCCGGTGAATTCCACGACGACCAGGCGTTCGAGACCCTCAAGGGCACCATCGACGAGCTGGACAAGTCCCGCGGGACCGGCGGCAACTTCGCCTTCTACCTCTCGGTGCCGCCCAAGTTCTTCCCCACCGTCGTCTCCCAGCTCAAGAAGCACGGCCTCTCCGACGCCGGACCCGACTCCTGGCGGCGCGCCGTCATCGAGAAGCCGTTCGGCCACGATCTGAAGTCGGCACAGGAGCTCAACGCCGTCATCCACGAGGTGTTCCGGGCCAGCGAGGTCTTCCGGATCGACCACTACCTCGGCAAGGAGACGGTCCAGAACATCCTGGCCCTCCGCTTCGCCAACACGATGTTCGAGCCGCTGTGGAACCGCAGCTACGTCGACCATGTGCAGATCACGATGGCCGAGGACATCGGCATCGGCGGGCGCGCCGGCTACTACGACGGCATCGGCGCGGCCCGCGACGTCCTCCAGAACCACCTCCTCCAGCTCCTCGCCCTGACCGCCATGGAGGAGCCCACCTCCTTCGCCGCCAAGGCGCTGCTGACCGAGAAGCTCAAGGTCCTCAACTCCGTACGGCTGCCGAAGGACCTGGGCAAGTACACCGTGCGCGGCCAGTACGCGGAAGGCTGGCAGGGCGGCGAGAAGGTGCCCGGCTATCTGGACGAGGACGGCATCGACCCCAACTCCAATACCGACACCTACGCCGCGATCAAGCTGGAGATCGACAACCGGCGCTGGGCCGGCGTCCCGTTCTATCTGCGCACCGGCAAGCGGCTGGGCCGCCGCGTCACCGAGATCGCGGTGATGTTCCAGCGCGCCCCGCACTCTCCCTTCGACGCCACCGACACCCAGGAACTGGGCCAGAACGCGCTGGTCATCCGCGTCCAGCCGGACGAGGGCGTGACGATCCGCTTCGGTTCGAAGGTGCCCGGCACCCAGATGGAGATCCGGGACGTGACGATGGACTTCGCCTACGGCGAGTCCTTCACCGAGACCAGCCCCGAGGCGTACGAACGCCTCATCCTCGACGTCCTGCTGGGCGAGGCGAACCTCTTCCCCCGCCACCAGGAAGTCGAACGGTCCTGGGAGATCCTCGACCCGATCGAGCAGCACTGGGACACCCACGGCAAGCCCGAGCAGTACCCCGCCGGCACCTGGGGACCCCAGGCCGCCGACGAGATGCTCGCACGCGACGGACGGATTTGGCGGCGGCCATGAACATCGACCTGACGGACACCACGTCCAGCCGCATCAACGCCGAACTGGTCAAGGCGCGCCGCTCCCTCGGCTCGCCCGCCATGGGCATGGTGCTGACCCTCGTCATCGTCACCGACGAGGGCAACCACTACGACGCGCTCAAGGCCGCCAGCGGCGCCTCCAAGGAGCACCCCTCGCGGATCCTCGTCGTCGTCCGCCGCTTCGGCCGCTCCCCCCGCGACCGGGCACAGCACCGGCTCGACGCGGAGGTCCGCGTCGGCAGCGACGCACGCGAGGCGGGCTCCGGGGAAACGGTCATCCTGCGGCTGCACGGCGAACTCGCCTCCCACGCGCACAGCGTCGTCCTGCCACTTCTGCTGCCGGATGCCCCGGTGGTCGTCTGGTGGCCCGAGGACGCACCGGTGAACCCCTCCGAGGACCCGTTGGGCAAGCTGGCCCAACGGCGCATCACCGACTCCGCCGCGACGGAGGACCCGGTCGGCGCGCTCGGCCTGCGCGCCAGCACCTACGCACCCGGCGACACCGATCTGTCCTGGACGCGCATCACCCCGTGGCGCAGCATGCTCGCCGCCTCGCTGGACCAGAAGCAGAGCGCCATCAACTCGGCCGTCGTCGAGGGCGAGGAGTACAACCCCTCCAGCGAACTGCTCGCCCTCTGGCTCTCAGAGCGACTGCGGGTCCCCGTCGAACGCCGGATCTCCGAAGGCCCCGGCATCACCGGCGTACACCTGGAGACCGTCGAGGGCCAGATCTGCCTCGACCGCGCCAACGGCGCCCTGGCCGAACTCGCCGTCCCCGGCCAGCCCGACCGGCATGTCGCCCTCCAGCGGCGCAGCACGGCCGAGCTGCTCGCCGAGGAGCTGCGGCGGCTCGACCCGGACGAGGCGTATGCCGAAGCCGTCCGCTTCGGCATCAACAAGATCTCCGGCCCCGACCCGGCCCACCCGACCCCGGCCGCACCGGCGCCGGCCCCGGCCCCGGCCCCGGCCCCGCCGGAGGCTGCCACCACGGCGGGGGACCAGGAGCCGCCCTCCCCTTCGGAGCCGACGGAGGAGCCTGCGGCGGCGAAGCCTGCGGCGGCGAAGTCTGCGGCGGCGAAGTCGAAGTCCCGCTCGAACCCGGCGAATTCGAAGAAGGCCACGAAGTGAGCACCGCTGCCCGCGAGGTGCTGGTGCACCCCGACAAGGAGGCGCTCGCCCAGGCCACCGCGGCGCGGCTGACCACGCGGCTGGCCGAGGCGCAGGCCGCACGCGGCACCGCATCCGTCGTCCTGACCGGTGGCCGAAACGGCAACGCCCTGCTGGCCGCCCTCGCCGCCTCACCGGAGGCCCGGGAGCGGATCGACTGGTCGCGGCTGGACGTGTGGTGGGGCGACGAACGGTTCCTCCCCGAAGGCGACCCGGAACGCAATCACACCCAGGCCCACGAGGCGCTGCTGGACGCGGTACCGCTGGACCCCGCGCGGGTGCATGCGATGCCGCCCTCCGACGGCCGCTATGTGGGCGACGCCGAGGCGGCTGCCGAGGCGTACGCCACGGAGCTCGCCGCCGCGGCGGGCACCGACCCGACGGTGCGGGTCCCCGCCTTCGACGTGCTGCTCCTGGGCGTCGGCCCCGACACCCATGTCGCCTCCCTCTTCCCGGAGCACCCCGCTCTGCGGGAGACGGAGCGTACGGTCGTCGGAGTCCACGGGGCGCCCAAGCCGCCGCCTACCCGGCTGACGCTGACGCTGCCCGCGATCCGCTCCGCGCAGGAGGTGTGGCTGCTCGCCGCGGGTGAGGACAAGGCCGACGCCGTCGCCTTGGCCCTCTCGGGCCCCGGCGAACTCCAGGCCCCCGCCGCCGCGGCGCACGGCCGCTCCCGCACCCTCTGGCTCCTCGACACCACCGCGGCCTCGCGCCTCCCGGCCACCGAATAACCACTCCCCCCCACCAGGCCCCGCCTCGCCAAGGCGGGGTCCTTACTTTTCGCACGGCAACTTCTTCGCCACTTCCGCCACAGCCGCCCGAGGTGCCGTTCGAGGTAGCGGGCGGCCCGGTCGTAGGCCGCCCGCCCGTAAGTGCACCCGCGCCCTCAGGCCGTACGGCCCCGCAGCGAGCGGTAGCGGTCGACCAGGGCTGAGGTGGAGGCGTCGAGGCCCGGCACCTTCGCGCCCTCGGTGAGGGCGGGTTCGAGGCGCTTGGCGAGGACCTTGCCGAGTTCCACGCCCCACTGGTCGAAGGAGTCGATGTTCCAGATGGCGCCTTGGACGAAGACCTTGTGCTCGTACAGGGCGACGAGCTGGCCGAGCACCGAGGGGGTCAGCGCGGAGGCCAGGATGGTGGTCGTGGGCCGGTTGCCCGGGAATGTGCGGTGCGGCACCTGTGCCTCGGGGACGCCTTCGGCGCGCACTTCCTCCGCCGTCTTGCCGAAGGCGAGGGCCTGGCCCTGGGCGAACAGGTTCGCCATCAGCAGGTCGTGCTGGTCGCGCAGGTCACCGAGCTCGGCGATGGGGTCGACGAAGCCGAGCAGGTCGGCGGGGATCATTTTGGTGCCCTGGTGCAGCAGCTGGTAGTAGGCGTGCTGGCCGTTGGTGCCAGGTGTGCCCCAGACGACGGGTCCCGTCTGCCAGTTGACGGGGCCTCCCTCGCGGGTGGTCGACTTGCCGTTGGACTCCATGTCCAACTGCTGGAGGTAGGCGGTGAACTGGGACAGATAGTGGCTGTAGGGCAGTACGGCGTGCGACTGGGCGTCGTGGAAGTTGCCGTACCACAGGCCCAACAGGCCCAGCAGCAATGGTGCGTTGGACTCGAAAGGCGCCGTGCGGAAGTGCTCGTCCATGAGGTGGAAGCCGGCAAGCATATCGCCGAAGCACTCGGGTCCGATGGCCACCATCAGGGAGAGACCGATGGCCGAGTCGTACGAGTAGCGACCGCCGACCCAGTCCCAGAACTCGAACATGTTGTCTGTGTTGATGCCGAACTCGGCAACCTTCTCCGCATTGGTGGAGACGGCCACGAAGTGCTTGGCCACGGCCGCTTCTCCCCCAGCCTCCGGCCGGGAGGTGCCCCCACCCTCGAGCCCGGCCAGCAGCCAGGCGCGGGCGGCTTTGGCGTTGGTGATGGTCTCGATGGTGGTGAAGGTCTTGGAGGCGACGACGAAGAGGGTCTCGGCCGGATCCAGATCCCGGACCGCCTCGTGCAGGTCCGCGCCGTCCACGTTGGAGACGAAACGGAAGGTGATGTCCCGCCGGGTGTACGGGCGCAGCGCCTCATAGGCCATCTTCGGGCCGAGGTCGGAGCCGCCGATGCCGATGTTGACGACGTTCTTGATGCGCTCGCCGGTGTGGCCGCGCCAGTGGCCCTCGCGAACCTTGCTCGCGAAGGTGCCCATCCGGATGAGGACTTGGTGCACCTTGCGCATCACGTTCTCGCCGTCCACCCGGACGGTCGCCGACTCGGGAGTGCGCAGCGCTGTGTGCAGAACGGCGCGGTCCTCGGTGACGTTGATCTTCTCGCCGTCGAACATCGCGTCCCGCAGCCGGGCCACTCCCGCCGCCTCGGCGAGCTGCCGCAGCAGGCGCAGCGTCTCGTCGGTGACCAGGTTCTTGGAGTAGTCGATGTGGAGGTCGCCGACCCGCACGGTGTAGCGCTCGGCGCGCTCCGGATCGTCCTCGAACAGCCGCCGCAGGTGCGTGAGGCCGAACTCGTCGCGGTGCTTGGACAGCGCCTGCCACTCGGGCAGCTGGTCGAGTCGGGTGCGGCCTTCAGCGTTCATCAGCGAAACCAGCCCATTCCTCTCGTAACGAACCCCGCCGTCTCCAACCTAGACGATGGACGGCTCGGCCGCGCACCGCCCCTCGGTGCATGGCCGAGCCGTCCATCGTTCGGTGTCACGAGTGTTGTACGGCCCATGACGGCGCCGGGGGATGGGCCCGGACCGCCTCAGATCTCGCCCCGGAGCTTGGCGAGCGCCTCGGCGAGGATGGCTTCGCCGTCGGCATCGCTGCGCCGCTCCCGCACATAGGCGAGGTGGGTCTTGTACGGCTCGGTGCGCGGGGGGTCCGGTGGGTTGTCCCGGTCCTTCCCTGCTGGGAAGCCACAGCGCGGACAGTCCCAGGTCTCCGGGATCTGCGCGTCGCTGGCGAAGCTCGGCTGGGTCTCATGCCCGTTGGAGCACCAGAAGGAGATGCGGAGGCGGGGCGCGGACTCGCCTCGCTCGGCCTCCCCCATCGGCCCCGCTCCGACCCGGCTGCCCCGGATCGCGTTGCCACTTGCCACGGTCGTAACTCCCTGCCTCACGGTGCCACGGAGCGTCGGCACTGCGCGCTCCGCTGCGGGCGCCCTAGTGTACGTAGGGCCCAACGCACGCCCGGTGACCGGAGTTACTGCGTCGGTACCGGACGCGAACCCTCATGATAGGCAGGGGGTGCAACGCCCTGTCAGCCGTTGTGCAGGCTGCAACTGGCAAATGCCGTGTCCCGCTTGCCGGATCGGACCCGTATGCCGCCCGGATCGGATCCGTACGACGCGGCGCTCAGTTCTCGAACTTCATCAGCAGGCCGAGCACGACGATGATGGCGAACCATGCCAGCCCGACGACGACCGTGATCCGGTCGAGGTTGCGCTCGGCGACCGACGAGCCGCCGACGGAGGACTGCATACCGCCGCCGAACATGTCGGAGAGGCCGCCGCCCTTGCCCTTGTGCATCAGCACCAGCAGCAAAAGCAGGGCACTGAAGACGATGAGGGCGATTGAGAACCCCATGACCACGGCTGGACCAACTCTCTCGGATCGTGGCTGGACACTTAACGTTACGAACGCTTACGGGGGCCGGAGCACGAGCCCGGCCCCCGCAAGACTACGACGGGCTGCGGCCCCGCGTCACACGGCGGCGATCACCGACGGCCGGCTCACTGGTCGCGGAAGCGGACGATCTTGACGAACTCCTCCGCGTCCAGCGAGGCACCGCCGATCAGCGCGCCGTCGATGTCCGGCTGCGCCATGATCTTGGCGACGTTGCCCGCCTTGACGGAGCCGCCGTACTGGATGCGGACCTGCTGCGCGGTCTCCTCGTCGTACAGCTCGGCCAGCCGGCCGCGGATCGCGCCGCAGACCTCCTGGGCCTCCTCCTCGCCGCAGACCTTGCCGGTGCCGATGGCCCAGACCGGCTCGTAGGCGATGACCAGCTCGACCACGGCTTCGGCGGGTACGTCCTTGAGACCGCCGTCGACCTGGGCGAGGGTGTGGCTGACGTGGTTGCCAGCCTCGCGGACCGCCAGCTCCTCACCGACGCAGACGATCGGCGTCAGGCCGTGCTTGATCGCGGCCTTCACCTTGGCGTTGACGACCGGCTCGTCCTCACCGTGGTACTGACGGCGCTCGGAGTGGCCGATGGCGACGAAGGTGCAGTTGAGCTTTGCCAGCATCGGAGCGGAGATCTCGCCGGTGTAGGCACCGGAGTCGTGCGCCGAGAGGTCCTGCGCGCCGTACTTGATCCGCAGCTTGTCGCCGTCGACCAGCGTCTGGACCGAGCGCAGGTCGGTGAAGGGCGGCAGGACCGCGACCTCCACGGCTTCGTAGTCCTTGTCCGTGAGCGCGAAGGCGAGCTTCTGGACGTGGGCGATGGCCTCGAGGTGGTTGAGGTTCATCTTCCAGTTGCCCGCCATCAGCGGGGTACGGGTAGCCATGCCCCTCCTTCCTTGTTCGCTTCTCCGCCCGCGCGGCGCAGTGCGAGTTTCGTAGTTGTCCGCGGCCCGGCAGCCGCGCGTGCGACGCTCACGCGTCAATCCTCCAGTGCGGCCAGGCCGGGAAGCGTCTTGCCCTCGAGATACTCGAGGCTGGCGCCGCCGCCGGTCGAGATGTGTCCGAACGCGTTCTCGTCGAAGCCCAGCTGACGGACCGCGGCAGCGCTGTCGCCGCCGCCGACGACCGTGAAGGCGGGAGAGTCGAGCAGACCCTGTGCGACGGCCTTGGTGCCCTCGGCGAAGTCCGGGTGCTCGAAGACGCCCATCGGACCGTTCCAGAAGACGGTGGCCGCATCGGCGAGCTTCGCGGCGTAGAGCTTACGGCTCTCCGGGCCGATGTCCAGGCCCTCCAGCTCGGCGGGGATGGCATCCGCTGCCACGACCGTCGGGTTGGCCGGTTCCTTGGTCTTCAGATCGGGGAAGCCGGGGGCCGCCAGCACGTCGACCGGCAGCACGAACTCCACACCCAGCTCCTCGGCGCGCTCCAGATAGCCCTTGACCGCGGGGATCTGGTCCTCCTGGAGCAGCGAATTGCCGACCTCGTACCCCTTGGCCTTGAGGAAGGTGTACGCCATACCGCCGCCGATCAGCAGCCGGTCGGCCTTGCCCAGCAGATGGTCGATGACGCCGAGCTTGTCCGAGACCTTGGCGCCGCCCAGGACCACGGCGTAGGGCCGCTTGACGTCCTCGGTGAGCTTCTTCAGCACGCCGACCTCGGTGGCGATCAGATCGCCGGCGGCGTGCGGAAGGCGCGCCGGGAGGTCGTACACCGAAGCGTGCTTGCGGTGCACGGCGCCGAAGCCGTCGCTCACGTACGCGTCGGCGAGTGCGGCCAGCTCGTCGGCGAAAGCGCCCCGCTCGGCGTCGTCCTTGCTCGTCTCACCGGCGTTGAAGCGGAGGTTCTCCAGCAGCGTGACCCCGCCGTCGGCGGTCTCGCCGACGGTGGCCTTCGCGCTGTCCCCCACGGTGTCGGCCGCGAACGCGACCTTGGTGCCGAGGAGTTCGCCGAGCCGCTGCGCGACGGGCGCGAGCGAGAACTGCGGGTCCGGGGCGCCCTTGGGGCGGCCCAGATGGGAGGCCACGACCACGCGTGCGCCGCTCTCGGCGAGCTTGCGGATCGTGGGGACGGCGGCCCTGATCCGGCCGTCGTCGCTGATGGTGCCGCCGTCAAGCGGGACGTTGAGGTCGGCACGGACGAAGACCCGTTTGCCGGACACGCCCTCGCCGACGAGTTCGTCGATCGTCTTCATGGATGGCTCCTGGTTCGGTCCCGGGGCAGCAACCCGGGGAATACGCAGAAAACGCAGCATGGGACAGGGCTCGTGCGCGGCGCACGAGCCCTGTCGTTCACCTCGGTCCGCCCGGGTTCAGAGCTGGGAGCCGACGTAGGTGGTGAGGTCGACCAGCCGGTTGGAGTAGCCCCACTCGTTGTCGTACCAACCAATGATCTTGGCCTGGTTGCCGTCGACCATGGTGAGGGAGGCGTCGAAGGTGCAGGACGGCGGCTGGTTGACGATGTCCGAGGAGACGATCTGGTCCTCGGTGTACTCGACGATGCCCTGGAGCTGACCCTCGGCGGCCTTCTTGAAGGCGGCGTTGACCTCGTCCTTGGTGGTCTCGCGCTTGAGATCGAGCACCAGGTCGGTGACGGAGCCGGTGGGGACCGGGACGCGCATGGCGATTCCGTCCAGCCGGCCCTTGAGCTGCGGCAGGACCAGCGCGGTGGCCTTGGCGGCACCGGTGGTGGTCGGGATGATGTTCTCGGCGGCGGCCCGGGCGCGGCGCAGATCCTTGTGCGGGAAGTCCAGGATGCGCTGGTCGTTGGTGTAGGCGTGCACCGTGGTCATCAGACCGCGCTCGATGCCGAAGTTCTCGTCCATGATCTTCGCCATCGGCGCCACACAGTTGGTGGTGCAGGAGGCGTTGGAGATCACGTGGTGGTTGGCGGCGTCGTACTTGTCCGCGTTGACGCCCATCACCACCGTGATGTCCTCCTGCTTGGCCGGAGCCGAGATGAGGACCTTCTTGGCGCCCGCCGCCAGGTGCTTGGCAGCGTCGTCGCGCTTGGTGAAGATGCCGGTGGACTCGACCACGATGTCGGCACCCAGCTCGCCCCAGGGGAGCTTGGCCGGGTCCTTCTCCGCCATCGTCTTGAAGGTCTGCTTGCCGACCGTGATGGTGTCCTCGGTGTGGCTGACCTCCTGCTGGAGGCGGCCCAGCACGGTGTCGTACTTGAGCAGGTGCACCAGGGTGGCGTTGTCGGTCAGGTCGTTGACACCGACGATCTCGATGTCCGCACCCTGGTTCAGCAGCGCGCGGAAGTAGTTACGACCGATACGGCCAAAGCCGTTGATGCCTACGCGGATCGTCACGAACCGATCTCCTCGCTAGGTACGCCGGTACGGACACCGGCGAGGGCTGTTTGGGATGTCCCCGACCGACTCCGACCCTACCTCTCCATTGCGGCGGGGCTCACATCGGCCGGGCGGGCAAATCCGGACGGCTCAGGCGAGCACGGGGCGGCTCAACTGGCCATTGCGCCGGGCCCTGGGCCAACCGCAGCCCGGTCGGATCAGCCGACCATTTCCTCGGTCAGATTCGACTCGGTTCCGGGGATCCCGAGGTCCTGTGCGCGCTTGTCCGCCATGGCCAGCAGCCGCCGGATCCGGCCCGCCACCGCGTCCTTGGTCAGCGGCGGATCGGCGAGCGCACCCAGCTCCTCCAGCGAAGCCTGCTTGTGCTCCATCCGCAGCCGCCCGGCCGCGGCAAGATGCTCGGGCACCTCGTCGCCGAGGATCTCCAGCGCGCGCTGCACCCGGGCACCGGCGGCGACGGCGGCGCGGGCCGAGCGGCGCAGATTGGCGTCGTCGAAGTTGGCGAGCCGGTTGGCGGTGGCCCGCACCTCCCGGCGCATCCGCCGCTCCTCCCACGCCAGCACCGACTCATGGGCGCCGAGGCGGGTCAACAGCGCGCCGATGGCGTCACCGTCCCGGACGACGACGCGGTCCACGCCGCGTACCTCGCGGGCCTTGGCGGCGATCTGGAGTCTGCGGGCCGCGCCGACCAGGGCCAGCGCCGCCTCGGGCCCTGGGCAGGTGACCTCCAGCGACGAGCTGCGCCCCGGCTCGGTCAGCGAGCCGTGCGCCAGGAACGCGCCGCGCCAGGCCGCCTCCGCGTCACAGGTGGCCCCCGAGACCACCTGCGGGGGCAGCCCTCTGATGGGGCGGCCGCGGCCGTCGACGAGGCCGGTCTGCCGGGCGAGCTGGTCACCGCCCGCAACCACCCGTACGACGTACCGGCTGTTGCGGCGCAGTCCGCTGGGGGCCATCACCACCAGGTCGGAGGAGTGTCCGAAGATCTCCAGGATGTCCTTGCGGAGCCGGCGCGCCGCAATGCCCGTGTCCAGCTCCGCCTCGATCACGATCCGGCCGCTCACCAGGTGCAGCCCACCCGCGAAGCGCAGGATCGACGAGACCTCTGACTTCCGGCAGCAGGTCCGGGTGACGGGGAGCCGGGAGATCTCGTCCTTCACCGCAGGCGTCATCGCCATGGGCCGATCCTTCCATGCATCCGAAAAATACGGTCGTACGCGGCGGCCAGCAGCTCCGGGTCGTGCCGGGCGACTCCTTCCCCGGACTCGGTCCGGGAGGTGCCCCCAGCTGCCGCTACCGGCGCCAGCTCGACCTTCCCGCCGAGCTGGTCGGCGGCCTCGCTCAGGGAGTCCTGGTCGGGCACGGCATCCTGGTCGGCCAGCACCACGTCGAAGGCGAGTTTAGGTGCGTGTCGGGCCAAAACCTCCAAATGACGCTGCGGGGAAAAACCGTCCGTTTCCCCCGGCTGGGGAGCAAGGTTGAGAGAGAGGACCTTCCGGGCCTTGGTCCCGGTCAGTGCCTCCAGCAGCTCCGGCACCAGCAGATGCGGGATGACGGAGGAGAACCAGGAGCCGGGGCCGAGCACCACCCAGTCGGCGTCCAGCACGGCGCGTACGGCCTCGGGGACCGCTGGTGGGTCGTTGGGGACCAGATGCACTTCCTGCACCTCACCGCGGGTGAGCGCGACGGTGGCCTGGCCCCGGACGGTGGACAGCTCGTCGGGGCGCGCGGGGTCGTGACCGCGCACGCTGGCGCGCAGCTCCAGTGGCACGGCGGACATGGGCAGCACCCGGCCGTGCGCCCCCAGCAGCTTGCCGACCAGATCGAGTGCCTGGACGTGATCGCCCAACTGTTCCCACAGGGCGACGATCAGCAGATTGCCGACCGCGTGTTCGTGCAGCTCGCCTCTGCTTTCGAAGCGGTGCTGGATGACCTGGGCCCAGGTGCGGCCCCATTCATCGTCCCCGCACAGCGCCGCGAGCGCTTTGCGCAGGTCGCCGGGGGGCAGCACGCCCAGTTCGTCGCGGAGCCGGCCGCTGGAGCCGCCGTCGTCGGCGACGGTGACCACCGCTGTGAGGTCTCCGGTGATACGGCGCAGCGCCGTCAGCGACGCCGACAGGCCCATGCCGCCGCCGAGCGCCACCACCTTGGGCTGCTTGGAGGTGAGGCCGCGCAGTGTCGCGCGCCGTCCGACCAGATGCCGCAGGCTGCTAGGGGCCATGGGCGTCACTCACGTCCCATGTCGCGGTGGACGATCACCGTCTCCACACCGCCGTCGGAGAGCCTGCGGGCCAGCTTCTCGGACATGGCGACGCTGCGGTGCTTGCCGCCGGTGCAGCCGACGGCGACGGTGACGTACCGCTTGCCCTCCCTGCGGTAGCCGGCGGCGATCAGCTGGAGCAACTCGGTGTAGCGGTCCAGGAACTCCTTGGCACCGGGCTGGTTGAAGACGTAGTTGGAGACCTCCTCGCTGGTGCCCGTGTAGGGGCGCAACTCGGGGACCCAGTGCGGGTTGGGCAGGAAGCGGCAGTCGACCACCAGATCGGCGTCCACGGGCAGCCCGTACTTGTAGCCGAACGACATGACGGTGGCGCGCAGTTCGGGCTCTTCCTCACCGGCGAACTGGGCGTCCAGCTTGGCGCGCAGCTCGTGCACGTTGAGGCTGGAGGTGTCGATCACCAGATCGGCGTCGCCGCGCAGCTCGCGCAGCAGATCGCGTTCGGCGGCGATGCCGTCCACGATGCGCCCGTCGCCCTGCAGCGGGTGGGGGCGGCGCACGGACTCGAAGCGGCGCACCAGCGCCTCGTCGGACGCCTCCAGGAAGACGATCCGCCGGGCGACGTTGAAGGCCGCGAGGTCGGCGAGCGAGCCCTTGAGGTTGTCGAAGAAGTTACGACCGCGTACGTCGACCACGACGGCGATTCGGGCCACGTTCCCCTGCGACCTGGCGCCGAGCTCGACCATCGTCGGGATCAGCTCGGGCGGGAGGTTGTCGACGACGAACCAGCCCAGATCCTCCAGACACTTGGCGGCGGTGCTGCGGCCGGCGCCCGACATCCCGGAGATGATCACCAGCTCCGGAATGGTCGCGCCCGCCGCCTCCTCCGGCTGCGCCGGTTGGGGCGTACTCACTTCGGCTCCGTCTCCGCGCTGCTCGCGTTCCGCGCTCATGCTGTCATCCCCCGACATGTCGATCTTCGTGCCACCGGTTCACTCTTACTCGTTCTTGTTCACTCTTCTTCAACGATCTCACCGGTTGCCGTGTTCACCGCGGGGCCCGGGGCCGCCGCCTGGGAGAGGGCCGCGGCGACCGTCTCGGCGGTCTTCCGACCCACGCCCGGGACCTGGGAGATCTCCTCGACGGAGGCCGCACGCAGCTTCTTGACCGAGCCGAAGTGCTTGAGCAGGGCTTTCTTACGAGTCTCCCCCAGACCCGGCACGGCATCCAGCGGGCTGCTGCGGAGCCGCTTGCCGCGCTTGCCCCGCTGATAGCGGATCGCGAAGCGGTGGGCCTCGTCACGGACGCGCTGGAGCAGGTAGAGGCCCTCGCTGCTGCGCGGCAGCACCACCGGATCGCTCTCGCCGGGCAGCCACACCTCCTCCAGCCGCTTGGCCAGCCCGCAGACGGCCACGTCGTCGACGCCGAGCTCGTCCAGCGCTGCCTGCGCCGCCGCCACCTGCGGCTGGCCGCCGTCGACGACCACCAGCTGCGGGGGGTAGGCGAACTTCTTGGGACGGCCCTCCTCGTCCCGGGTGGCGCCCTGCGCCGGCTGCTGGGGCGCGGTCCCGGTGGCGGGGCGCGGCTGGGAGGTCCCGCCCTCAGGGCCGGACTCCAGCTCGCCGCCCAGCTCCTCCTCCGGCCACTCGCCGGTCTTCTGCTTCTCCACCAGATAGCGGCGGAAGCGGCGGCTGATGACCTCGTGCATGGACCGGACGTCGTCCTGCCCCGCGAAGGATTTGATCTGGAAGCGGCGGTACTCGCTCTTGCGGGCCAGGCCGTCCTCGAAGACGACCATGGAGGCCACCACGTCGTCGCCCTGGAGGTGCGAGATGTCGAAGCACTCGATCCGCAGCGGCGCCGAGTCCAGGTCGAGCGCCTCGGCGATCTCCTCCAGGGCGCGGGAGCGGGTGGTCAGATCGGAGGCACGCTTGGTCTTGTGCAGCACCAGGGCGTGCTCGGCGTTGCGGTTGACCGTCTCCATCAGGGCACGTTTGTCGCCGCGCTGCGGGATGCGCAGGCTCACCTGGGCGCCCCGGCGTTCGGTCAGCCACTGGGTTATCGGCTCCACCGGTTCGGGCAGCGCCGGGACCAGCACCTCCTTGGGCACGCCCCCGCTGCCGCCGCCGACGGACGCGTCGCCCTGTTCGGCGCCGTAGAGCTGCTGGAGGGCGTGCTCGACCAGCTCGGCGGTGCCGATCTCCTCGACCTTGTCGGTGACCCAGCCGCGCTGGCCGCGTACCCGCCCTCCCCGTACGTGGAAGATCTGGACGGCCGCCTCCAGCTCGTCCTCGGCCACCGCGATCAGATCCGCGTCGGTGGCGTCGGTGAGCACCACCGCGTTCTTCTCCATCGCCCGCTTGAGCGCGTCGATGTCGTCCCGCAGCCGGGCGGCGCGTTCGTACTCCAGCTCCTCGGCCGCCTCCTGCATCTCGCGCTCCAGGCGGCGCAGGTACGAACCCGTGTGCCCGGCCATGAAGTCGCAGAATTCCTCGGCGAGTTCGCGGTGTTCCTCGGGGGTGACCCGGCCGACACAGGGCGCCGAGCACTTGCCGATGTAGCCGAGCAGACAGGGGCGGCCGATCTGCGCGGAGCGCTTGAAGACCCCCGCCGAGCAGGTGCGCACGGGGAAGACGCGCAGCAGCAGATCGACCGTCTCGCGGATGGCCCACGCCTGCCCGTACGGACCGAAGTAGCGCACGCCCTTCTTCTTCGGGCCGCGCATCACCTGGACGCGGGGGAACTCCTCGTTCATCGTCACCGCGAGGGACGGGTAGCTCTTGTCGTCGCGGTATTTGACGTTGAACCGCGGGTCGAACTCCTGGATCCAGGTGTACTCGAGCTGGAGCGCCTCCACCTCCGTGGTCACGACGGTCCACTCGACGGAGGCGGCCGTCGTCACCATCGTGCGGGTGCGCGGATGCAGCCCGGCGAGGTCCTGGAAGTAGTTGTTGAGCCGCTGGCGGAGGCTCTTCGCCTTGCCGACGTAGATCACCCTGCGGTGCTCGTCACGGAAGCGGTAGACCCCGGGCGAGTCGGGGATCTCTCCCGGTTTGGGACGGTAGGTGGAGGGGTCTGCCATGTGGCCCACCCTACTGTCGCGCACCGACAACGATCAGCGTGCGGCCGCCACGGGAAGGCGCGTGGCACCCGTGTCCACGCCCTCCCGGTACCGCTCCGCCGACTACCAGCCGCGTTCGCGCCACTCCCCCAGGTGCGGGCGCTCCGCGCCCAGCGTCGTATCGGCGCCGTGGCCGGGGTAGACCCAGGTTTCGTCGGGGAGTTGGCCGAAAAGTTTGTTCTCGACGTCGTCGATGAGGCGGGCGAAGTTCTCCGCGCTGCCGAAGGTGTTGCCCACTCCGCCCGGGAAGAGGCAGTCACCGGTGAACAGGTGCGGGTGGCCGCTCGGGTCGTCGTAGACCAGGGCGATCGAGCCGGGGGTGTGCCCGGTCAGATGGCGGGCTGTCAGCTCGACCTCGCCGACGCGCAGCGTGTCACCGTCGTCCAGCAGCACATCGGTGGGGACGGGGATGCCCTCGGCGTCGTGCCGTCCGGCGTAGGTGCGCGCACCGGTGGCCCCCACCACCTCGGCGAGTGCCTGCCAGTGGTCGCCGTGCCGGTGCGTGGTGACGACGGAGGCGATGCCGTCGTCACCGATGAGGCCGAGCAGGGTCTGCGCGTCGTTCGCGGCGTCGACCAGCAGTTGCTCGCCGGTGGCCCGGCAGCGCAGCAGATACGCGTTGTTGTCCATGGGGCCGACGGCGACCTTGGAGATCATCAGATCTCGCAGCTCATGCACATCCGCGGGGCCGCCGACCTGTACCGTTCCGCTGTATGGCATGCCGCCAGCCTATGCCGCGTCGGCCTCATTTTGCTTGCTCGGCATGGGGGCGTAGCTACCCAGCCCCTGCTGGGACGGGGCTGCCCCTTCCTGCCCGTTGCAGGCCGCGCGTGTGTTGTGGCTGGTCGCGCAGTTCCCCGCGCCCCTTTGGGGCGCGCACCTACAGCGCCGGCAGCGGCGGCAACGGTCCCCGTGCCGACAGGCCGCTGCCGTTCGTACGTCCGGTGAGCCAGCCGACCAGTGCGACGGGGCTGCCGGCCACCACGAGGGGGCCCTCCGTGCCGGCTTCGGCCGCGCCGGTGCGCCACGTCCTGCCGTCCTCGGCGCGCAGCTCGACGGCGACCGGGATGTCGGGGTGCTCCGAGAAGCGGCGGGCCATGTTGGCCAGCTCCCGGTCCACGAAGGTGCCCGGCAGGTCCTCCAGCGTGTATCCGATGCCGAGGTCCACGTGGTGCAGCTCGACCTCGATCCAGCGGCGGAACGGGATGGAGGAGGCGAGATCGGTCACACCGTTGCGGAGGGTGACGGTGCGGTTCCAGTCCTCGTCCCCGAGTGCCGCGAAGGCGCTCTCCAGTCGGGAGGAGCTGGCCCGGACATCGTCGACGAGCTCGTCGAGGGAGCGGCCGGCGCCACGCTCGATGTCCGCCTCGCGGGCTTCCGCGCCGGCGTACATCGGCTTGCCCGCCAGCACGTTGACGAGGGCTTCGGCGTTGCGCGCGAGGTGGGTGAGCACGTGGGCGCGGGTCCAGCCCGGCAGATGCGAGGGCTCGGCCACCTCGGGGGCCTCCAGCTTGACGGTGTGGCTGAGGAGGTGACCGGTCGCGGTCCGTACGAGTTCGGCGTCGTGCGCAGGCGTGGTCATGATCCAAAGCTACTGGGGTCCCTCGTTCGTGGGGAAGATGGCAAGGCCCGCCAGAATTCGAAAGCACGTGCTATAGAGTCAGGTCCGGCTCCCGAACCGGAAGCGAACGACACTCCGGGCGGCGCCGTCCTACTCTTGGTCGGGGTTCCCGCGCCGTCGCGGGCCCCGATTCCCACACGAAAGGTGCCAACAGGCGTGGCCGATCGTCTTCTCGTCCGTGGCGCTCGCGAGCACAACCTGCAGAACGTCTCGATAGACCTCCCCCGTGACTCGCTCATCGTGTTCACGGGGCTCTCGGGCTCCGGGAAGTCCTCGCTCGCCTTCGACACGATTTTCGCCGAGGGCCAGCGACGCTACGTGGAGTCGCTGTCCGCCTACGCACGGCAGTTCCTCGGGCAGATGGACAAGCCCGACGTCGACTTCATCGAGGGCCTCTCCCCCGCGGTCTCCATCGACCAGAAGTCGACCTCGCGCAACCCGCGCTCGACGGTGGGCACCATCACCGAGGTCTACGACTATCTGCGGCTGCTCTACGCCCGCATCGGCAAGCCGCACTGCCCGGTCTGCGGCCGGCCGATCGCCCGCCAGT
Organism: Streptomyces sp. 3N207; assembly: GCF_052246355.1. Classification (NCBI taxonomy): domain Bacteria; kingdom Bacillati; phylum Actinomycetota; class Actinomycetes; order Kitasatosporales; family Streptomycetaceae; genus Streptomyces; species Streptomyces sp. 3N207. Next base: position 185,517 of record NZ_JBQQBV010000008.1, on the reverse strand, counting down.
CGCCGCAGGCCATCGTGGACAAGGTGCTCGACCTGGAGGAGGGCAGCCGCTTCCAGGTGCTCTCCCCGCTGGTGCGCCAGCGCAAGGGCGAGTTCGTCGACCTCTTCAACGAGCTCCAGACCAAGGGCTACAGCCGCGCCCGGGTCGACGGAGCGACCATCCAGCTGTCCGAGCCGCCGCAGCTGAAGAAGCAGGAGAAACACACGATCGAGGTGGTCGTCGACCGCCTGACCGTCAAGAGCAGCGCCAAGCGGCGGCTCACCGACTCGGTGGAAACCGCGCTCGGCCTCTCCGGCGGCATGGTCATCCTCGACTTCGTCGACCTGGAGCCGGACGACCCGCAGCGTGAGCGGATGTACTCCGAGCACCTGTACTGCCCCCAGGACGACCTCTCGTTCGAGGAGCTGGAGCCGCGCTCCTTCTCCTTCAACTCGCCCTTCGGTGCCTGCCAGGTGTGCACCGGCATCGGCACCCGGATGGAGGTCGACCCGGAGCTGATCGTCCCCGACGAGGACAGGTCGCTGGACGAGGGCGCACTGCACCCCTGGTCGCACGGGCACACCAAGGAGTACTTCGGCCGCCTCATCGGCGCGCTGGCCGACGCGCTCGGCTTCCGTACGGACATCCCGTGGGCGGGGCTGCCCGCGCGCGCCAAGAAGGCACTGCTGTACGGCCACAAGACACAGGTGGAGGTCCGCTACCGCAACCGGTACGGCCGGGAGCGCGCGTACACCACCGCGTTCGAGGGCGTCGTCCCGTTCGTCAAGCGGCGGCACTCGGAGGCGGAGACCGACAGCAGCCGGGAGCGCTTCGAGGGCTATATGCGCGAGGTGCATTGCCCGGCCTGTGAGGGCACCCGGCTCAAGCCGCTGGTGTTGGCCGTGACCGTGCAGGGCAGGTCCATCGCGGAGGTCTCCGCGATGTCGATCAACGAGTGCGCCGACTTCCTGCGCGAGATGAAGCTGTCCGGACGCGACCGGCAGATCGCCGAGCGGGTCCTCAAGGAGGTCAACGAACGGCTGCGCTTCCTGGTCGACGTCGGCCTGGACTATCTGACGCTCAACCGCGCCGCAGGCACCCTCTCCGGCGGCGAGGCCCAGCGCATCCGGCTGGCCACCCAGATCGGCTCCGGGCTGGTCGGCGTGTTGTACGTACTGGACGAGCCCTCCATCGGGCTGCACCAGCGCGACAACCACCGGCTGATCGAGACCCTGGTGCGGCTGCGCGACCTGGGCAACACGCTCATCGTCGTCGAACACGACGAGGACACCATCAAGGCGTCCGACTGGGTGGTGGACATCGGCCCCGGCGCCGGCGAGCACGGCGGCAAGGTCGTCCACAGCGGACCGTTGAAGCAACTGCTGGCCAACGAGGACTCCGTCACCGGCGAGTATCTGTCCGGCAAGCGCGAGATCCCCACCCCACCGGTGCGCCGCCCCATCGACCCGGAACGGCAGTTGACCGTACGCGGCGCGCGTGAGAACAACCTCCGCAACATCGACGTCTCCTTCCCGCTGGGCGTCCTGACCGCCGTCACGGGCGTGTCCGGGTCCGGCAAGTCGACGCTGGTCAACGACATCCTCTACACGCACCTGGCGCGCGAGCTGCAGGGTGCCAAGACGGTGCCCGGCAGGCACACCCGCGTCGAGGGTGACGATCTGGTCGACAAGGTGGTGCACGTCGACCAGTCGCCGATCGGCCGTACGCCGCGCTCGAATCCGGCCACGTACACCGGCGTCTTCGACCATGTGCGCAAGCTGTTCGCCGAGACGACGGAGGCGAAGGTCCGCGGCTACCAGCAGGGCCGCTTCTCCTTCAACGTCAAGGGCGGCCGCTGCGAGAACTGCGCGGGCGACGGCACCATCAAGATCGAGATGAACTTCCTGCCGGACGTGTACGTCCCCTGCGAGGTCTGCCACGGTGCGCGCTACAACCGGGAGACCCTGGAGGTGCACTACAAGGGCAAGAACATCGCCGAGGTCCTGGACATGCCGATAGAGCAGGCCCTGGACTTCTTCGAGGCGGTGCCCGCCATCGCCCGTCACCTCAGGACGCTCAACGATGTCGGCCTGGGATATGTGCGGCTCGGCCAGTCCGCGCCGACTCTTTCGGGTGGCGAGGCGCAGCGGGTGAAGCTCGCCAGTGAGCTCCAGAAGCGGTCGACGGGACGCACCGTCTACGTGCTGGACGAACCAACGACCGGCCTGCACTTCGAGGACATCAGGAAACTGATCGGCGTCCTGGACGGCCTGGTCGAAAAGGGCAACTCGGTGATGGTCATCGAGCACAACCTCGACGTCATCAAGACCGCCGACTGGGTCGTGGACCTCGGTCCGGAGGGCGGTAACGGCGGTGGGCTGGTGATCGCCGAGGGCACTCCGGAGCAGGTGGCTGCGGTGCCGACCAGCCACACCGGTAAGTTCCTGCGCGACGTGCTGGGCGACCGGGTCAGCGACGCGGACCCGGTGAAGCCCGTTGCGAAGAAGGCCCCCGCGAAGCGCGCCGCCGCGAAGAAGGCCCCGGCCAAGAAGGCCACCGCCGCCGCAAAGGGTGCCGCCGCCAAGAAGTCGGCAGCCCGCAAGAGCTGATCGAGTGCGCACGCCTGGTGCGCCGAACGGTGCCGCGGACTAGAGTGCGGCGCGTGACGACGAGCGAGGAAACGCCGACCACGCGCCGCACTGTGCTGTGCGGCGCCGCGTTGGCCGCACTGGGACTGACGGCCGCGGCGTGCGGCGGAGGCGGCGGAGGCGGCGGATCCGACGAGGAGTCGGCGGCACCGGCGTCCGACAAGCCTGTCGAGCTGGGCGACGCGGAAGCCGTGCCGGTGGGCGGCGCCAAGCTGTTCGCCGAGCAGAAGATGGTGGTGTCACAGCCCGAGAAGGGTGATTTCAAGGCGTTCAGCGCCGTGTGCACCCACCAGGGAGCCCTGCTCGGCGAGATCGACGGTGACGTCGCGGTGTGCCCGCGGCACGGAAGCCGTTTCCAGGTGGACACCGGCAAGGTGGCAAAGGGCCCCGCCGCCAAGGCGCTGCCCTCGGTACCGGTGAAGGTGAAGAAGGGGAAGCTCATCGCGGGCTAACGGTTGGTGGAGCCCCCTGCGGCCAACCGGTGGAAGAAACGCAGCGTTTCCTGCGACTTCCTTCCGTCCCTCTGGTGTGGACAGGTCCCCCTTGGGACCCTGTGCGGCACTGTGCGCAAAAAGTGCCGAGAACACTGGTCTTTGTGGGGGACGTTGTGAGACAGGTCCACGCTCGCGCAAGACTCGCCAGGTCGCTGCTCCCAGCAGCCGTCTCCGCGCTGCTGGCAGGTCTGCTGCCGGCCGGCACGGCCTTGGCGACGGCCGACGAATCCACCGCCCGACCGACAACAACAGCCTCAGCCGTTGACGAGCCGCGACCGGAGCCGGAAGCCGTGGCCGACGGCGACGGCATGGAGCTCTCGCGCACCACCCGCCCCATCGCCCCCGGCGCCGAACTCACCTCCTTCGACCGGCTCGAATCCGACAAGTGGCTGCGGGCCGACGCCCTCACCTTCAAGCTCGGCAGCGGCCGCACCGGGGCCACGGCCGACTACCTCTCCTCCGGCAAGGTCACCGAGCGCCGGACGGTCAGCGAGCTGGCCAAGGCGCACGACCCCGGCAAGGGACGCCGCACCGTCGCCGCGTTCAACGCCGACTTCTTCGACATCCACGAGACGGGCGCCCCGCTCGGCCCCGGCGTACGCGACGGCAAGCCCACCCACTCCCCCGCCCCGGGCGTCTCCGAAGCGGTCGGCGTCGGCCCCGAGGCGGCGGGCCGCATCCTGGACCTGTACTTCGAGGGCACCGTCACCCTCCCGGAGGACACCGCACCGCTCGGCGGCCGGGACGCCGCGAACGTCCCCGAGGACGGCATCGGGCTGTACGACGCGAACTGGGGCGCGGCTGACCGGGCGCTGACGGTCGACCAGGACTCGGACGTGACGGAGGTGACCGTCGAGGACGGCAAGGTCGCCTCCGTGGCCGAGAAGCCCGGAAAGGGTGACATCCCCGAGGGCGTCGGTGTCCTCATCGGCCGGGGGGACGGCGCCGAGCAGCTGGCCGAGCTGCACACCGGGGACCCGGTCAGCTGGACGTACCGGGTGCGTACCGACGACGGCTCGTCCGTGCCGCGTACGGCGGTCGGCGGGCGCGGGGTGCTGGTCGAGGACGGGAAGCCGCAGGACTGGGAGGGCAGGCCGAACAACGCGGCGGCGCCCCGCACAGCGGTCGGATTCTCCAAGGACGGCGGCACGATGCATGTGCTGACGGTGGACGGCAGGCAGGCCGCCTCGGGCGGGGTGACGCTGACCGAACTCGGCCGGATGATGCGGGACTTGGGCGCCTACAACGCCCTCAACCTGGACGGCGGCGGCTCCTCCACCCTGCTGGCCCGCGAGCCGGGCGGCGCCACGCTCGGGGTGGAGAATTCGCCCTCCGACGGCGAGGAGCGCGAGGTACCCGACGGTCTGGCGCTGACCGCTCCCGAGGGTTCAGGGCGACTGTCCGGCTTCTGGGTGAAGACGGCCGTCGACCCGGGCAAGGCGGCCACGGCGGACAACATGCCGGGCGGCCACCCCGACCGCGTCTTCCCCGGCCTGACGCGCAAACTGACCGCCGCCCCGTACGACGAGACGTACGGCCCCGCCGACGGCGCGCCGCGGCCGGGGTGGCGCACGACGCGGCCGGACGTGGGCCGGGTCGACGGGCAGGGCGTCTTCACGGCGCGCCGGACCGGCAGCACCGATGTCACCGCACGTGCCGGCGCGGCGAAGGGATCCACCGAGCTGCGCGTCCTCGGCGAGCTCGACCGCCTCCGGCCCACCACGGACCGGGTGGCGCTGGCGGACGGCGCCGCGAGCGAGTCGTTCAGGCTGATCGGTTACGACGCGGACGGCAACAGCGCGCCCATCGAGCCGGGCGACGCGCAGCTGTCGTACGACCGTTCGCTTTTCTCCATCGTTCCGGACAAGGACAGCGCCGCCGGTGCGTTCACCGTCCGGACCCGTTCCGGGCAGGATTCCGCCTCGGGCACGGTGACCGTCACGGTGCGGGGACACACGACGCGGCTGGCCGTCACGGTCGGGCTGCGGGAACAGCAGGTGGCCGATTTCGACGACGCGGCCAAGTGGTCGTTCAGCGGTGCCCGCGCCACCGGCGCGGTGGCGGCCGAGCCGGCCGGCCAGGAGGGTGGCGGGCTCAAGCTCAGCTACGACTTCACCCAGTCGACGGCCACCCGCGCCGCCTACGCCAACCCGCCCGCCGAACGGGAGATTTCCGGCCAGCCGCGCAGCTTCACCATGTGGATAAAGGGCGACGGCTCGGGGGCCTGGCCCTCGCTCCATCTCAAGGACGCGGCAGGCACCGACCAGATACTGCGCGGACCGCTGGTGGAGTGGAAGGGCTGGCAGCGGGTCACCTTCGAGGTGCCGGAGGGGGTGACCTATCCGCTGAAGCTGCGCCGTTTCTACCTCGCCGAGACCCGTCCCACCGCGCAGTACAAGGGTGAGGTGGTACTGGACGAACTGGTCGCGCGGACGCCGCCGGATGTCGACCTTCCGGCCGCCGGGCGCCCGCACGATCCGCTGATCTCCACCGCCGCCGACACGGCCGGCCGCGACTGGCGGTTCGCGGTGATGTCGGACGCCCAGTTCGTGGCGCGCGACCCGGACAGCGAGGCCGTACGGCAGGCACGCCGGACCCTGCGCGAGATCCGCGCCGCACGGCCCGACTTCCTGTTCGTCAACGGGGATCTGGTGGACGAGGGCGCCCCGGCTGATCTGGCGTTCGCACGGAAGATACTGGAGGAGGAGCTGGGCGACGCGGTCGACTGGTACTACGTGCCGGGCAACCACGAGGTGATGGGCGGCTCGATCGCCAACTTCGTCAAGGAGTTCGGCCCCGCGCAGCGCACCTTCGACCACCGCGGGACGCGCTTCATCACGCTGGACACCTCGTCGCTGACGATACGAGGCGGTGGATACGCACAGTTCCAGGAACTGCGGCGGCAGTTGGACGACGCGGCGCGGGACCGGAACATCGACTCGGTCGCCGTGATCGAGCATGTACCGCCGCGCGATCCGACGCCTCAGCGGGCCAGCAGGCTCACCGACCGGATGGAGGCCGATCTGCTGGAGCGGTGGCTGGCCGATTTCCGCAGCCGCTCGGGCAAGGGCGCGGCGCTGGTGGCGGGGCATGTCGGTGCCTTCGACGCCTCCCGGGTGGACGGCGTCCCGTATCTGGTGAACGGGAACTCGGGCAAGGCTCCCGCCGCACCGCCGGACAAGGGCGGCTTCACCGGCTGGTCGCTGCTGGGCGTCGGCCAGGGACGGCCCCCGCGCGACGGTGACTGGATCTCGGCGCAGACCCGCGCCCATGTGGACGCGCTGTTGCTGGACGCGCCCGAACGGCTCGCGGTGGGCGGCGAGGCCAGGGCGTCGGCGACGGTGCAGCAGGGCAGCGGACCGACCGCGCGCCGGGTCCCGGTCGGCTGGCCGGTGAGCGCGGACTGGCCGGGCTCACCGGGGCTGTGTGTGAAGGGCACCGTGCCGCGTGGCCGCTGTGTGGCCTCGTACGATCCGGCGGGCGGCACCCTCACCGGGCGCAGTCCCGGCACGGTCACTCTTTCGGTGATCGTCAACGGAGAACGCGCCGAGCAGAAGGTGACCGTCACCCGATAGCCCGGAGCCGCTGCGGAAAGCCTGCCGGAAGATCCCGGCCCCGCCCCCTACCGGAAGGAGTGGCGGGGCGGGGCCGGAGACCGGAGGGCGCGGGGTGGGTTCCCGGCCGCTGTATCAGGAGTCGGCGTGGGCCTGCTCTTCCTTCTCCCTCTCGGCAGCCTCGGCTGCCTGCGACTGCTTACGGGAGGCCATCAGCGAGGTGATCGTCGTGACGATCAGCACGGCGCAGATGACGCCCAGCGAGACCGGAATGCTGATCTCCGGCACATGCACCCCGGTCTCGTGCAGCGCGTGCAGCACCAGCTTGACGCCGATGAAGCCCAGGATGACCGAGAGCCCGTAGGACAGGTGGACCAGCTTCTGCAGCAGTCCGCCGATCAGGAAGTACAGCTGCCGCAGGCCCATCAGGGCGAAGGCGTTCGCGGTGAAGACGATGTACGGGTCCTGGGTGAGACCGAAGATCGCGGGGATGGAGTCCAGCGCGAACAGCACATCGGTGGTGCCGATCGCGAGCATCACGATCAGCATCGGCGTCATCAGCCGCTTGCCGTTCTCGACGATGAACAGCTTGGTGCCGTGGTACTTGTCCGTCGAGGGGAAGCGCCGCTCGACCGCCTTGAGCAGCCTGTTCTCCTCGAACTCCTCCTCTTCCTCGCCGGAGCGGGCCTCCTGGATCAGCTTCCAGGCGGTCCAGATGAGGAAGGCCCCGAAGATGAAGAACACCCAGGAGAAGGTCGAGATGATCGCGGCGCCCGCCGCGATGAACACGCCGCGCAGCACCAGCGCGATCAGCACCCCCACCATCAGCACCCGCTGCTGGTAGATGGACGGCACCGCGAACTTCGCCATGATCAGCACGAAGACGAAGAGGTTGTCGACGCTGAGCGACTTCTCGGTGATGAAGCCCGCGAAGAACTCACCGGACGTCTGACCGTCCCCGAACATGAAGAGGCCGAGCCCGAAGATGGCGGCGAGGACGATCCAGACGGTCGTCCAGATGCCTGCTTCCTTGAGCGAGACATCGTGCGGCTTGCGGCCGCCGATGAAGAAGTCGACCGCGATGAGGGCGCACAGACCGACGATGGTCAGCGCCCAGACGGTCATGGATATCTCCATGAACTATTCCTCCGGCTTGCATTCGAGCATGGGCCGGAGGTCTCTTCCACCCGAGCGCGCCGCCCACAGCGGATCGGGCCGGTGCCCCGGGACCGTCCTGTCCGGCCCGTACTGACGGGGTCACCGCGTGGCTGGGAATACTCCCCTCCGTTGAAGAGAGAGTAAAGTAATCCCATGAAAAGGTAAAGCCCGGGGATCTGGGGGAGCCCAGGCCCCGGTTGTCGGAGAAGCGCCACCTGCTGAGCGCTCCTTGCTCAGCCCTGGCTCAGCCCGCCTGCTCCACCCTCCGGCCCAGGCCGCCGCTCAGGCCCGTCCGCTCAGCCCCCGGAGGAGTGCCGCGCGGCCACGACACGGCGCAGCACCTGCGGCACGACCTGGCTGTTGCTGGGCGCCAGCGGCGGCTCGTACGTCCAGGCGTGGCCCACCCACGGGTCGGCGAGATGGTCGTCCGGCACCGGCGTCAGCCGCATCAGTGACCGCCACAGCGGGTCGAGAACCGGTCCGTAACCGCGCGCCTCGTCCCGGTCCGCGACCATCAGCAGGCTGACCCCGACCGAGGGGCCCTCGTCCGCGAGGTAGCGCAGCTGGTTGACGGCGCGGTCGTCGAAGCCGTGCGGGAAGTCGTGCACGACCAGCAGCTGGTCGGCCAGATCCAGGTCAGGCGGGAGGGCATCGGTGGCCCGGCTGCGTACCGCCATCTGGACGAGGTCGACGCGCTGCGTCAACCGCTCCAGGGTGCGCGCCACCCCGGAGGCACCCGCGGCGGGCGGCTCCCGCAGCACGCCGGACTCCACCAGCGGCAGCAGCGAGGTGGCGGCCGAGCCTGCCGGGTCGATGACATGCAGGGTCATCTCGTCTGCGGGGTGTACGGCGACGATACGGGCAGCCAGCGCGGTGGCGGTCAGCTGCGCGAGGCGGCGCAGCTCGTCCGCGTCCGCCAGACCGGCCTCACCGCCCCGCAGCCGACCGCTGTCGATCCACAGGCCCCGCTCCAGCGGCAGCCGCACCAGCATGGGGATGCACAGCTCGGCGCGCTCCGGAATGCTCAGATCACCCACCCGGAGGGCCATGGGGCGCTCGGCGGGCGGCTCGTACGCCTGCCAGACGGGATTGTCCCAGCGGGCCAGCGCCGGCGGCAGCGCCGGCTCGACCACCTCGGACTCGGCCTCCAGCTGGGCCATGTCCCGCTCCAGCACCGCACGGGCCTGCTCCACCAGCGCGCTGTGCTTGGCCCGGGCCTCGGCGCGGGCGGCGTCCGCCACGGGGCCGGTGCGGGTCCGCGGATCGTCGAGCACGCCCTCGAGCTCGCGGTCCATGCGGGAGTCGGCGAAGTCGACGGCCGAGCGGTAGGCCGCGACACTGCGGGCCAGGTCCTCGAACATGCCCCAGACCTGGTTGTAGAGCCGCTCCTCCATCGACCAGCCGGGGGCGTCCCCGGCGACGGGCTGGGAGCTGTCGCCGCCCTCGCCCTGCGGCCCGGCACCGGACTGCGGAGGCACGGCCGCGGACTGTGCGGGCCCGGCCGCGGGCTGCGGAGCGGCGGTCGCGCGCCGCGGGTGGCGGTAGTCGATCGGGCCGCCGCCGGTGCCTGTCCCGGCCCGGGCGGCGGACTGCTGGGCCTCGGCAGCGGGCTGGGCCGGAGCCGCGGCGGACTGTCCCGCCTCCGTGCGGGCGCCCGCTGCATGCCGGGTCGGCCGGTCCGGTGCGGGCGCCACCGAGCGGGCCATCCCGGCGGCCACCGCCTCGTTGATGGTGTCGGCGAGCGCGTGCGCCTCGGCCAGGCCCTGGTCGGCGAGCATCGCGGCCAGCCCGTCGGCGTAACCCTGCCCGACGGCCCGGACCTTCCAGGTGTCCTGGCGCAGATACAGCTCCAGGGCGACCACGGCGGACTCGGCGCTCAGCCCCGTCACCGTGTAGCTGACGATCTGCTCACCGTCCTGGCCGGTGACGGCGAGGAACGGCGCGGCGAGACCCGCGAAGCCGGCCGGGGCGCCCGGCACCGTCGGCAGGGCCAGCAGGATGTTCACCCGGTGGACGTCCTGCGGCAGTGCACCCGGATCGACGGCGAGGTGGTGCACGGCCGCCGCCTGGCGGGACACCTCGATCCCGGGCAGCTGCGGCGCTGCGGGGTGGGCGATCCACCCCGCGTCGCGCATCCGCCCCTGCTCGTCGTTGAGCGTCGCCCCGGCGACGATCGGGGTGCCCGCCGTCACCCGGATCTCCACCCGGGTCCCGGGCAGCGGGTGGTTCTGCCCCCGGACCAGCTCGGCCGTCATCGTCGTGCCTCTCCCCTGTGGCTCGTCACACCTGCGGCGCAATCCCGGCCTGTTACAGCTTCGGCAGGATCGTCGGCATCAGGTCCTGGAAGGTGCGGCCGTTGGCGGGCTCACCGATGGCGGTCATCTGCCACCCGTTGCCCTGCCGGTGGACCTTGGCCATGATCTGCGCGGTGTACTGGCCGCCACCGGTGAGGGTGTAACGGGCCATCTCCTGACCGTTGGTCTCGTCGACGAGGCGGCAGAAGGCGTTCTCGACCTCGGTGAAGGTCTGCCCGGTGAACGAGTTGACCGTGAAGACGATCTGGTCGATGTGGACCGGAACGCGCTGCAGGTCCACCAGGATCGCCTCGTCGTCGCCGCCCTGCCCCGCGCCGCCCACCAGGTTGTCACCGGTGTGCTTGACCGAGCCGTCGTCGCTCACCAGGTGGCGGAAGAAGACCACGTCGACCGGCTGCTTGTCGGCGAAGAGCACCGCCGACGCGTCGAGGTCGATCTCCTTCGAGCGCTTGCCGAACAGCCCCCGACGCTGTGCGGACTGCCAGCCCAGGCCCATGCGCACCGCCGTGAGCGTGGCTCCGTCGCTCTTCTGAAGGCTGATCCCCTGGCCCTTGGACAAGTTGACCGACACGTGCGTCCCCTCTCTTGAACCGGGGCCGCCACCGGCCGACGGCCACCAGGCACAGAACCCTACGCAAGGGCACCGACAGCCCGGACGGCCGCCCTGGACTTGTGTCGGTCTTGCAACACTCCACGCGGGGCCGCTACCCACAGTGCTCCGTGCGGGCGGTCCCCGTGCCCGGCGTTACTTGAGCCCCGCCTCCTTCATCTGGCGCAGCTCCTTCTTCAGTTCACCGACCTCGTCACGCAGCCGGGCGGCCACCTCGAACTGGAGCTCGGCGGCGGCAGCGCGCATCCGCTCGGTCAGCTCCTCGATGGTCTGGGCCAGTTCGGCGGCGGGCCGGTCGGTCAGCTCGCCGGCTGCGGCACCCTTGGCGGCCCGGCTCTTGGCGGGGGTGGGCGCCTTGGTCTTGCCCTTGCCCGTCTCGTCCCGCTTGCGGTAGCCCGTGTCCAGCAGCGTCTCGGTGTCGATCTCCTCGCGGACGATGTCCGCGACGATGTCGCCGATCTTCTTGCGCAGCGGCTCGGGGTCGATGCCGTGTTCCTCGTTGTAGGCGATCTGCTTCTCGCGGCGCCGGTTGGTCTCCTCGATCGCCCGCTGCATACCGGGGGTGACCTGGTCCGCGTACATGTGCACCTGGCCGGAGACGTTACGGGCCGCGCGGCCGATGGTCTGGATCAGGGAGGTGCCGGAGCGCAGGAAGCCCTCCTTGTCGGCGTCCAGGATGGCCACCAGGGAGACCTCCGGCAGGTCGAGGCCCTCACGCAGCAGGTTGATGCCCACCAGCACGTCGTACTCGCCCGAGCGCAGCTCGCGCAGCAGCTCGATGCGGCGCAGGGTGTCCACGTCGCTGTGCAGATAGCGGACCTGGATGCCCAGCTCCAGGAAGTAGTCCGTCAGATCCTCGGCCATCTTCTTGGTGAGGGTGGTGACCAGCACCCGCTCGTTGCGCTCCTCGCGCAGCCGGATCTCGTGCACCAGGTCGTCGATCTGGCCCTCGGTCGGCTTGACGACCACCTCCGGGTCGACCAGCCCGGTGGGGCGGATGACCTGCTCCACGTAGCCGTCGGAGCGGGCCAGCTCGTAGGGGCCCGGCGTCGCCGAGAGGTAGACCGTCTGGTCGGTGCGCGCCAGGAACTCCTCCCACTTCAGCGGGCGGTTGTCGAGCGCTGAGGGCAGCCGGAAGCCGTGGTCGATCAGTGTGCGCTTGCGCGCCGCGTCGCCCTCGTACATGGCGCCGATCTGCGGGACCGTCTGGTGCGACTCGTCGATGACCAGCAGGAAGTCGTCGGGGAAGTAGTCCAGCAGGGTGTGCGGCGCGGAGCCGGGGTCACGGCCGTCGATGTGCCGCGAGTAGTTCTCGATGCCGGAGCAGGTGCCGATCTGGCGCATCATCTCGATGTCGTACGTCGTCCGCATCCGCAGCCGCTGGGCCTCCAGGAGCTTGCCCTGCTTCTCCAGCGTGGCCAGCGTCTCGGTCAGCTCGGCCTCGATCGCGCCGATGGCGCGCTCCATGCGCTCCGGGCCCGCCACGTAGTGGGAGGCGGGGAAGACGTACAGCTCCTGGTCGTCCGTGATCACCTCGCCGGTGAGCGGGTGGAGGGTGGAGAGGGCCTCGATCTCGTCACCGAACATCTCGATGCGGACGGCCAGCTCCTCGTAGACCGGGAAGATCTCGATGGTGTCGCCCCGGACCCGGAAGGTGCCCCGGGTGAAGGACATGTCGTTGCGGGTGTACTGCACGTCGACGAAGCGGCGCAGCAGCTCGTCCCTGTCGACCTCCTGGCCGATCTTCAGCGGGACCATGCGGTCCACGTACTCCTGCGGGGTGCCCAGGCCGTAGATGCAGGAGACGGAGGCGACGACGACCACATCACGCCGGGTGAGCAGCGAGTTCGTCGCACTGTGGCGCAGACGTTCGACCTCCTCGTTGATCGAGGAGTCCTTCTCGATGTAGGTGTCCGTCTGCGGGACGTACGCCTCCGGCTGGTAGTAGTCGTAGTACGAGACGAAATACTCGACCGCGTTGTTCGGCAGCAGCTCGCGGAACTCGTTGGCGAGTTGCGCCGCCAGGGTCTTGTTCGGCGCCATCACCAGCGTCGGGCGCTGGAGCTTCTCGATCATCCATGCAGTGGTGGCCGACTTGCCGGTGCCCGTGGCACCCAGCAGCACGACGTCCTTCTCATCTGCGGTGACCCGCTGTGCGAGCTCCGCGATGGCGGTCGGCTGGTCGCCGCTGGGCTGGTACGGGCTGACGACCTCGAAGGGCGCCACCTTGCGTTGGATCTCGGTGTTGGGCCGCATGCTCACAACGGTACGACTCACCACTGACAGCGGGCTCCCGCCCGCAAACTACCCCCCACTGGCAGATAGCTGCCAATTTGTTCCGTCGCAGGTCAGCGGCTCATGCACCGCTCGTTCAGCTCTACGCCACTTTGTCCCCGCTTGTTTGTATTGCGCATCGGGAACTGTTTCGGCAGTCCGTGCAGCACAAGCGAGGAGTCCCGCATGTCGATACGCCCGCTGACCGCTACCGCCGCAGGTGCGCTGCTGGGTATGAGCGCGCTCTTCCTCACCGCCGCGCCGACCGCCGCGGCCTCGGATCGGTCGGCGAGACAGACACCGGAGCCCGTCGTCGATCCCGTCGACCCCGAACCCGCCGATCCCGAGCCCGCCTACGCTGCCGAACCCACCGGCGCCGAGACACCTGCTTCGAAGCCTGGTGTCCGAAAGCCACGCAAGGCCCCCGTTCCGGTTGCGCACAGGGGAGCATCCGGTTACGCGCCGGAGAACACGCTCGCCGCCGTCGACAAGGCCCACGATCTCGGCATCGACTGGGTCGAGAACGACGTGCAGCGCACCAAGGACGGCAAGCTCATCGTCATCCACGACACCACGCTCTCCCGCACCACGAACGTCGAGAAACGCTTCCCGGACCGCAGCCCGTGGAAGGTCTCCGACTTCACCCTCAAGGAGATCAAGACGCTGGACGCCGGCAGCTGGTTCGGCAGCAAGTTCAAGGGCCAGAAAATCCCCACCCTGAACGAGTTCCTGGACCGGCTGAACAGGAACGGGCAGGAGCTCCTGCTGGAGCTCAAGTCGCCCGGCCTCTACCCCGGCATCGAACGCGAGACCCTCGCCACGCTGCGGTCCAAGGGCTTTCTGGGCCTCAACACCAGGAACAAGCTGATCATCCAGAGCTTCGACAAGGCGTCGGTCAAGAGGATCCACCAGCAGCAGTCCCAGGTGAAGACGGGCTTCCTGGGCACCCCGAAGACCAGCGACCTGAAGGAATACGCCAAGTTCACCGACCAGATCAACCCCACCTACACGGACGCCACCGAGAAGTACGTGAACGCCGTTCACGCGCTCAAGGGCCCCCACAACAAGACGCTGGAGGTCTTCACCTGGACCGTGAACGACGCCGGCACCGCCCGTAAGGTCGCCGACGCGGGTGTGGACGGCATCATCTCCAACAAGCCGGACGTGGTCCGCGACGCCGTGACGCAGAGGTCGCCCCTCGGCTGAGCGCCGCCTCCGGAGGCCGGGGCCGAGCCGCGGCCCCGGCCGGGGACGGAGCCTGGGCCCTGGGCCGGAGCCCGGAGCCCGGGGCCGTGGGCCGTGGGCCGGAGCCCGGGGCGCTGAACGGCTGGCGCCGGGGACTGTCAGTGGGGGCCTCTAGGGTGCCGGTATGACTGACACCCCGGTGCGGCAGCCGGCCTGGACCCTGCGGGAGACGCCCATCGGGCCGCTGCTGCTCGCGGCCACCGAGGAGGGTCTGGTCAACGTCGTCTTCCACGCGCGAGGACGCACGCTCGACCAGGCCCTCTCCCGGCTGGCCGGGCGCCTGGGCGCCGAGCCGCTCCCCGCCGAGCGCGCCCCCGCATCGCCCGGCCACCTCGCCGCAGCCGCAGCGGAGCTCGACCGCTACTTCGCGGGCTTCCCCGGCCCCTTCACCGTCCCGCTGGACTGGTCGCTGACCGGCGGCTTCAACGAACGGGTCCTGCGCGAGCTGGCGACCCATGTGCCGTACGGGACGACCGTCGGCTATCAGGATCTGGCGCTCCGCGTGGGCGACCCCGGCGCGGCCCGTGCGGTCGGCGTCGCCATGGGCGCCAACCCGCTGCCGGTCGTGGTGCCCTGCCACCGCGTCCTGGAGAGTTCGGGCGCGATAGGCGGCTTCGGCGGCGGCCTGGAAACCAAGCGGGCCCTTCTCGCCCTGGAGGGCGTACTTCCGGAGCCCCTGTTCTGACCGTCCATGGATCCTCCGTAAGTCCATGGTGGGCAGGCGGCGTGAGGTGCCAGACTGCGCGTCGTGACTGACATTCGTGACACGGCCGACGGTGATGACACGCCCGGGGACATAGCCGGCTCCCCGGCCAAGCTCACTGCCGGGCAGTCCGCGGTGCTCGGCGGGGTCGAACTGGAGGCCGTACGGCGACGGGTGCGGCTGGCGCTGGTCATCAGTCAGATCCTCGGGGGGCTGGGAGTCTCCACCGCGGTGGCGCTGGCCGCCGTGCTGGCCGAGGAGATCGGGGGCTCGGAGGCCGTGGCGGGGCTGGCGTCCACGTCCTCGGTCATCGGCACGGCGCTGCTGTCGCTGCCGTTCGCGGCGCTGATGGCCCGGCGCGGGCGGCGGGTGGGGCTGACGTCCGCCTACGCGGTCGCCGCTGTCGGCGGGCTCGTCGTGGTGACCGGGGCAGCGGTGCGGAACTTCCCGTTGCTGCTGGTGGGCATGGCCGCCTTCGGTGCCAGCAACACCGCCAACCTCCAGGCACGCTTCGCCGCTGCCGACCTGGCCGAGCCGCTGCACCGGGCGCGGGCCATCTCGACGGTCGTATGGGCGACCACCATCGGCGCCGTGCTGGGCCCGAACATCGCGGCGCCCGCCGGGAGAACCGTGACAGGGCTCGGTGTGCCGGAGGCCGCGGGCCCCTTCCTGTGGGGCACCGTCGTCTTCCTGGCGGCCGGGGCGCTGCTGCATCTGCTGCTGCGGCCTGACCCGCTGCTGACGGCCCGCGCGCTGGCACGCGCCGAGAGGGGCGACGCCGCCCAGGGCGCGGAAGCGGAAACGGACGGGGACGGTGGCGGGCGGTCGCTGCGGGCCGGGCTGGCCGCGGTGGCGGACTCGCCGCACGCCCGCGTCGCCTTGGCGGCAATAGCCGGCTCCCACACGGTGATGGTCTCCGTGATGGTGATGACCCCTGTGGACCTGGGCGGACACGGTGCCGGGGTGGAGCTGATCGGGCTGGTCATCAGCGGGCACATCACCGGTATGTACGCCTTCTCCCCCGTGATGGGCTGGCTTGCGGACCGGATCGGGCGGTTCAGCGTCATCCTGCTCGGCGTTGCCCTGCTGGGGTGTGCCACGGCGCTGGCCGGGACGGCGAACGGAAACCACGCACAGTCCGCCGCCGGGCTGTTCCTGCTCGGGCTGGGCTGGTCGGCTTGCCTGGTCTCCGGCTCCGCGCTGCTCACGGACTCCGTCCCGCAGCAGGCCCGCGCGGCCGTACAGGGCTTCTCGGACCTGATCATGAACTCGGCCGCGGGTGTCGGCGGCGCCCTCTCCGGCCTCGTCGTCGCCCAAGCGGGCTACGGCTGGCTCAACCTGCTGGCCGCGGCGCTGCTGGTGCCCGTCACGCTGCTGACGGTCGCCGTCGCGGCACGGCGCTGACCCGCGGTGGAGGGCCGCGCCCCTTCATCCCCGCCGCAACGGCGTCCAGCCCCGACGGCGGGGGACCGGCGGTGCCGAACCCACCGGCTGGGCGGGGTTCGGCACCGCCGAAATCGGCATCGGACGTCTCGCCGTTGCGGCAGGGAAGTGTTACGGCTCAGCGGGCGTGGAGTTCGAAGGCGACCGAGCGGCGGCCGCCGTTCCGGTGGCCGTAGTGGTCCAGGCCGCCGTAGACGATCGAACGCGCGTATGTCTCGGGATCCTCGTCGGTGAGTGCCTCGATGTAGGCACGGTGCTCCAGCAGCGAGGCAAGGCCCTTGCGGGCCGCGTCCTCCCCCACCAGGACGGCGTGCGTGACGGCCGGTGCAGCGGCGACGGCCACCCATCGCACTCCGGCCCAGGGCAGGACGCCGTCCTGTTCGAGCTGGTCGCTGAAGATCCACCGGTTGCCCGCGTCACCGACGGCGTCGAGGACGGAGCGGCCCAACGCGCGGTGGTCGGGGGTGTTCCAGGGGCTGCCGGGTGCGTCGCCCCAGGTGTCGTGGTGGTTGATGGTGAGGACCAGCTCGGGCCGGTGTTTGCGGATCGCCGCCGCGATGTCCCGGCGCAGTGCCGGGCCCTCCTCCAGTACGCCGTCGCGGTGGTCGAGGAACTCCACCTCGGCCACCCCTACGACCCCAGCGCTGGCGCGCTGCTCGGCCTCGCGTACGCGGGCGGCCTCGGCGGGCTCCATGGTGTCGATGCCCGCCTCGCCCCTGGTGGCAAGGACGTAGACGACTTCCTTGCCCTGGGCCGTCCACTCGGCGACGGCCGCGGCAGCGCCGTACTCCAGGTCGTCCGGGTGTGCGACGATCGCCAGCGCCCGGGTCCAGTCCTCCGGCATCGCCGCCAGCCGCGCCGTCGTGCCGTGCTCCTCCACGCTCTGCGCTGTGGCCGTCATCCCGTTCCACCTTTCTTCGCGCGCCCCCGTTGGCGCTGATCAGCTGACGCAACGATCAACGGATGCAACGGCACACCGCGCCGAACTGTTCCCGAGCGGCACCCTCAGCGTGTCAGCCCACGGGCCCGGAAGCATGTCGGCCGTCCGGCCGGTTCAACGCCAGCCGTAGACCTGTTGGAGGCGGTGCACCACCGCGTTGAAGCGTGCGCGGTCCAGGGCGCACGCCTCGCGCCGCATGCCGCGCGGATGCACCCGCAGCACCCGATCGAGTCCCACCCATGACTCCCGCCCCTCGCGGTCCCAGGGACCGGAACCCAGCGGCAGCCACTCCTGGTCACCGTTCCTGGTCCGGGAGGTGAGCTGTACGGCGAGGACCGGGGACGGGTCACCGTTGCCCTCCCGCGCGACGATCAGCACCGGCCGGTCCTTGCCCCGGCCGTCGGCCTCCTCGTACGGCACCCACGTCCATACGATCTCCCCGGGGTCCGGGTCGCCGTCCGGATCGGGCGCGTACGTCATACGTACGGCGCCCACGGCGCGCGGATCCACCTCGACCGTGGCGGTGGCTCCGCTCCTGCCGGGGAACTGCTCGTCTTCCTCGCCCAACTGGCCGGCTACCTGACTCATGACCTCAAGTTATCGGCCGGGCTCCAGCCGTCCGGCGCCGACCTCAAGCTGCGGGCTGCCGAACGGGGTTGCGCCGCGGACAAGCCGACGGCGCCGCGTTCGGGGAACGCGGCGCCGTGCGGAGAGGGGTCGGCCGACCGGCGAGCGGCGTCACCCGTACGGGTTGCTGCGGGGGTCGGCGGGGGCGCCGCCCTGCTGACCCGGGTTGCCGTAGTACTGGCCCGGCTGCTGCGGCTGCTGCTGGGGCGGGGCCGCCGGGGCGCCAGGGGCCTGCGGGTTGCCGTAGTGCTGGCCGGGCTGGGGCTGCTGCTGAGGCTGCTGGTAGCCGCCGGGGGCCTGCGGCTGGGCGTACGGCTGACCCTGCGGCTGGCCCTGCGGGGGCTGACCCTGCGGCTGACCCTGCGGGGGCTGCTGTGCGTAGCCCTGCTGGGGCTGGGCCTGAGGGGCGTAGCCCTGCTGCGGCGCGTAACCCTGCGGGGCACCACCCTGCGGACCGGGCGTGCTCCCGACGATGGCGAGCAGTTCCTCCAGCTCGTTGCGCCACATACGGTGGATGTTGATGCGCACCGGCTTGGCCTCGCCCGGCAGCGCCATGTGGTAGAAGCTCCACAGCGGGTTCAGCTGGATCTCACCGAAGAGCGGCCGTGCTTGGTCGCGCGGGATGGCGTGCACGATTTCCTTCGGACGCTGCGAGAAACGGGACATCTGCTGCACCAGCAGGGCCTGTTCGGTGACCGTGATGAAGTAGTACTTGATCAAGAGCTGGCCGATCAGCCCGAGAAACCCGACACTGAGCCACGGGGTCGGCCCCGCGACAGTGGCGACCGTGACCAGCGGCCGGTCTCCGGGCGCTTGTTGGGCAATGGCCTCGGCCACCTGCTTCTTCATCGTCGCCTTACGAAAGGCCATCGGACCGCTCCTCGCTGCGTTCGCCGCGCTGTACGGCGCTGTCTTTGCGTTCGGCGCAGAGTACTCGCCGAAGGTGACAGTTCTCCTGCCCGGGGGCCACAGCCCGGTGGCTCAGGGTGGGCGTGGAACCAAGGAACAGACCAGGACCGGTCAACGTGCGGTCATGAGCGGTCAAAAATTCTGCAGCGCCCGCACTGCATCTTCCGTCCCGAAAAAGGGAGTTGGCGCCGTCCGATGGCCGTTCGCCCGTTACCCCTCAGCGAGGACGACAAAGCCGTGATGACGGTCACAGTGGCGGCCGGGCAGCACCTGGTATGGACAGGTCGTGGAGGAACTGCTCAGGGCGGGCGACGTCGAGCGGGCGGCCGGGGGCGACGCACAGGTCGTACGGGCGGCGCAGGGCCGGGACGGCGACGTCGGCCAGAGCAGGACGAACGTCGGCGTCAGTCCGGATCAGACGCCCGCTACCTCGGCCGCCGCCCGAAGATAGGCGTGGACGAGAGGGCGGTCGTCGTCGGCGCGGCGGGCGACCGCCAGCCGGCTCGGCGTCACGCCCACGACGCGGCGGGTGATCACGCCGCCGCGCATCAGCAGCGGCGCGTTGCCGTCCGCCAGCAGGCACACGCCCTGACCGCCGACGAGGGCTTCATAGGTCTCCTCGGAACTGCTCACCTCGGCACCGACGACCGGTTCACGTCCCCCGCGGGCGTCCGTCGCGAGCCAGTAGTCGCGCAGCGGCCCGGCGCTTTTCGGCAGTGCGAGGAACGGTTCGTCGAGCAGGTCGGCGAAGTCGACTGCCGGGCGCCCGGCCAGCCGGTGGGTGTCGGGCAGCGCGACCAGCCGCGGTTCCTGAGCCACCACGGTCCAGCCGTAGCGCTCCGCCTCGGGCAGCGGCAGCCAGACGAAGGCCACGTCGCTGGTGCCGTCCGCCAGCCCCGCGGTGGCGTCGTCCCAGCTGAACTGCCGCACCGTCAGCGCGGCTTCGGGGTGCTCGGCGGTGACGCGCGACCGGACGGCGGGCAGCAGACCGCCCCGCCCGGGGCTGGTGCTCATGCCGATCACCAGGCCGGCCCGCTGCGCCGCCCTGACGGCCTCGACCGCCTCCCAGCCCGTCTGCCACTCGGCCAGCACCCGTTGGGCGTACGGCAGCAGGGCGGCGCCTGCACGTGTCAGCGCCACGCCCCGCCGGTCCCGCTCGAACAGGGCCACGCCGAGCGTCCGCTCCAGCATGCGGATCTGCTTGCTCAGCGCGGGCTGCGAGACGAACAGCCGCTCGGCAGCCCGGGTGAAGTGCAGTTCCTCCGCCACCGCTACGAAATACCGCAGATCCCGACCATGCACATCCATAACCGTTGGTTATCACGGAAGGTCTTGGACGTGCGACGGAGTTGTCGAGGAGTCTTGCTTCCCGACGGCTCCCGACGGCTCCTGCCGACTCCTGTCGGCTCCTGCCGGCTTCCCAAGGGCCCTGGCCGCGAACGGCGTCGGTCCGGAACCGGACACGGGATGAGCCGTACCGAGACGAGCCGGAACTGGAACGAGACGGAGAACCGATGAGCAGAGTGTGGCTGGTGACGGGCGCCAACAGCGGGTTCGGACGGGCGATCACCGAGGCGGCCGTGGCCGCGGGCGACACCGTGGTGGCGGCGGTGCGCCGCACCTCGACCCTGGACGACCTCGTTGCGGCACACCCCGACCAGGTGGACCCCGTCCATATGGACGTCACCGACAGCGAGCAGGCAGCGGCGGTTGCCGCCGAGGTGATCGCCCGGCACGGCAGGATCGATGTGCTGGTCAACAACGCCGGACGTACCCACGTCGGTGCCCTGGAGGAGACCTCCGAAGCGGAACTGCGTGCCCTGTTCGACGTGCACGTCTTCGGCCCCGCCGCACTCGTCCGCGCCGTCCTGCCGCACATGCGGGAACGCCGTGCGGGCGCCATCGTGCAACTCAGCAGCATGGGCGGCCAGCTGTCCTTCGCCGGGTTCGGGGCGTACAGCGCCACGAAGTTCGCCCTGGAGGGGATGTCCGAGGCGCTGGCGGACGAGGTGGCGCCGTACGGCATCAGGGTGCTGATCGTCGAACCCGGATCGTTCCGTACCGGCCTGTTCAGCGCGGGCACCGCCAGCGCTGAGACGGGACCGTACGCGGACACCGTCGGCCCCACCCGCCGCATGATCGAGGCCAGTGACGGCAAGCAGCCCGGCGACCCGGCCAAGGCCGCCGCCGCCATCCTCACCGCCCTCGACGCCGAGCAGACCCCGCTTCGCCTCCCGCTGGGCGACGACGCCGTGCACGCCGTCCTCGGCCACCTGGACCGCGTCCGCACGGAGATCGAAGGTTGGGAGACGGTCGCGCGCGGCACAGCGATCGACGCGTAGGTCTCTCCGGGTCGGGGCGAGGGTGCGCGGAACGGCGGTCAGTGTTCCCGGAGTCCGGTGAGGGCCTGTACCGGATCGGGGGCGGCGGGGCCTTCCGGCCACCAGTCGCGCCGGTCGGGGGATTCCGGCTGCGAGGTCTCCTCGGGCGCGGCCCGGTACGGGTACCAGCGGCCGTCGCGCCCGTAACGGAGCTGGACGGGGCGGGTGGTGTGGGTGAGGTGGTTGCGGTGGATGGTCATCGTGATGCCGAGGCCCGCCAGGGCGCTGCGCCCGCGGTCGAAGTCGCCCGCGGGCGGGTCCCAGGCGGTTTCGAGTACGCCGAGCCCCGCCGGGCCGCCCTGCCGCCAGGCCGCCGCGGCACGGGCCAGCTCCAGCGCATCCCGGCCCGCCGACCGCGCCAGTGCGGCGAAGAGCGAGGTGAGGCTGCGACGGCCGGTCAGCTGTGGGTGAGTGGCGGCGAGGCGGATGGTGTCGTGCCAGAGCGAGAGTTCTGGCAGCGGGTCGCCGTCTTCCGCGGCTCCCGGCCCCTCCTCGGCGTTGCCCTCCGCCGACATCGCCGTCAGCGCAAGCCGGGCCCGGGTGGCGGCGTCGGTCGCCAGGAAGGTGAGGGCGTCGGCGCTGGGGGCTCCGGGCAGGTCGGGGAACGTACCCGGCTCGCCGGGAGCTTCCGGCAGCGGCAGCAGCTCGGGCAGCGGAGGCCGTACGGCGGTGGCGAACACCTCCCTCGCGGGCACAGTGCTGCTCAACTGCCGCTGGGCGGGAAGGACACCGGGGACGCCCGGAGAAACGCCCGGCAGCACGCGGTCGGCACCGGCGCCGGTGCCCTCCTGCTGCGCGGAGCTTCGGCCGTGCGGCGCGGAGCTCATACTCTGCTGCTCAGCGCTTCTGCCCTGCCGCGCGGTACCTGTGTCCTGCCGCGCGACGCTTCTGCGCGCCACCTCCTCCCGTACGGTCTCCGCTTCCCGGCCCCGCACCAGGAGCAGTGCCCAAGGGTCGGCGTCCAGCAGACGTCCCGTCTCGTAGCCGAGCGCTGCCGCGTGTTTGCACGGGTGGCCCTGGTCCGGACAGCTGCATGCGGGGATGAGCTCGCCCGCGTCGGGGAGGAGCTGCACGCCGGCCGACCGGGCCGTGGCCGCCACGCCGGGCGGTATCTCCCCGTCGAGCAGCGCCGCCGCATCCACCGGCCGGGCCGCGACCGCCGCCAGGAAGGCGTCCCACTCCTCCTCCGACAGCATGGGCAGCCGCCATTCGGCGCGGTAGGGGCGGGGACGGCTGCCGTGCACATACGCCGTGACCCGGCCGGGCCCCACCCGCACCGCGGACACTCCCCCGGCACCCGCCCGGCCCGAGCCGAAACCCTGGCCCGCACGCGCGTACGCCCGCCCGCGCTCCAGCCGGGCCAAGTCCCGCGCGGCTCCCTCCATCGCGCGCAGCCACGCCCCGCCCCAGCTCTCCGTCACCCTCTCCGGGCCTGCCCCGCGGGCCTGCCCGGCGCCGTTCACGGCTGCCTCCGCAGCGACACCAGGTCGGCCAGCTGCGCGTCGGTCAGCTCCGTCAGTGCGGCCTCTCCGCCGCTCAGCACCGCATCGGCCAACTGCTTCTTCGCCGCGAGCAGTTGGGCGATGCGGTCCTCCACGGTGCCCTGCGTCAGCAGTCGGTGCACCTGCACGGGCTGGGTCTGGCCGATGCGGTAGGCGCGGTCGGTGGCCTGCTCCTCGACGGCCGGGTTCCACCAGCGGTCGTAGTGGACGACATGCCCGGCGCGGGTCAGATTGAGGCCGGTGCCCGCCGCCTTGAGCGACAGCAGGAAGACGGGTACCTCACCGGACTGGAAGGCGTCCACCATCTCCTCCCGCCGTCCCACCGGCGTCCCCCCGTGCAGGAGCTGTGCCCCGATCCGGCGCTCGGCCAGGTGCGCCTGGAGCAGCCGCGCCATCGCCACGTACTGCGTGAACACCAGCACCGAGCCGCCCTCGGCCAGGATCGTCCCCAGCAGTTCGTCCAGCAGTCCGAGCTTGCCGGAGCGGCCAGGGAGCCGTCCGTCTGCTCCCTCCCGCAGATACTGCGCCGGATGGTTGCAGATCTGCTTGAGCGCGGTCAGCAGCTTCATCACCAGGCCGCGCCGTTCGATGCCCTCCGCCGCCTCGATCCGAGCCAGGGTCTCGCGCACCACGGCCTCGTACAGCGCCACCTGCTCCCTGCTGAGTTCGACCGTGTGGTCGGTCTCCGTCTTGGGCGGCAGCTCGGGGACGATGCCCGGGTCGGACTTCTTGCGGCGCAGCAGGAAGGGGCGCACGAGCCGGGCCAGCCGCTCCGTCGCCTCCGGGTCCTCACCGCCCTCGACGGCGCGGGCGTGCCGGGCGCGGAAGGTCTTGAGCGGGCCGAGCAGTCCCGGCGTCGTCCAGTCGAGCAGCGCCCACAGCTCCGACAGGTTGTTCTCGACGGGCGTGCCGGTGAGGGCGACCCGGGCGGCGGCAGGGAGCGTACGCAGTGCGCGGGCCGTGGCGGAGTAGGCGTTCTTCACATGCTGGGCCTCGTCCGCGACGACAAGACCCCACTCACGCGCGGCGAGCTGCTCCGCGCTGCTGCGGAGCGTGCCGTAGGTCGTCAGGACGAACCCGGCATCGGACTCCGCGTCGGACTCCGCCCCCGGCCCGGCGCCGGAGCCGTCACCGCCCAGCCCTTCCAGGGTGCGCCCGGGCCCGTGGAAGCGGCGTACGGGGACATCGGGTGCGAACCGTGCCAGCTCCCGCTGCCAGTTGCCCAGCAGCGACGCGGGGCACACCACCAGCGTCGGCGCCGTTTCGCCCCGCTCGGCGCGGCGCAGGTGGAGGGCGATGAGCGTGACGGTCTTGCCCAGTCCCATGTCGTCGGCGAGGCAACCGCCCAGCCCGAGCGAGGTCATCAAATCCAGCCAGGCGAGCCCTCGCCGCTGATAGCCGCGCAGCCGGGCCTGCAGCCGGGCGGGCGGGGCCACGTCCGCTGCGGCCGGATCGGTCGCGCCGCCGAGCCTGTCCCGGAGCGCCGCCAGGGCACCCTCCGGCACCGCCTCGACCCGCTCGCCGTCCACCTCGGCCTCGCCCGACAGCGCGGCGGCCAGCGCGTCGCCGGGCGAGAGCAGCCCCAGATGCCGCTTGCGTGCTTTGCGCACCAGCTCCGGGTCGACCAGCACCCACTGGTCGCGCAGCCGCACCAGCGGACGGTGCGCCTCGGCCAGCTCGTCCATCTCGCCCTCGGTGAGCGGTTCCCCGTCGAGCGCCAGCTGCCAGCGGAATTCGAGCAGCTGCTGCTCCTTGAAGAAGCCGAACCCGTCGGCTGCCGAGCCCGGCGCCTGCGGACTCGTCCGCACCACCGCCGTAGCGCTCAGCAGGTCGCGGACGAGCGCACGCGGCCAGTGCACGGCCACGTCCGCAGCGGCCAGCTCGCGGGCCTTGCGACCCAGCAGATCGTTCAGCTCCTCCTCCGTCAGCGGGAGCACATCGGGCGTGGGCCGCTCCAGCAGTCGTCCGAGCGGCGGCCAGACCCGCGCCGCGCGGCGCACCGCCAGCACGGTGTCCACCCGGGCCCGCGGCCCCAGATACTCCGCCTCCCCCTGCCACAGCGCCGCCACGTCCGCCACCAACGTCGCGTCCGTGATGCTCGTCGCCTGCACGACCGCCGCCGCGACGTACGGCTCTGCGGACGTGGAGCCGGACCGGCTCCCCCGGCCTTCGGGAGGGCCGTCCCCGCCGTTCGCCCCTTCGGGATCCGGGCCCGCACCCTCGGGATCCGGGTTCGGGCCGCCGTCGAAGATCCGGTCCGCCGACAGGTCGAGCCGGAGGGAGATCCGGATTCCGGCCTCCGTACCCGCCGCGACCTCGGCCGCCCACTCCCGCAGCCGGGGATACCGCTCGGAGAGCCGCTGCGGTTCCCGCCCCGCGAACGCCGGTCCCGTGGCAGCGGGACCAGCAGGCGTACGGGGCAGCACATCGGCGACCGCGTCCAGGAAGGCCCGTACGAGCCCTTCCGGCTCCGGCACCCGGATCTGCCCGCCGGTCGGTTGCCGCCCGGCCCCGGCCTGGGACGGCTCTCCCGAGGGGGCCGCACCTGACCGGACCGGGACCGCATGGGCCTCCGGCGGCATGGCGGCGGCCACCGCGCTCAGGTGCGCCACATCCTCCGCGTCCAGCGGGCCCGCCAACCACACATCCGTGTCCCCCTCACCGAGTCCCGGCATCAGGCGCCCCCGGGCGACCAGCCGCAGCCCCTGCAGCGCAGCCGCACCCCAGCACGCGGCGGCCGGATGCGCGCGCCCGTCCGTCCGCGCCCTCATCAGGACGGGCAGCGCTTCCCGCACCGGCAGCCGGCGCGCAGCCACCACTCGCCGCCGCACTCCCTTTCCGTACGGCCGCACCACGGTCAGCTCTCCGGGCTCCCCCACCTCGGGCAGCTCGCCCTCGTCGTCACGCCAGAACGCCACCCGTCCCTGCCGGGGCACCTCCCCCGGCAGGAAAACGGCGGCACACCGCAGGAGGTCCGCACCGCTCCCCGACCCCATACGCGCCACCGCCTCCGCACACCTGACTCCGACCTCGCCTGCGAGTCTAGGAGCGGCCACTGACAATCCCCCCGACGATCAAGGGACCTGCTGGCCAGGCCCTCGGCAGAGGGAAAGCTGCGGATCGGCCGGGCGGCTGCCCGGCGTTCCCGGGTCAGCCCAGATTGATCCCGCCGTGAATGTCGCGGGCCTGGATGACGGGGCCGTTCACCTGCGCCGATCCGGACACGGTGCTGTGGACCTCGGAGTGCTCGACGCGCAGCGCCGGGGCGTGTCGTTCGGCCCAGCCGCGCAACAGGGCGGCGAACTCCTCATCGGCGCGAGCCTGCTCACCGAGCCAGCAGGTCAGGACGCGGACCTGCTCGCTGTCTGCCGGGTCGACGGCCGTCAACCGGACCTCGTCCGGTTCGCCGTCGGGGCGACGACCGCCCACCCGCCGTACGAGCGACAGCAGGGACTCCCAGGCGGACTGCCCGGCCGCGCTGGCGGCACCGCCGGCAACGGCTGAGGCGGCGGTGGTGGCGAGGGCGAGGGCAGGCTCAACGTCCATACGACATACGGTAGATCGCCCACAGGCGCCCCGCCAGACCGCACCCGGTTGTACCGTTTCTGGGGAACGGGGGGTTGCCGATGAACGGGGACAGCAGCGCCGCACCGCCCGCCCCGCGGTCCGATCCGCGCGGCGCAGCCGCATACGGCAGCATGCCGGCATGCGAGATCGCCGACGAGGTGACTGCGGGCCGGCTGTCCGCCCGCGAGGTGGCGCGAGCAGCACTGGCACGGATCGCCGAAGCCGACGAGTCGATACGGGCGTTCACCGAGGTGTGGCCCGCACGGGCCGCTGCGTACGCGGCGGACGTCGACCGGGCCGTCCGGGCAGGTGACCGGCTGCCGCTGGCCGGGGTGCCGTTGGCGGTCAAGGCCACACAACGCGTCTCGTCCCGGCAGGTGGCCCGGCTGGTGGCCGCGGGCTGTGTGCCGGTCGGGGCCACCGCCACGCCCGGCGCGGCCACCGGGTGGCAGACGTGGGGCGCCACCGACCGTGGTCCCACCCTCAACCCCCTCGACCCGGACCGGAGTCCGGGCGGCTCGTCGGCCGGTTCTGCTGCCGCCGTGGCGGCAGGGATGGTACCGCTCGCCACCGGAAGCGACGGTGCGGGCTCCGTGCGCATCCCCGCCGCGTGGTGTGCTGTCCTCGGCGTGAAGACGACAGGCGGGTTGCTGCCCGTTCCGGGCCGGTCCGGCGGATGCGCCCGACGCAGCGTGCCCGGCCCGCTGGCCCGTACGGCGGCCGACGCGGCTGCTTACCTGGCCGCGCTCACCGGCACCGCCCCGCCGCTGCTCGCGCCCCCGGTGCGCCCGCTGCGGACGGCTTGGTCGGCGACGTTGGGCTTCGCCGACACACAGCAGCCGGTCGCCGCGACGGCGCGTACGTTTCTGGACCTCCTGGCCCGGGCCGGCGGCACCGTCCCCCGTTCCGTGTCCGTTCGGCTGCCGGATCCCGCCGGTTGCTGGCAGGCGCTCCGTTCCGACCCGCACAACCTGGCAGGCCACGAATCGGCTGCCTCCGCCACAGTCGCCGCTCTCATCGCCGAGCTGGACCGGGTCTTCGGGGAGGTGGATCTGATCGCCACCCCGACCACCCCCAATCCACCACATGGCCACGAAGGGCCGGGAGAGACCATGAGCGTTGCCCTCACCTGGGCGTTCAACATCACAGGCCACCCGGCGATCAGCCTCCCCGCCGGGCGCACGGCCGCCGGGGACCCGGTCGGCCTGCAACTCGTGGCCCCGCACGGCCGGGAAACCGACCTCCTGGCCGTCGCAGCGGCAGCCGAGGCCGCGGCAGCCGGAACAGCGGAGGCGCGCTGATGGCCGCCGGCGAGTCGCGGCGCCCGCTGCTCATGCTGGACGTCGACGGTCCGCTCAACCCGTTCGCCGCGCGCTGGCCGCGCCGTCCACGCGGCTATCGCACACATCAGATGCTGCCGCCCAGCTATGTGGCGCGGCGGGAGGCCGCCGGGCGGGACGCATCGCCACTGCGCGTACGGCTGAACGCCGCACACGGGAAGCGGCTGCTGGGGCTGGGGTACGACCTCGTCTGGGCGACCACCTGGGGCGCCGAGGCCAACGAGTACATCGGGCCGCTGCTGGGGCTGCCGCGGCTGCCGGTCGTCGAGTGGGGCGAGATCGTGCCTGAGCTGGACGGGTTGCTGTTCAAGACCCGGCATGTGGTGGCGTGGGCGGCCGGGCGGCCGTTCGCGTGGGTGGACGACGCGCTGACGGCGAAGGAGCGCCGGTTCGTCGGCACCCACCATCCCGGACCCGCCCTCCTCCACCACGTGGACCCTCGGCGCGGACTGCGCGCGGAAGACTTCGCCGCGCTGGCCCGCTGGGCCGAGGAATACCCGGACGAGTAGTCAAGGTGGGCCGGCCGGTCGCGCCTTCCGGATCAGTTGCCGAGATCCGTCGCCCCGGGCTCCGGCGGCTCGTAGCTGTCGAACCCCGCGGCCTCCACGAAGTCCGGCCGGGGGTTGAGCGCGGCGGCGAGCTTGAAGTGAGCACGGGCCTCGTCGTCCCGGGAGGCCCGCTGCAGCGTACGGGCCAGCGCGAAGTGCGCGAACGCGTTGTCGGGCTCGCGCTCCAGCACCCACTGGAACTCCTGCTCGGCCGACTGCAGCCGTGCCGCCAGAAAGTACGCACGCGCGCGCAGCAGGCGGGCACCCCGGTGCTCGGGGTGCTCTTCGATCACGTTGTCCAGAAGGTCGACCGCACCGCGCGGGTCACGCGCTTGCAGCAGCTGCTCCGCCGCGCGGAACTGGATGACGTTCGTCTCGGGGCTCGTCACAACACTGCCCTTCCTTCGACTCTCGCCTCGGCACAACGTCGGGCTGCCCGTGACCATTCCCAGGGCATGCCCGGCCGGGGGCTGGGGAGCATATGCCCCGCGAACAGGCGGAGCGAACGAAAATCGGCCCTCGGACGCGGATCAGCCCAGCCGCGCCAGCCTGCGGCCGGCATCAGCGCCCACTGCCGCCGATCAGCCGTGCAGCGCTTCCCAGACCTCGCGTACCCGGGGGGCCAGCTTCTCCAGCGGGCCGTTGTTGTCGATCACGATGTCGGCGACCGCCAGCCGCTCTTCGCGGCCGGCCTGCGCGGCCATCCGGGCCCGCGCCTCGTCCTCGGCCATACCGCGCAGCCGCACCAGCCGGTCGAGCCTGGTCTCGGGGGCGGCGTCCACGACGACGACCTTGTCGTAGAGCGGGGCGAGTCCGTTCTCCACCAGCAGCGGCACATCGTGCACCACGACCGCGTCCTCGTCGGCCTCGCGGGCGGCCCGCTCCAGCTCGGCGGAGCGCTCGCCCACCAGCGGGTGGACGATCGCGTTCAGCGCGGCCAGCCGCTCGGGGTCGGCGAAGACCAGGGAGCCCAGCCGCGGCCGGTCGAGGCTGCCGTCCGGAGCCAGGATCTCCGCGCCGAACTCGGCGACGACCGCCGCCAGCCCCGGCGTACCCGGCTCCACGACCTCCCGTGCGATCCGGTCCGCGTCGACGATGACCGCTCCGCACTCGGCGAACAGCCGCGACACCTCGCTCTTGCCCGAACCGATCCCGCCCGTGAGACCCACCTTCACCATGCGGCACACGCTATACGCTGCCCGCGCGGTGCCGGGACTCAGTCCGGTTGCCCGCCCTCGGAGCCGGGGCCCTGCTGGCTCTCCCGGTCGGCGAGGAACTGTTCGAAGACGGCGCCGAGCTCCTCGGCCGAAGGCAGCTCGTTGGGCTCTGCCACCAGGTTGCCGCGTGTCTCGGCCCCTGCCACCGCGTCGTACTGCTGTTCAAGGCCCCGGACGACCGACACCAGCTCCTCGTCGCCCTCCGCCAGCTGCCGCTCGATCTCGTTCTGCGTCCGCAGCGCCTCCGTACGCAGCGCGTGCGCCACCTCCGGAAGGACCAGGCCCGTCGCGGAGGTGATCGCCTCGGTGACGACCAGCGCGGCGTCGGGATATGTGGACCGTGCGATGTAGTGCGGCACATGGGCGACGACGCCGAGCACGTCGTGCCCGCTCTCCGCCAGCCGCAGCTCGGTCAGCGCCGATGCGCTGCCCGGCACCTGCGCCTCGTCGAAGACGGACCGCTGGGCCGGCACCAGGTCGGTACGGTTGCCGTGCGGAGTGAGGCCGACGGGGCGGGTGTGCGGGACGCCCATGGGGATGCCGTGGAACGTGACGGACAGTCTGACCCGTACCCGCTCCACAATTTCGGAGACCGCCGCAGTGAAGCCCTCCCACTCGTTGTCCGGCTCCGGCCCGGACAGCAGCAGGAACGGCGCGCCCGTCGCATCCCGCATCAGCCGCAGCTCCAGCTGTGGCGTCTCGTACGACACCCAGCGGTCCCGGCGGAACGTCATCATCGGGCGGCGTGCGCGGTAGTCGAGCAGGCGGTCGACGTCGAAGCGGGCCACGGTGAGGTACGGCTGGCTCTCCAGCAGTCGCTCCACGATCTGGTCGCCGGTGTCACCGGCGTCCATGAAGCCCTCGAAGTGGTACAGCATCACCAGTCCGGCGCTGTCCGGTTCCTCGATGATCGCGTCGACGGCATCGAGTCCGGCCTGATCCCACGCGTACATAGCTTCCCGCTTCTGTGCCATGTCCTTCCCAACGCCGCTGCCCCATAAGGCATTCCCTCCCACTGCTCCGGCCCACCTTCTTCCCGCCGCAACGGTGCTCGGCCCGACCGGCGGCGTTCGGCGGTGCCGAACCACCCCGGCCGAGGTCGGCTCGGCACCTCCCCCGGACTCCGTCCGGGCGGTACCCCAGAGGTCGTGGGGGTTCGCCGGCGTCGCGGCGGAAAGGGGGTGGCGGTCGGCGGGAAGCAGCCCGGGAAAGGGACGAGGCCCGCACCCCCGGTGGGGGTGCGGGCCTCGTTTTCGGCTTACGCCTCGCGGCGAGCGACTAGCTCTGGCCGCCGGCCAGCTTCTCGCGGAGCGCGGCGAGCGCCTCGTCGGACGCCAGCGCCCCCGAGTCCTCCTCCGAGCCCTCGGACGAGTAGGAGCCGCCGCCGCCCTGGCCGCCGCCACCGCCGCCCTGCGGGGCACCGGCGGCGCCGCCGCCGGTGGCACCCTCGGCCGCGGCCTGCTCGTCGGCCTCGCGGGACTTGATGACCTGCGCCTGGTGCTGCTCGAAGCGAGCCTGCGCCTCGGCGTACTGGCGCTCCCACTCCTCGCGCTGCTTCTCGTAACCCGGCAGCCAGTCGTTGGCCTCCGGGTCGAAGCCCTCGGGGTAGATGTAGTTGCCCTGGTCGTCGTAGGACGCGGCCATGCCGTAGAGCGTCGGGTCGAACTCGACGGCGGTCGGGTCCGCACCGAAGGACTCGTTGGCCTGCTTCAGCGAGAGGCTGATGCGGCGGCGCTCCAGGTCGATGTCGATGACCTTGACGAAGATCTCGTCGTTGACCTGGACGACCTGCTCCGGGATCTCCACGTGGCGCTCGGCCAGCTCGGAGATGTGGACCAGACCCTCGATGCCCTCGTCGACGCGGACGAACGCACCGAACGGCACCAGCTTGGTGACCTTGCCGGGGACGACCTGGCCGATCTGGTGGGTCCGGGCGAACTGCTGCCACGGGTCTTCTTGGGTCGCCTTGAGCGACAGGGACACACGCTCGCGGTCCATGTCGACGTCCAGGACCTCGACCGTGACCTCCTGGCCGACCTCGACGACCTCGGAGGGGTGGTCGATGTGCTTCCAGGACAGCTCGGAGACGTGGACCAGACCATCGACGCCACCCAGGTCCACGAAGGCACCGAAGTTGACGATGGAGGAGACGACGCCGGAGCGCACCTGGCCCTTCTGGAGGGTGGTGAGGAAGGTCTGGCGGACCTCGCTCTGGGTCTGCTCCAGCCAGGCGCGGCGGGAGAGAACCACGTTGTTGCGGTTCTTGTCCAGCTCGATGATCTTGGCCTCGAGCTCCTTGCCGACGTACGGCTGGAGGTCGCGGACGCGGCGCATCTCGACCAGGGAGGCCGGGAGGAAGCCGCGCAGGCCGATGTCGAGGATGAGGCCGCCCTTGACGACCTCGATGACGGTACCGGTGACGATCCCGTCCTCTTCCTTGATCTTCTCGATGGTGCCCCAGGCACGCTCGTACTGGGCGCGCTTCTTCGAGAGGATCAGGCGCCCTTCCTTGTCCTCCTTCTGGAGAACCAGGGCTTCGATCTCGTCACCGACGGCGACGACCTCGTTCGGGTCGACGTCGTGCTTGATCGACAGCTCTCGGGAAGGGATGACGCCTTCGGTCTTGTAACCGATGTCGAGCAGGACCTCGTCCCGGTCGACCTTCACGATGACGCCGTCGACGATGTCGCCGTCGTTGAAGTACTTGATCGTCTCGTCGATCGCGGCGAGGAAGGCTTCCTCGGAACCGATGTCGTTGACCGCAACCTGCGGGGTGGTGGCGGAAGTCTCGGTGCTGCTCGTCATGTGGGAAAGGGTCTCCGGTACGGACATGAAGTCGTAGGTACTGCTACGCCGAGGACCCTTTGATCGCACCACACATGCAAGTCAGCCGGAGAGCCAGGAAAGCCGGGAACCCGAGGGGACATACAGCCGATGCGAGCGCGGCCTGCTCCGTCCGAGGCACGCAGGCCCGCAGCGCAACTTGTAGCATACGGGGGCCGCTGGGCATGGTCAATGCGCGAAAGAGCACACCTGGGATACAACACCCCATTCCCGGCAGAACTCGCCGCCCCCCACGGTCAGATGGCCCCGATGGGGGCACCTCCCGGCCGAAGGCTGGGGGAGGCGTTCCCGCGGCGTTAGCCGCGAGGCTTCCGACCGAGAGTACGGCTAACCGAGAGTACGGTCACTGGCGCAATGGAACAAAAGCACGAGGGCGGCTGGGGTGTCCACCCCCTGACATACGGTGATCATGGCGGCGATCCCGCCGACGGCGACGCCGTACGGCGACCGGCCGGCGGCCGGGAGAGCAGCCGGGCCAGTCGCGGCTGGTGGGACCGGAACGCGGACGAGTACCAGAACGACCACGGCGACTTCCTCGGCGATGCCCGCTTCGTGTGGGGCCCCGAGGGCCTGGACGAGGCCACGGCGCGCCTGCTCGGGCCCGGCGAGAAGCTGCGCGGGCTGGACGTGCTGGAGGTGGGAGCCGGCGCCGCGCAGTGCTCCCGGTGGCTGGCGGCACAGGGCGCGCGCCCTGTCGCCCTCGACCTCTCCCACCGGCAGCTCCAGCACGCGCTGCGGATCGGCGACGGACAGGGCGGCGAACTGGCGTTCCCGCTGGTCGAGGCGGACGCGAGGGCGTTGCCGTTCGCGGACGGATCCTTCGATCTCGCCTGTTCGGCGTACGGAGCGATCCCCTTCGTGGCCGATCCCGAACGGGTGTTCGCTGAGGTGGCACGGGTGCTGCGGCCCGGGGGCCGGTGGGTCTTCTCGCTGACCCACCCGCTGCGGTGGTCCCTGGCGGACGAGCCCGGCACCGAGGGGCTGACCGTCCTGACCTCCTACTTCGACCGCACGCCGTATGTCGAGCAGGACACCGCGGGGCGGACGGTGTACGTGGAGCACCACCGCACGCTGGGGGACCGGGTGCGGGAGCTGGTCGGCGCCGGTTTCCGGCTGGACGACCTCGTCGAGCCGGAGTGGCCGGCATGGAACCAGCAGGTGTGGGGCGGCTGGTCACCGCTGCGGGGGCGGCTGGTGCCCGGGACCGCCATTTTCGTGTGCACGCGCGCGTGAGCACCCGACAGGAGAATTTCCGGTGCGCCATGACGACCAGCTGAACCGGCTGCCCATAGCCGAGGCCGTGCCACGCGTGCGGGAAGCCCTCACCGCGTGCGGGGCGGCCGTCGTGCACGCGCCACCGGGCACCGGCAAGACGACACTGCTGCCGTTGGCGCTGGCCGGGCTGCTGGCCGACGGTGCGCCCCCGCGCACCGTGCTGGTGGCCGAGCCCCGCCGGATGGCGGCACGGTCGGCGGCGCGCCGGATGTCGTGGCTGCTGGGCGAGAAGCCGGGCGAGAGCGTCGGCTTCACGGTGCGGGGCGAGCGCCGCGCCGGTGCCCGGACGCGAGTGGAGGTCGTCACGACAGGTGTGCTGCTGCAACGCCTCCAGCGGGACCAGGAGCTGTCCGGCGTGGATGTCGTGCTGATGGACGAGTGCCATGAGCGCCATTTGGACGCCGATACGACGCTGGCGTTCCTGCTGGACGTGCGCGCCACGCTCCGCCCGGAGCTCCAGCTGATCGCCGCGTCGGCGACGCAGGACAGCGAGGCGTGGGCACGGCTGCTGGCCGCGCGAGTCGTACCCGGACGGGGGACGAGCCACCCGGTGGACGTGCGGTACGCGCCGCCGCCCGCGGGGGTTCGTCCGCCGCACGGGATGCGGATGGATCCGGCGCTGCTGCGCCATGTGGCGGCGACCGTACGGCAGGCGCTGGCAGCGGTGCCGGAGGGCGACGTGCTCTGCTTCCTTCCGGGTGTCGGCGAGATCGGCAAGGTGGCGGCCTTGCTGTCCGACGTCCGTGCCCGCGTACTGCCGCTGCACGGGCGGGCGCCGGCACAGGTGCAGGACGACGTGCTGAGCGGCGGCTCGGGCGGCGGTGCGGAGCGCGGGCGGCGGGTGATCCTCTCGACGGCGGTGGCCGAGTCGAGCCTGACCGTGCCGGGGGTGCGGGTGGTGGTGGACGCGGGGCTGGCCCGAGAGCCCCGTACGGACCACGCGCGCGGCCTCGGCTCGCTCACGACGGTGCGGGTCTCCCGCGCGGCGGCCGAGCAGCGACGCGGCAGGGCGGGGCGCGAGGCGCCGGGGGTGGCGTACGCGTGCTGGGCGGAGGCGGAGGAGGCGGGACGGCCGCGGGAGCCGTCCCCCGAGATAGCGGTGGCCGATCTGACGGCGTTCGCGTTGCAGGCCGCCTGCTGGGGCGACCCGGACGCGGCGCAGCTCGCCCTGCTCGACGCACCCCCGCGGGGGGCGATGAGCGCGGCGCGGCGGACGCTGCGCGCGGTCGGCGCGCTGGACGAGGCGGGCCGGGTGACGCAGCGGGGGCAGCGGATGGCCCGCCTGGGCGTGCACCCGAGGCTCGCCCGCGCGCTGCTGGACGGCGCTGCGGCAGTGGGCAGCGAGCTGGCGTGCGAGACGGTGGCACTGCTGAGCGAGGAGCCGCCGCGTGCCTTCGGGGACGACGCGGCGGAGGCTCTGCGACGGGCCCGTACGGCGCGGCGTGACGATCCGTACGGGGCGCGCTGGGCCGCCGAGGTGCGGCGGCTGCGGTCGCTGCTGGGCGAGGAGACGGCGCGGCCGGGCGGGGTCACCGACGAGCAGGGGGTCGGGACGGTGGTCGCACTCGCCCAGCCGGAGCGGGTGGCGCGGGCACAGAGCGGCACGTCGTATCTGATGGTCGGCGGCACCCGCGCCGAGCTGACCCCGGACAGTGCGCTGCGCGGCACTCCTTGGCTGGCTGTCGCCGTGGCGGACCGGCCGGTTGGCGCCGCCTCGGCGCGGGTGCGGCTGGCGGCGCCGATCGACGCGGAGACGGCGCTCACGGCGGCGGGCGCGCTGTACGGCGTACGAGAGGAGGTGCGCTGGGACCCCGAGCAGGGCCCGCAGAGTGTGCAGGGCGGACGCGGCGATGTGGTGGCTCGCGAGGTGGAGTCCCTGGGCGCCGTGCGGCTTTCGGTACGCCCGCTGCCGGACCCGCCGCCCGAGGCGCTGCGCGAGGCCGCGCTGGAGGGGCTGCGGCAGGGCGGAACGCGGCTGCTGCGGTGGTCGGACAGTGCCGTGACGCTGCGGCGCCGGCTCGGCTTCCTGCACCGGACGCTGGGTGCGCCCTGGCCGGACGTCTGTGACGAGGCG
This sequence comes from Streptomyces sp. 3N207, assembly GCF_052246355.1. Taxonomy (NCBI): domain Bacteria; kingdom Bacillati; phylum Actinomycetota; class Actinomycetes; order Kitasatosporales; family Streptomycetaceae; genus Streptomyces; species Streptomyces sp. 3N207. Next base: position 149,870 of record NZ_JBQQBV010000008.1, on the reverse strand, counting down.
CTGTTGGAACGGGCCGACGAGTGGCTGGGCCAGGTGCGCTCCCGGGCCGACCTCGCCCGGATCGACGCCGCCGGACTGCTGTCGGGGATGCTGCCGTGGGCGTCCGGCGAGGCAGCGCGGCTGGACGAGTTGGCGCCGGAGCGGATCGAGGTGCCGTCCGGTTCGCGGATCAGGGTCGACTACGAGCCGGAGCAGCCGGTGCTGGCCGTGAAGCTCCAGGAGATGTTCGGGGCGCGGGAGACGCCGCGGGTGGCGGACGGGCGGGTGCCGATGCTCGTCCACCTGCTCTCCCCCGCCGGGCGCCCCGCCGCCGTGACCGCCGATCTCGCGTCCTTCTGGGCGGGGGGCTACCGCGGTGTACGGGCCGAGCTGCGGGGGCGCTATCCCAAGCACCCGTGGCCGGAGGATCCCGCCACGGCGGAGCCCACCCGGCACACCAGGGCCCGCGGGCGGCCGACGTAGGTCAGTGGTCGCTGGATCGCTTCGAGGGCACGACCGTCTCCTCCGGCTCGGACGCCGCTGCTCCCCCAGCCGGCTCGGACGGGCCGTCAGCTGCTGCCGTGCGGCCACGTCCGCGGGCTTCCAGGGTGAGGGAGGCGGCCAGTAGGAGGCCGCCCAGGATGAGGAAGCCCCAGGGGAGGTAGGTGGTCATCGTCAGGACGAGCTGCCGTTGGGAGGAGACCAGGTCGACCGCCGCGTCCTGGTAGTCGGGGCGTATCTTCACATGCCCGGCGAAGGCGGTGAGCGGCTTCTTGCCGGGCTTGTCCTTCCAGCGCATCTCCTCCTTGTGGATCTCCTGGCCGTCCACCGGGGCTCCGGTGGCCGGCTCCACCCAGAACATCCGCTTGGTGCTGTACCAGCGCTCCAGGCCGATCTGTTCGACGGTCTCGGGGGTGGCGCCCAGAGCCAGCTTCTTGGGGACCTTGACCTTGGTCCAGGGGATGGTCTGCTCGAAGTAGTAGGTCTCGATGCCGCGGACGGTGCGGGTGCCCTTGTAGTGGATGGGTGCTGAGGTGCGGGTCTGGAAGTCGAAGTACTCGTAGTCGCGCTTCTCGGTGAGGAACGGCCACTTGTACTCGATGCCCTGGCGGCGTACCGGGTCGCCGTCGACGTGTTCGCCGCCCGCGTGCACGGGCTCCTGGGAGTGGGCGTCGAAGACATAGCGTTCGGGGATGCGCGAGACCAGCTTGCCCTTGTCGTCGGCCACATAGCTGAGGGTGTCCCAGACGACGACATCACGGCCCGTGCTGTCCTTGACCTTCTTCGCTGCCTCCACATTGCCCTTGAGGGACTGGACGATGCTGACCTTGGGCACCTTCTTCGACTTCATGGTGGCGTAGTCGAGGAGAGTGGCGTTCCTGGCCTCCAGGACCATGTCCTGGTACTGGCTGGGCGGGATCTTCGCCAGACGCGGAAAGGCGTACCAGCGGACCAGGGGCGAGAGCGCGGCGAAGAACACCGCGAGGGCCAGGAGGATCAGGCTCGCTCTCCTGCGCATGCTGTCTCCTGTCCTGCCGGCTGCTAGGGATGCTCGGGGACGGTGGTATGCAGGGGCTTCTTCGGCGTCTCGCCGGGCGGGGCACCGATCGCGGTGGTCGCGAGGACGAGCGCGAGCGCGGCGGCCAGTCCGATCCCGGCGGCGATGAGGGCTCGCATGCGCTGGCTTCACCTCTTCCGGTGGCCGACTGCAACAGAGCTGACGCCCCGTCAATTCCGCGGTCGCACCGTAGCAACGCCCGCGCGGGATGGGAACCGTGCGTCATGGGTTCGACGGCCGCGACAAACGGCCGCGACAATGGGGCGCCCGGAAAGCCCTTCGCCCCCGGCGCCTCGGCGCCGGGGGCGAAGAGAACACTGTGCTTGGCTGCTGCGGCCTCAGCCCTTGATGGTGAGCTTCACCTTCAGGGTGGCGCCGCCGTCCGCCTTCAGCGTCAGCGTGTAGGTGCCGGGCTGGTCGTCGGCGAAGATCTGGGGCAGCTTGACGATGCCCTTGTCGTCCGTCTTGAGCCCGGCGAGGCTGCGGACGGGCTTGCCTTCCGCGTCCTTGTGGAAGAACGGCCCCTTTGTGGTGTCGTCGAACGCCGCTGTCAGGGTCGTGTTCCCTACAGGCTTGCCCTTACGAGTGGCCTTGACCTCGACTGCCTCCCCGAAGACACCGTTCTTCTGCGCCTCCAGTACCACATCACTCGTCCGAGCCAGCTCGTCCGCCTTCGGTGCGGTCACTGACGCCCTGAAGTCGACGGTGCCCAGGTCCTTGCCGGGGGCCGTCGCGCGCACAGTGAAGGAGCCGGTCTTGCTGCCCGCGGCGAGGGCGGGCGCGGTGGCGACGCCGTCGGCGTTGGTGGTGACGGTCGCGGTCTTGGTGCCGCCTTCGAACGTCGCGCCGGTGTTGCCGCGGATCTCGAAGCGGACCTTGACGCCCTTGACGCCCTTGCCCTTGGAGGTCTCGGCCTTGACCGCGGGGCGCGCGGCGAACTTCTCGCCGGCGACCGCAGTGAACTCCTTGGCTCCGACCCGCTCGATGGAGTGCGGCTTCGTCGGCTCGGGGCTGGGGCTGGGGGACTCGTGACCGCCGCCGCCCTCGTTGCCTCCGCCGCCGTTGTTGCCCCCGCCGTTGCCGGGCTTGCCGGGGTTGTTCGGCTTGTTGGGCTTACTGTGCGAGCCGCCCTTGCCGCCGCGCTCCGGAGAGCCCTTGTCCGAGCCGCCGCCGGGCTCGCGGAGGCCCGGTGCGGTGGGCAGCAGCGAACCGCCCCCGTCGGGCACCGCGTGGGTGCCCTTGCGGTAGAACTCGAACCAGGCAAGGACGGTGCGCAGATAGTCGCTGGAGTTGTTGTAGCTGAGGATCGCCCGGTCCAGATCGGCGCCGTTCGACAGGTCACGGCCGCCCGCGCACAGGTAGTCGCCCGCGGCGACCGCGGCGTCGTAGACGTTGTTGGGATCCTTGCGGCCGTCGCCGTTGCCGTCGGCGCCCCAGCGGTTCCAGGTGGAAGGGATGAACTGCAAAGGGCCGACCGCACGGTCGTAGCTGGAGTCGCTGTCCCACCGGCCGCCGTCGGTGTCCTTGATGTTGGCGAAGCCCTCCCCGTTGAGCACCGGTCCGAGGATGGGGCGCAGCGTCGTACCGTCCTTGTCGACGGCGCCACCGCGGGCGTGCCCCGACTCGACCTTGCCGATGCCCGCGAGGAGCTCCCAGCGCAGGCCGCAGCCCGGTGTGCGGGAGGCGAGCGACTTGGCGGCCTTCTTGTAGGCGGCCAGCACCGAGGTCGGTATGCCCGACTTGTCGCCTGAGCCGCCGGGTTCCGAACTGCCGGGCGGGTGCGGGGACTCCAGCGGAGGCAGCTCCGTCTCGTAGCTGTCGTCACCCGGCGCAGGGTCGCCCGCGGCGCCCGAACGTCCGTTGTTGTGATCGCCGCCGAGTTCCACACCGGGCGCCTGGGAGGCGGTCAGCGCCGCCATGACGACGGCCGCGATCGCGGTACCGCCCAGGCCCCTGCGGTATCTGGTGCTGCGAAGCCCGCCGCGGCGGTGCCCCGCCGCTGTGGTGGCCGCCCGCTGTGCGGCGTGCCTGCCCCGGTTTCGCGCCATAGGTAGTCCCCGTCCTCTCCCCTTCGGACGCAATCACCGTGACCCTACGGCAGAGCCCGGCCACAAGTCAGCGGCCGGCGGCCACTTCTGGCGCTTCTGACCCGCTTTCGCGGCCGGTTTTCCCGGTGTTTGCCCCGTTGTTTCCCCATCGTTCCCAGGGGCGAGCGCCCCTCGGTACGTCCCCGGGCTGAAAGCCCCCTCGGGAAGCGAACGCCCCCGCTGTGTCCGGACGTTGCCACCCGGGGGACGCTCGGCCCCGCCGGAGCGGTTTCAGTGTGCTGCGGACTCCCGGTCCACCGTTCAGTGTGCTGCGGACTCCCAGTCCAGGCCGACGCCGACGGACACATCCAGCGGTGCCCGCAGCGAGACGGCCGTTGACATCTCCGAGCGGACCAGCTTCTCGACCTCTTCGCGCTCCCCCGGCGCGATCTCCAGCACGATTTCGTCGTGCACCTGGAGCAGCATCCGGGAGCGCAGCTGAGCCGCCCGCAGCGCCGCATCGACCTTGAGCATGGCGACCTTGACGATGTCGGCAGCCGTGCCCTGGATCGGTGCGTTGAGCGCCATCCGTTCGGCCATCTCGCGGCGCTGCCGCTGGTCGCTGGTGAGGTCGGGCAGATAGCGGCGGCGGCCCATGATCGTGTGGGTGTAGCCGGTGGCGCGTGCCTCCTCGACGGTGCGGTGCAGATAGTCCCGTACCCCGCCGAAGCGCTCGAAGTAGGTGTCCATCAGCTTCCGTGCCTCGTCGGGCGTGATGCCGAGCTGCTGCGAGAGCCCGAAGGCGGACAGCCCGTACGCCAGCCCGTAGGACATCGCCTTGATCTTGCGGCGCATCTCCGCGTCGACAGCCGTCTTCTTGACGCTGAAGACCTGCGCCGCCACCGTGTCGTGCAGGTCCTCGCCCGAGGTGAACGCCTCGATCAGGCCCTCGTCCTCCGACAGGTGCGCCATCACCCGCAGCTCGATCTGGCTGTAGTCGGCCGTCATCAGCGACTCGAAGCCCTCACCGACGCGGAAGCCGCGGCGGATTGCGCGGCCCTCGTCCGTACGGACCGGGATGTTCTGCAGGTTCGGGTCGGTGGACGAGAGCCGGCCGGTGGCGGCGATCGTCTGGTTGAACGTGGTGTGGATCCGGCCGTCGGGCGTGATGGTCTTGATCAGGCTCTCGACCGTCGTGCGCAGCTTCTGCTGCTCGCGGTAACGCAGCATGATCACCGGCAGTTCGTGCTCGGTCTGCGTCACCAGCCAGGCCAGCGCGTCCGCGTCCGTCGTATAGCCCGTCTTGATCTTCTTCGTCTTGGGCAGGCCCAGCTCGCCGAAGAGGACCTCCTGGAGCTGCTTGGGCGAGCCGAGGTTGAACTCGTGGCCCACCGAGGCGTGCGCCTCGGCGACCGCCTGCTGCACCGCGTCGGCGAACTGCTGCTCCAGCCCTGTGAACCATTCGCGGTCCGCGCAGATACCGGCGCGCTCCATCCGGGCCAGCACCTCGGACGTCGGCAGCTCCAGCTCGCGCAGCAGATCGGCGGCGCCCACCTGTTCCAGCCGCTGCTCGAAGGCGCTGCCCAGGTCCAGGATGGTGCGGGCCTTGATCATGAGGGACTGCGCCTCGGCCTGCTCGTCCACCCCGAGCGCCAGCTGCCCGTCGGCCTCGGCGGTGGGGCCCAGCTCGCGGCCCAGATACTCCACCGACAGCGCGTCCATCGCGAAGGAGCGGCGGCCCGGCTTGTCCAGGTAGGCGGCGAGGGCGGTGTCCGTCCATACGCCGTCCACCTGCCAGCCGTGGTCGGCGAAGACCCGCATCAGCGCTTTGGCGTCGTGCATGACCTTGCGGCGGTCCGCGTCGGCGAGCCAGGCGGCGAACGCCCGCTCGTCGCCCTCGGTCAGCTCGGCCGGGTCGAACCAGACGGCCGGGCCCTCGCCGGTGGCCAGGGCGATCTCGCTGACGCTGCCGCTGCCCTGCTTCCAGACATCGACCGTCGCCACCCCGAGCGTGGCGGCGCCGTGCTGCTCCAGCCAGGGGGCGAGTGCGTCGGCCTCCACCACCGTGCCGTCCACCTCGATGCCGTCGGCCGTGGGGGGCTCCTCGGCCTCCGCGGCGGCTCCCGGGTCTGCGGCGAAGAGGCGGTCGCGGAAGTTCTGGTGGCGGAACTCGAGGGTGTCCAGGATGACGGCGAGCGCGTCGCGGTCGTACGGAGCGCGCACCAGGTCCTCGGGGCGGTCCGGCAGCGCCACGTCGCGGACCAGCTCGGTCAGCCGGCGGTTGAGCAGGACGGATTCCAGGTGGGCGCGGAGATTGTCGCCCGCCTTGCCCTTGACCTCGTCCACCCGCTCGGCCAGCTCGGCGAGGGAGCCGAACTGGTGGATCCACTTGGTGGCCGTCTTCTCCCCGACGCCGGGGATGCCCGGCAGGTTGTCCGACGGGTCGCCGCGCAGCGCGGCGAAGTCCGGATACTGGTCGGGGGACAGGCCGTACTTCTCCTGCACCTTCTCCGGTGTGTAGCGCGTCAGTTCCGAGACGCCCTTGGTCGGGTACAGCACCGTGACGTTGTCGCTGACGAGCTGGAAGGTGTCCCGGTCCCCGGTGACGATCGACACCTGGAAACCCTCGGCCTCGGCCTGGGTGGCGAGTGTGGCGATCACGTCGTCCGCCTCGTAGCCGTCGATCGCGTAGCGGCGTACGCGCATGGCGTCGAGCAGCTCGCCGATCAGCTCGACCTGGCCCTTGAACTCGTCCGGGCTCTTGGACCTGTTCGCCTTGTACTCCGAGAACTGCTCGGAGCGCCAGGTCTTGCGGGAGACGTCGAAGGCGACGGCGAAGTGGGTGGGGGCCTCGTCGCGCAGGGTGTTCGCGAGCATCGACGTGAAGCCGTAGATCGCGTTGGTGGGCTGCCCCGTGGTGGTGTTGAAGTTCTCCGCCGGGAGAGCGAAGAACGCCCGGTATGCCAGGGAATGCCCGTCCATGAGCATCAGGCGAGGCTGCGCCTCGCCGCTGCCCTTTGTTTTCGCCGTTGCCTTCGGTGCCGTCTTCGATGCTGCCTTCTTAGCCACGTGCCGATCCTCGCATGCGGGTCTGACAATCGCGGGACACGCTGGTGTGTGGCTGAGGCATCGTGGCCGGGTACGGGCCGGTGGGTGGACTTTGCCCTGAGCCCCTTGCTCGGACTGCCCGAAGTCAACCGGTGCAGGACTGCCCACAGTGGCTGATCAGTGGCACCATCAGGGGTTATGACGCGGAAGGCTCCCTCCAGTGATCCGGTTCAGGACGCGCCCCAGGTGCAGGGGCCCGCACATGCCGCGGCCGGATTGCCCGCCGTCGCGCACTCGCTGCGGATGGCGCGGCAGCAGATGGGGGTGAAACGGACCGCGCTGACGCTGCTGCGCGTCAACCAGAAGGACGGTTTCGACTGTCCGGGCTGCGCATGGCCCGAGGGTGACAAGCGGCACGCCGCGGAGTTCTGCGAGAACGGGGCCAAAGCGGTCGCCGAGGAGGCCACCACCCGCCGGGTCACCCGCGACTTCTTCGCCGCGCACCCGGTGACCGATCTCGCCGAGCGGTCCGGATACTGGCTGGGGCAGCAGGGACGGCTGACCGAGCCGATGTATCTGCCCGAGGGCGGCGAGCGGTACGAGCCGATCGGCTGGGACGACGCCTTCGCGCTGATCGCCGAAGAGCTGACGGCGCTCACCTCGCCCGACGAGGCGGTCTTCTACACCTCGGGACGTACCAGCAACGAAGCCGCCTTCCTCTACCAGCTCTTCGCCCGCGAGTTCGGCACCAACAACCTGCCGGACTGCTCCAACATGTGCCACGAGTCGTCCGGCTCCGCGTTGACCGAGACGCTCGGCGTCGGCAAGGGCAGCGTGCTGCTGGAGGACCTGTACAAGGCCGACCTGATCATCGTCGCCGGGCAGAACCCGGGCACCAACCACCCGCGCATGCTCTCCGCGCTGGAGAAGGCAAAGGCCGGCGGCGCGAAGATCATCACCGTCAATCCGCTGCCCGAGGCGGGCATGGAGCGGTTCAAGAACCCGCAGACCCCCAAGGGGCTGGCCGCGGGCGGTACCCCGCTGACCGATCTGTTCCTCCAGATCCGCCTCGGCGGCGACCAGGCGCTCTTCCGGGAACTGAACCGCATGATCCTGGAGCGGAACGCCGTCGACGAGGATTTCGTACGGGAGTACACACACGGCTTCGAGGAGTTCGCCGAGGCCGCGAGTGCCACCGGCTGGGAGGCGACACGGGCCGCGACCGGGCTGGATCGGGCCGAGTTCGAGCGTGCCCTGGAGCTGGTGCTGGCCTCCCGCCGCACCGTGGTGTGCTGGGCGATGGGCCTGACCCAGCACAAGCACGCGGTGCCCACCATCCGCGAGGTGGTCAACTTTCTGCTGCTGCGCGGCAACATCGGCCGCCCCGGCGCCGGGGTGTGCCCGGTGCGCGGGCACAGCAATGTGCAGGGCGACCGCACGATGGGCATCTTCGAGCGGCCCGCGCCCGCGTTCCTGGACGCGCTGGAGCAGGAGTTCGGCTTCGCCCCGCCGCGCGAGCACGGCTACGACGTCGTACGGGCCATCCGCGCGATGCGGGACGGCCAGGTGAAGGTGTTCTTCGCGATGGGCGGCAACTTCGTGGCCGCCTCCCCCGACACCCAGGTGACCGAGGCGGCGATGCGCCGGGCGCGGCTGACCGTGCATGTCTCCACCAAGCTGAACCGCTCGCACTGTGTGACCGGCGCCCGTGCGCTGATCCTGCCGACGCTGGGCCGGACCGAGCGGGACACCCGGCGCGGCGGGGACCAGTTCGTCACCGTCGAGGACTCCATGGGCATGGTGCACGCCTCGCGGGGACGGCTGGCGCCGGCCAGTGAGCAGCTGCTGTCGGAGCCCGCGATCGTCGCCCGGCTGGCGCGGGCGGTGCTGGGCGAGGCGTCCGCGACCCCCTGGGAGGAGTTCGAGGGCGACTACGGGCTGATCCGGGACCGCATCGCCCGCGTGGTGCCCGGCTTCGAGGACTTCAACGCCAAGGTGGCACGCCCGGGAGGGTTCACGCTGCCGCACGCACCGCGGGACGAGCGGCGCTTCCCGACGGCGACCGGCAAGGCGAACTTCACCGCGGCGCCGGTGGAGTATCCGCAGCTGCCACAGGGGCGGCTGCTGTTGCAGACGCTGCGCTCGCACGACCAGTACAACACCACCGTCTACGGGCTCGACGACCGCTACCGGGGCATCAAGAACGGCCGCCGCGTGGTGCTCGTACACCCCGAGGACGCGGCAGCGTGCGGGCTGGCGGACGGCTCGTACGCCGACCTCACCAGCGAGTGGAGCGACGGCCGGGAGCGGGTGGCGCGCGGATTCCGCGTCGTCCACTATCCGACGGTACGCGGGTGCGCCGCCGCGTACTACCCGGAGACCAATGTGCTGGTTCCGCTGGATGCGACAGCGGATACGAGCAACACCCCCGCCAGCAAGTCCATCGTGATCAGGCTCACTCCCTCCGCGGCCGAGTGACGCCTGTACGGGCTTAAGCTCGGATCGGCCGGTTGAACAGCGCATGATCGGAGCAGCGGCGCATGGGTGAGCAGCAGACCACGACCAAGTTCCCCCAGGAGGTCCTGGACCAGTGGGCGGGGTCGGGGGTCGACCTGCCCGCGCTGTTCTCGGCCGGGAAGCTGGGCGAGCGGATGGGGCTGGAGATCCTGGAGGCGGCGCCCGAGCGGGTGGTGGGCACGCTGCCGGTCGAGGGCAACACCCAGCCGTACGGGCTGCTGCACGGCGGGGCCTCCGCGGTGCTCGCCGAGACGCTGGGATCGGTGGGCGCCATGCTGCACGGCGGACCCGGTAAGGCCGCCGTCGGGGTGGACCTCAACTGCACCCATCACCGCGGGCCGCGCTCCGGGCTGGTGACGGGCGTGGCCACACCGGTGCACCGCGGGCGGACGATGACCAGCTACGAGGTCGTCATCACCGATGAGAGCGGGCGCCGGGTGTGTACGGCCCGGCTCACCTGTCTGCTGCGAGACGCATAGGGGTTGCGCCGCCACTGATACCTCCCCCACTCTTCTTCGCCGGGAGGTGCCCCCAACCCTCCCCGTTGTGACGTGGCGCCGTTGCGGCAGAACAAGTGGGGGATGGAAATGGCCGACGTACTCACCGGTGGCGGCGGTGACGGACCCCGGCTCTGCGAACGGTGGAACGCGCTGTCCTGGCGCGTCCGGTGGCTGACCGTCGCCCTCGCGCTCAGCTTTCTCCTCGCCGGTGCCGGAGCCTGCCTACTCCTGGACGGCCCCGGGAAGAGCGTTCCTCCGGCCCATACGAAGCGGAACAAAGTGCCCTATCCGGTGCACAGTACGCAAATGAGTTTCGTACGCATCACCGACGTGGACGTCGAGAAGCGCAGCTTCCGGGTCGAGTTGCGGGCAGTGACCAAGGATCCGGTGCTGGTACGGCGAGTCACCCAGGAGTACACCGCGGTGACGATGGAGCTCTCCTCGGTGCGGGCGGTGACGGTGCAGCCGGGACAGGCCGAAAGGGTGCGGGTGAAGGCGCGGGTCACCTCCTGCCGGGACCTGCCGATGCGGGCACGGCTTCCCTTCCTGGACGTTACGCTGCGTAATGCTCGGGCGTCGCAGGACCTCAGCTTCATCCCCGGGGACCGCTACGCACGGGCACTCACCCGCGTGTTCCGTACGGTATGCGGACCCTCTTCGCGCCCTTGATCGGCAACCTGCTGACCCAACTGCGGCTTCCGGCGGGGAAACGCGTCCGCCATCTCCCCGTCATATCGGATCTGCCGGTGTGAACCGACCACCGGGCTGCCGGTTCCGTGACGGTCATAACAAGAGAGTCACATCCTGGATCCGACCTCTGCCCGACCGTACGGCCGCGGCCATAGAGTCACCGCCAGTCACCGCGCCGCCGGGCGCAACACGACAAGCTCCGATCTGTACTGCACGTACGGCCCGGCGCGCGATACGGCCACTCACTCCGTGGGGGCCGCGCCTTGGGGAAAGGACTGATCGTGCGTCATCGTTCCTTGCTCATACTCACAGCCACCGTCACGGTGGGAGCCCTCACCCTGTCAGCGTGCGGCTCGCGCGACGACAAGAGCAGCAGCGGCGACAGCGGAGACAAAACCACCGTCGTCATCGGCGTCGACGCCCCGCTCACCGGCGACCTGTCCGCACTGGGCCAGGGCATCAAGAACTCCAGCGAGCTCGCCGTCAAGACGGCCAACAAGAACAACGAGGTCAAGGGCGTCACCTTCAAGCTGGAGTCGCTGGACGACCAGGGCCAGGCCGGAACCGGCCAGCAGAACGCCACCAAACTGGTCGGCAACGAGCAGGTCGTCGGCGTCGTCGGCCCCCTCAACTCACACGTCGGCCAGTCCATGCAGAAGGTCTTCGGCAACGCCAACCTGGTGCAGATCTCCCCCGCCAACACGGCCCCCGAGCTCACCCAGGGCCCCAACTGGCAGAAGGGAGAGAAGAAACGGCTGTTCAACACCTACTTCCGCACCTCCACCACCGACGCCGTACAGGGCCCGTACGCCGCCCAATACCTCTACAACAAGCGGAACTTCAAGAAGGCGTACATCATCGACGACAAGAAAACCTACGGCGCAGGACTGGCCGGCACCTTCACCGACGAGTTCAAGAAACTCGGCGGCAAGGTCGTGGGCACCGACCACATCAACCCCGACGACCGTGACTTCTCCGCCGTCGGCACCAAGGTCGCCAAGTCCAAGGCCGACTTCGTCTACTACGGCGGCGAATACCCGGCCGGCGCCCCACTCAGCGCACAGATCAGCAAGGCAGGCTCCAAAGCCCTGGTCGTCGGCGGTGACGCGCTCTACAGCGAGGAGTACATCAAGCTCGGCAAGAAAAACGTCGAGGGCGACCTGGCCACCTCCGTCGGCGCACCACTGGAGACCCTCGACACCGCCAAGACCTTCATGAAGGACTACAAGGCGGCCGGCTACAAGCTCCCCTACGAGGCATACGGCGGCTACTCGTACGACAGCGCCTGGGCCATCATCCAGGCGGTCAAGGCGGTCGTCGAGAAGAACGACGGCAAGCTGCCCGACAACATGGACGACACCCGCAAGCAGGTCACCGAGGCCGTGCAGGACGTCAAGTTCAAGGGTGTGACCGGCGACGTCGCCTTCGACAAGTACGGCGACACCACCAACAAGCAGCTGTCCGTCTACGAGGTCAAGGACGGCAAGCACAAGCCCGTCAAGACCGGCACCTTCAAGGAACGCTGATCCGGACCCACGCCCCGAACTGAACCTCACAGCGGCGGGGGGGGGGGGAAAAAAACCGCCCGCCGTCGTATCTGACACACCCCAAGGAGTCCCGGTGCAAGATCTGCCGGATCAGCTGGCGAACGGACTCGCACTCGGCGCGTTGTACGGCCTCATCGCGATCGGGTACACGATGGTCTACGGCATCGTCCAGCTCATCAACTTCGCCCACGGCGAGATATTCATGATCGGCGGCTTCGGCGCGCTGACCGCCTACCTGTGGCTGCCCGACGGCACCGGCCTGGCCGTCGCCCTCCCCCTGATGATCCTGCTCGGCGTCGTATCCGCCGTACTCGTCGCCATCGGCGCCGAACGCTTCGCCTACCGGCCGCTGCGCGGCGGACCCAGGCTCTCCCCGCTGATCACCGCGATCGGGCTGTCCCTCGCCCTCCAGCAGGCCATCTGGGCCTTCTACCCCGACGCGAAGAAGGCCCGGCCCTTCCCGCAGATCGGCGGCGGCGACTTCGACCTCGGCTTCGTCACCCTCTCCCGCGAGGACCTGTTCATCTTCGTCTCGGCGCCGGTGTGCATGCTCGCCCTCGGCCTGTTCGTCGCCAAGACCCGCACCGGGCGCGCCATGCAGGCCACCTCGCAGGACCCCGACACCGCCAAACTGATGGGCGTCAACACCGACCGCATCATCGTGATGGCCTTCGCCATCGGTGCCGCCTTCGCCGCCATCGCCGCCATCGCCCAGGGCTTCAAGACCGGCGAGGTCAACTTCCGGATGGGATTCATCGCCGGGCTCAAGGCATTCACCGCCGCCGTGCTCGGCGGCATCGGCAACATCTACGGCGCCATGGTCGGCGGCCTCGTCCTCGGTGTCGCCGAAGCCATGGCCACCGCCTACATCGGCGACATCCCAGGGCTCGAACAGTTCGGCGGCGGCTCCTGGAAGGACGTATGGGCGTTCATCCTGCTCATCCTCGTCCTCCTCGTACGGCCCCAAGGAATCCTCGGCGAACGCCTCGCGGATCGGGCGTGATACCCATGACGACACAGCACACCACCGCCACCAAGGACAACGACGAAGCGGCCACCACCGGACCGCACACCCCCGCAGGACCCCCGCCGCTCCCACTCGGCGCCGACCCGTCGGCCAGCCGCAAACTGGGCCGGATCCTCATCGGCGCCGGGGCCGTCGTCGCCTTCGTGAGCACCATGCTCCCCTGGACCTGGACCTCCGAGTTCCCCGGCGACCTGACCATCGCCATGTACCCGGCCGGACTCCAGCTCCTCACCCTCACCGCCGCCGTCCTCACCGCGGCCATGCTGCTCGCCACCGCAGGCGTCCCCGGACTGCGCTGGCTCACCCCCGGCGGCAAACACAGCGCACTGCTGCTGCTGACCCTCGGCAACCTCGGCGTCACCTGGTACACGGCCGCGGCCATCGCCGTCGAACTCGGCGGCCTCGTCAACTTCGAACCCGGCATGTGGGTCGGCATCGCGGGCACCCTGCTGGCCGTCGTCGGCGCCCTCGCCCTGCCCACCGACCTCCCTCCCGACTCCGGAACCGGCGAGTCCGGGGCCTGGAAACGGCTCGTCCACGCACTCAAGGCACCCGCACCCGAGAAGGCAGCACCCATCCCCGGCTGGGCCGAGATCCTGGTGATCTGCGCCGCCTGCGCCGTCGCGCTCTACGTCTTCGCCTACGGAATCCAGGCCGAGGACGGACCGCCCTTCATCGGCTTCCTCGTACTGGCGGCGTTCGGCTTCCCCGCACTCGGCAGGGCCGGACTGCCCCGGCGGCTGTCCGTACTGGCCGGAAAGAACCGCACCACCACCCTGGCCGCCGCCTTCGTCGCGGCGCTGCTCTTCCCGCTCACCCAGAGCAACGAGGCCTACACCAACATCGCCGTCAGCGTGCTGATCTTCGCGACCGTCGCGCTCGGCCTCAACATGGTCGTCGGCCTCGCCGGCATCCTCGACCTGGGATACGTCGCCTTCCTCGGCGTCGGCGCCTACACTGCGGCGCTCGTCTCCGGAGCCGAGACCTCCTCGATCGGCATCCATGTGCCGTTCTGGGCCGCCGTGCTCATCGGCGCCGCCGTCGCCCTCGTCTTCGGCCTGGTCATCGGCTTCCCCTCACTACGGCTGCACGGCGACTACCTCGCCATCGTCACCCTCGGCTTCGGAGAGATCTTCCGGATCTCCGTACAGAACCTCGACGGCGACTCCGGCCCCAACGTCACCAACGGGCCCAACGGCATCCCCAACATCCCCGACCTGGAGATCTTCGGCTTCAACCTCGGCGAGCCCCACACCATCCTCGGCTTCGAACTCGGCCGGTTCGCCAACTACTACCTGCTGATGCTCGTATTCACCGCGATCGTCGTCACCGTCTTCCGACGCTCCGACAACTCCCGTATCGGCCGCGCCTGGATCGCCATCCGCGAGGACGAGGTCGCAGCCCGCGCCATGGGCGTCAACGCCTTCCGGCTCAAGCTGATGGCCTTCGCCCTCGGCGCCACCCTCGCCGGGATGGCGGGCACCGTCCTCGCCCACGTCGAGTTCTCCGTCACCCCCGAGTCGTACAAGTTCGTACACACCGCGCCACCCAACTCCGCCTTCCTCCTGATCGCCGTCATCCTCGGCGGCATGGGCACCGTCAGCGGCCCGCTCATCGGCGCCGCACTGCTCTACCTCATCCCGGCCAAACTCCAGTTCATGGCCGACTACCAGCTGCTGCTCTTCGGCATCGCCCTCATCCTGCTGATGCGCTTCAGGCCCGAGGGCCTCATCGCCGACCGCCGCAAGCAGCTCGAGTTCCACGAGACGGGGCAACTCGACGTCCCCACGGCAGCGACCCCCGGCCTCGGCAAGACGGAGGCGTGAGACGAGATGACGACCACCACCACACCCGCCGACACGCCCACCCCCGGCCCCGGCCCGGCCCCGGGCGACGTCGTACTCGACGCCTCCGGCGTCACCATGCGCTTCGGCGGCCTCACCGCCGTACGGAACGTGAACCTCGATGTGCACGCCGGAGAGATCGTCGGCCTCATCGGACCCAACGGCGCCGGCAAAACCACCTTCTTCAACTGCCTCACCGGCCTCTACATCCCCACCGAAGGAACGGTGCGCTACAAAGGCACCGTCCTGCCCCACCGCTCCCACCTGGTCACCCAGGCAGGCATCGCCCGCACCTTCCAGAACATCCGGCTCTTCGCCAACATGACCGTCCTGGAAAACGTCCTCGTCGGCCGCCACACCCGCACCCACGAGGGCCTCTTCTCCGCCCTCATCCGCGGCCCCCGCTTCCGCAGAGCCGAAGAAGAATCCGAAGAACGCGCCATGGAACTGCTGCGCTTCACCGGCCTCGAAGACAAACGCGAACACCTCGCACGCAACCTCCCCTACGGAGAACAACGCAAGCTGGAGATCGCCCGCGCCCTCGCCAGCGAACCCGGACTGCTGCTCCTGGACGAACCCACCGCGGGCATGACCGCCGGCGAAACCACCGCCACCCGCGAACTCGTCCTCGCCATCCGCGACCAAGGCACCGCC
Source organism: Streptomyces sp. 3N207 (assembly GCF_052246355.1). NCBI lineage: Bacteria > Bacillati > Actinomycetota > Actinomycetes > Kitasatosporales > Streptomycetaceae > Streptomyces > Streptomyces sp. 3N207. The sequence continues at coordinate 134,479 of NZ_JBQQBV010000008.1, read as the reverse complement.
GTCCTCGTCATCGAGCACGACATGCGGTTCATCTTCAACCTCTGCGACCGGGTCGCCGTCCTCGTCCAAGGCGAGAAACTCGTCGAAGGCACCCCCGAGACCGTGCAGCGCGACGAACGCGTCATCGCCGCCTACCTCGGCACCCCCTTCGAAGGCGAACCCGGCGAAGCCGAAGCAGCCGAGGTACAGGCGGCGGAAGAGGCCGGCACCGCCGCTCCGCGGGACAAGAAAGCCACTGCCCCGCCGGACGAAGCAGCGGCTGCCCCGCGGGACGGGAAGCAGGAAGGGAAGACGGACTGATGGCCCTGCTCGAAGTCGAGGACCTGCGCGTCGCCTACGGCAAGATCGAGGCCGTCAAAGGCATCTCGTTCACCGTCGACGCCGGCGAGGTCGTCACCCTTATCGGCACCAACGGCGCAGGGAAGACCACCACCCTGCGCACCCTCTCCGGACTGCTCAAACCCGCCACCGGAAAGATCACCTTCGAAGGGCAGGTACTCAACGGAGTCGGCGCCCACAAGATCGTCTCCATGGGCCTCGCCCACTCCCCCGAAGGCCGCCGCATCTTCCCCCGGCTCAGCATCGAGGAGAACCTCCAGCTCGGCGCCTTCCTCCGCAAGGACGCCGAGAGCATCGCCAAAGACATCGACAGCGCCTACGAGCGCTTCCCCATCCTCGGAGAACGCCGCCGCCAGGCCGCCGGCACCCTCTCCGGCGGGGAACAGCAGATGCTCGCCATGGCCCGCGCACTGATGTCCCGCCCCAAACTGCTGATGCTCGACGAACCCTCCATGGGACTCTCACCGATCATGATGCAGAAGATCATGTCCACCATCAGCGAGCTGAAGGAGCAGGGGACAACCATCCTGCTCGTCGAACAGAACGCCCAAGCAGCGCTCTCCCTCGCCGACCACGGCCATGTGATGGAAACCGGCAGCATCACCCTGTCAGGCACCGGAGAAGAACTCATGCACGACGAATCAGTACGCAAGGCATACCTCGGCGAAGACTGAACGCGAGAGGGCGCCCACCATCGTCGTAGGCGCCCCCTCACTTCCCGCCCGCTACTGCTGCTTCTTACGCTCCTCGGCGTCAGCGATGACCGCCTCCGCCACCTGCTGCATCGACAGCCGACGGTCCATCGACGTCTTCTGAATCCACCGGAACGCAGCCGGCTCCGTCAGCCCGTACTGCGTCTGCAGCACACTCTTGGCCCGATCCACCAGCTTCCGCGTCTCCAACCGCTGGGAGAGGTCCGCGACCTCCTTCTCCAGCGCCTTCAGCTCCGTGAACCGGGACACCGCCATCTCGATGGCCGGCACCACATCGGTCTTGCTGAACGGCTTCACCAGATAAGCCATGGCCCCGGCATCCCGAGCCCGCTCGACCAGCTCACGCTGAGAGAAAGCAGTAAGCATCAGCACCGGGGCGATACTCTCCTCGGCGATCTTCTCCGCCGCGGAGATACCATCCAGCACCGGCATCTTCACATCGAGAATGCACAGGTCAGGGCGGTGCTCGCGGGCCAGCTCCACCGCCCGTTGGCCGTCGCCGGCCTCACCGACGACGGTGTAGCCCTCCTCCTCCAGCATCTCCTTGAGATCCATCCGGATCAGCGCCTCGTCCTCCGCGATCACGACCCGGGTCGTCGCCGGAGGTACATGCGCACTACCGTCCGTCGACGTCTCCGCCTCGACGGGCTCTGCACTCTGGGCACTCTCAGGCTCGGGGAAGTCCGCCGCGCTCACTTGGCTCCTCGTTTCCGCACAGGTGGGAGCTTCGAGCCTACCTAGTGACCATGGAGAGGGCTTACCCGGTACACTCCTGGTGCGGCGCGTGCCAGCCGGGTTGATGGAATCGGTAGACATGATCCCCTCAAAAGGGATTGCTCGAAAGGGCGTGCGGGTTCGAGTCCCGCACCCGGCACCGAAACAGGGCCCCTCTCACTCGTACGAGTGAGAGGGGCCCTGTTCTTTCCCCTCGTCATGGCGGGGGCGTGATGCTCCCCACATGAAACAGCACGAGCCTTCGAAACGGGCACAGGCAATCGCTCTGCACGAGCGAGGAGCATCCAACCGCGAGGTGTCGCAACGCCTCCAAGTCCCCTACGGCACGGTCGGCTACTGGTTACACAGGGAGCGGGTGCGTCGGGCGGGAGGCGCACTGCACCGCGGCCGGGACTGGCGGCGGCGGGAGTGCCCGCGCTGCGAGGGCCGCGCCTTCGACCGACAGGCGTACGCGTACCTGCTCGGTCTCTACCTCGGCGACGGCCACATCATCCAGTACTCCGAGCACCGGGTGCCCAGCCTCATGGTGACCTGCGCCGACGCCTGGCCCGGCCTGATGGACGAGTGTGAGACAGCGATGCGGCGGGTGTTACCGCACAACTCTGTCTCCAGGGCTGCAAAGAAGGGCTGCCACAACGTAAAGGTGTACTCCCAGCACCTTTGGTGCCTCTTCCCCCAGCACGGGCCGGGGAGGAAGCACGAGCGCCGAATCACCTTGGCTTCCTGGCAGCAAAAAATCGTCGACGCGTACCCCTGGGAGCTCATCCGTGGGCTGGTGCACTCCGACGGCTGCCGGATCACCAACTGGACCACGCGCATGGTCGGCGGGCAGCGGAAGCGGTACGAGTATCCGCGCTACCTCTTCACCAACAAGTCCGACGACATCCGCGAGCTCTACTGCCGCACCCTCGACCAGGTCGGCGTCGAGTGGAAGGTCACCAAGCGCGGCACGGTGCCGTACAACATCTCCGTCGCCCGGCGTGCTTCCGTGGCGCTGATGGATGTGCATGTCGGGGCGAAGTGGTGAGGCGGGGAGACAGTGCCGCAGGGGCGCAACGCCAGCCACATGGCCGGGAGTTGCTCCGGGATGGCAAGCCGTGGGCGGATACCGGTGCGTGGGGTGCGCGGGTGCGGCACTATGGCGCGCATGGTCGTGTTGACGCGTGCGGAAGCGCAGGGGCGGGCTCGGGTTGTGGCGGTGCGGCAGTATGCCGTGGATCTTGATCTGACGCGGGGGGAGGATGTGTTCGGGTCCACGACCGTGGTGCGGTTCGCCGCGCTGGAGGCGGGTGTGGACACCTTCGTGGAGGTGCGGCCGAGCCGGCTGGTGCGGGTCGAGCTGGACGGGGTGGGGATCGATCCGGGGGAGCTGTGCGAGGGACGGCTGCCGCTGCGGGGGCTGGCGGCCGGGGAGCACGAGCTGCGGGTCGAGGCGCTGATGCCGTACTCGCGGCTGGGTGAGGGCATGCACCGTTTCACGGACCCGGAGGACGGCTGTGCGTATGTGTACACGCAGTGCTGTGTGGCTGATGCGCCGTTGGTGTTCGCTTGTTTTGACCAGCCTGATTTGAAGGCGGAGTTCCGGGTGTCGGTGACGGCTCCGGCGGGGTGGACGGTGTTGGGCAACGGGGTTGCCGCGCGTGGTGGGGAGGGTGGGCGGTGGGAGTGTGCGCCGACGCCGCCGATCAGTACGTATTTGATGGCGGTGGTTGCGGGTCCGTTCCATTCGGTGCGGACGGAGCACGCGGGGTTGCCGTTCGGGCTGCATGTGCGTAGGTCGCTGGGGGCGTATTTGGAGGCGGATGCGGGGGAGCTGCTGGAGGTGACGCGGCGCTGCTTCGACCGCTTTCATGAGATCTTCGATGAGCCGTATCCGTTCGACTCCTATGATCAGGCGTTCGTGCCGGAGTTCAATTCGGGGGCGATGGAGAACCCGGGTCTGGTGACGTTCCGGGACGAGTTCGTCTTCCGTTCGGCGGTCACTGATACGGAGCGGCAGACGCGGGCGATGGTGATTGCGCATGAGATGGCGCATATGTGGTTCGGCGATCTGGTGACGTTGTGTTGGTGGGACGATATCTGGCTGAACGAGTCGTTTGCGGAGTACATGGGCTATCAGGTGTTGAGTGAGGCGACGCGCTTCACGGATACCTGGACGGATTTCGCGGTGGAGCGGAAGTGCTGGGGGTACGACGCGGATGAGCGGCCGTCGACGCATCCGGTGGCGCCGGATGCGGATGCGGTGCCGGATACGGCGGCGGCGCGGGGCAATTTCGACGGGATCTCGTATGCGAAGGGTGCTTCGGCGCTGCGGCAGTTGGTGGTGTGGCTGGGTGAGAAGAGTTTCCTGGCGGGTATCAATGGGCATTTCGCGCGGCATCGGTTCGGTAATGCGACGCTTGCGGATTTTCTCGACTCGTTGGGCCGGGCCTCGGAGAGGGATGTGCGTGGTTGGGCGGAGAGCTGGCTGCGGACGACGGGTGTGGACACGTTGGTGCCGCGGGTAGGCGAGTCGGAGGCGCGGCAGTGGTATGTGGATGTGGAGCATCGCGGGGACCGGCCGCATCGGTTGGCGGTGGGGTTGTACGACCGGGCTCCGGTGGACGAGTCGCGGTTGGTGCTGCGGGAGCGGCTGGAGCGGGATGTGCCGCCGGGTGGTGGTCGGCTGACGGTGACGCTGGATGGGCCGCGTCCGGATCTGGTGCTGGTCAACGATCTGGACTGGACGTATGCGAAGGTGCGGCTGGATCCGGTGTCGTGGGGGACGGTGCGTTCGTCGCTGTCGGGGTTGCCGGGGCAGTTGTCGCGTGCGGTGGTGTGGAATGCGGCGCGGGACATGGTGCGGGAGGCGGAGTTGGGGCCGCTGGAGTTCGTGCGTGTGGTGCGGGCTCATCTGCCGTACGAGACGGACAATGCGGTGGTGCAGGGGGTGTTGGCGTTTGCGCGGGGTCATGCGGCGGACCGTTTTCTGGTGGGTGCGGAGCGTACGGAGGCGCTGGGGTTGCTGGGTGAGGTGTGCCGTGAGCTGCTGGAGGGCGGTGGTGGGGGCGGTGTGGCTGCTGGTGGTTCGGGGGTGCGGCTGACGGCGGCGCGGTATTTCATCGACTGTGCGACGGGGCCGGAGGATTTGCTGGCGTGGCGGGCGGCTGAGCGGGTGCCGGGTGGTGGTCCGGCGCTGGATGTGGAGCTGCGGTGGCGGCTGTTGTTGCGGCTGTCGGTGCTGGGTGCGGTGGGCGCGGCGGATATCGATGAGGTTCGTGCGGGTGATCCGAGTGCGCGGGGTGAGGAGGCGGCGGCGCGGTGTCGGGCGGCTTTGCCGAGTGCGGCGGCGAAGGAGGCGGCGTGGGAGGCGATGTTCGGCCCTGCGGATGCGTTGTCGAACTACTTGTTCACGGCCACGGCTCAGGGTTTCTGGCAGCCGGAGCAGTGGGAGTTGCTGGGCGGCTATGTGGAGCGGTATTTCGCCGATGTGGTGCCGCTGGCGGCTCGTCGTGGTCCGGCGCTGGCGGAGGCGGCGGGGCGGTATGCCTTCCCTGAGGCGTTTGTCGATGAGGAGACGCTGACTCGCGGTGAGGAGTGTTTGACTTCGGGTGCCCCGGTGCCTGAGCTTCGGCGGCGTCTGGAGGATCAGCTGGACGATTTGCGGCGGGCTTTGGGGGTGCGGGCTGCGGTGGCGTGAGGGTGCGGGGTCTCTTACCAGATCCGGCGCGTCGGTCGGGGCGGATCTACCTCCTTCGGGCGAAGTAGCGCGGAGATCGCCGGGCGGCACAGTACGCGGCACCTAAGTTAGGCCGCCCTAACCAATCGTGGTCGCGGTCGTGTTCGGCCGCTGTGTACGAGAGAGCCGCCATGTCTGTGCCTGCGTCTGCATTCACCATCCCGGGTGGGAGAACGGTCCCGGATCCAGGTCCGGAAACTGGACCTGTCGGCCTGCTGGCGGGCGGGCCGGCCGGTCCGGCCGCGTTGCGTCCGCTGCTCGGCACGGTGGTGGGGGCACTGTCGCGGGGTGCGGTGGAGCGAGGGGGACCGCTGCCGGAGGGCGGCCCTGAGGCGGTCGCCGCGCGGGTGCGGGCTGCTGTGGGCGCGGCGTTGCCGGAGCACGGTGCGGGTGCCACGGAGGCGTTGGATGTGCTGGTCGGCGCGGTGGCGCGTGGGGCGGCTGATCCGGCGGAGCCGCTGTGCGCGGCGCATCTGCACTGTCCTCCGCTGGCGGTGGCGGCTGCCGCCGATGTGGCGGCCAGTGCGCTGAACCCGTCGCTGGATTCGTGGGACCAGGCGCCTGCTGCCTCGGAGCTGGAGGTGCTGGTGTGTCGTGCACTGGCGCGGCTGGTGTTCCCTGGGGACGGTGCGGCGGCGGTGCCGGAGGCGTTGGTGACGACCGGCGGTACGGAGGCGAACCAGCTCGGGCTGTTGCTGGCCCGCGAGCGGTCTCGTACGGACGGTGGTGGCGGCCCGGCGCGGCTGGTGTGCGGTGCGAACGCGCATCACAGTGTGCATCGTTCGGCATGGCTGCTGGGGATGGAGCCGCCGCTGGTGGTGCCGACGCCGCGTGGGGTGCTGGATCCCTCGGCGCTGGAGACGGCGCTGGGCGACCTGGCGCGGGGGGATCCGGCGCGGGGGGATCGGGCGCGGGGCGAGGTGACAGCAGCGGCACCGGCACTGGTGGTGGCGACGGCGGGAACGACGGACACGGGTGCCGTCGACCCGTTGCTGCGGATCGCCGAGGTGGCGCACCGCCATGGTGCCCGGCTGCATGTGGATGCGGCGTACGGCGGCCCGCTGCTGTTCAGTGCGGGGCTGCGGGGGCGGCTTGCGGGGCTGGAGCTCGCGGACAGTGTGACGTTCGATCTGCACAAGCTGGGCTGGCAGCCGGTGGCTGCGGGTTTTCTGGCCGTACCGGACGGGAGCGTGCTGCGTGTCCTCGACCACCGGGCCGACTATCTCAACGCCGTCGACGATACCGAGGCGGGCCTGCCTGATCTGCTGGGCCGGTCGCTGCGCACGACGCGGCGGCCGGACGTGCTGAAGGTGGCGGTGACGTTGCGGGCGTTGGGTCGGGCGGGGATGGCGCGGCTGGTGGAGAGTACCTGTGCGGCGGCGGTGGAGTTGGCGGACCGGGTGGTGCAGGACGAGCGGTTCGAGCTGTACGCGCGCCCGGCAATCTCCACGGTGGTGTTCCGCCCGGTGGGCGGGGACGACGCGCTGGTGGCGCGGGTGCGGCGGCGGCTGCTGGAGCGGGGGCAGGCGGTGCTGGGCCGGGCTGCGCTGGACGGCCGGCTGTGGTGGAAGGTGACGCTGCTCAACCCGGCGGTGGGGGGAAGCGATCTGGCGGCGCTGCTCAAGCTCGTGGCGGAGGCAGGGGCAGAGGCGGCGGCGGAGGAGTCGGCGGGATCGGTATGCGAGGGAGCGGACGCGTGAGGGATGTCGAGCAGGGGTCGGCGGCGGCCGAGGATGTGGGGGAGCCGTTGGATGTGGTGGGAGTCGGGGTCGGTCCGTTCAATCTCTCGCTGGCGGCGTTGGGTGACGGGCTGCCGGGACTGCGGTGCGCCTTCTACGAGCAGCGGGCCGCGTTCCGCTGGCATCCGGGGCTGCTGATCGAGGGGGCGACGCTTCAGGTGCCGTTCCTGGCGGATCTGGTGACGTTGGCGGATCCGGCGAGCCCTTGGTCGTTCCTGCGGTTCCTGCGGGAGCGGCAGCGGCTGTTCCCGTTCTACTTCGCGGAGCGGTTCCATATCGAGCGAGCGGAGTACGACGCGTATTGCCGGTGGGTGAGCGAGGGCGTGCCCGGACTGTACTTCGGGCACCAAGTGGACTCGGTGCGCTGGATCGCCGAACGGGGCCTGTTCCAGGTCGACTTCACGCAGCTGGGTGCGTACGGCGAGGCGGAGGCGCTGGGCAGGTCGTACGCGCGGAACGTGGTGCTGGGGATCGGTACGGCCCCGCATGTGCCGCGGGCGTTGCGACCGCTGGCGGAGGCGCCGTCGGTGCCGGTGTGCCACTCGTCGGCGTATTTGGAGCACCGGGAGGAGCTGTTGGGGGCGGGGCATGTGACGGTGGTCGGGTCGGGCCAGTCGGGTGCCGAGGTGTTCCTGGATCTGCTGCGCCGGCGTCCGGTGGGGCGGGAGGGGCTGCACTGGCTGACGCGCAGTGCGGCGTTCGCGCCGATGGAGTACAGCAAGTTGGGTCTGGAGCACTTCACTCCGGACTACACCCGTTATTTCCATGGCCTGCCCGAGCGGGTACGTGACGGGTTGGTGCCCCGGCAGTGGCAGCTGCACAAGGCGGTGGACGCGGAGACGTTGGCGGCGGTGCACGACGAGCTGTACCGCAGGACGCTGCTGCTGGACGGCGGGGGCGGTCGCGGTGTCACCGGTCAAGATGGTGACGGCGGTAGCTGGCCTGACGCGGTGCTCACGCCCGGGGTGCGGGTGCGGACGGCCGGGCGGGGCGGCGGCTCGCAGCTGGAGCTGCATCTGGAACACGCGGAGCAGCAGGAGCGGAGCGTACTGACGACGGACGCGGTGGTGCTTGCCACCGGGTACACCGAGCGCCCGGCGGACGGGATGCTGGCAGCGCTGGATCCGTATCTGCGCCGGGACGGCTCGGATCGTCCGCTGGTGGACCAGGAGTACCGGCTGGTGCTGGACCCCGCGGTCACCGGCTCGGTCTTCGTGCAGAACGCGGAGCGGCACACGCACGGGGTGGGGGCGCCGGATCTGGGGCTGGCCGCGCACCGTAGTGCGGTGATCCTCAACGCGGTGACGGGCCGGGAGAGTTACCCGCTGCCGGAGCGTACGGCCTTCACCCGGTTCGGGCTCGGGGCCGACCGGTCGGGCGCCGGAGCTGCGGGGAGGTCTGCCACAGTTGGCGTATGACACAGATACCGGGAACTCCACCGCCTCCTCCCCCACCGCTGCACGGTGCCGACGCGGACTCCGGCCTGGAGGCCGGTCCGGGCGGCGGCTTCGGCGCCGTGCCCTACGGCACCCCTGACGCGCCGCGGGTGGCGGTGCGCGGGGAGGCGAGCCTGGAGTTCGACCCGGAGTATGCGCGGATCGGTATCTCGGTGTCCGCACGCGGTACCGACCGGCGTGCTGCGCTGGAGGATCTGACGCGGCGCAACGCGCGTGCGCTGGAGTTGGTCAAGAGCTACGGCGATGCGGTGGAGAAGCTGTCGACGGGGACGTTCAGTGTGCAGCCCCAGATGCGGGACGGTAAGCGGGAGCGGGTGCACGCCTATGACGGGCGGGTGCGGCTGAATGCCACCGTCACGGATTTCACGGTGCTGGGTGAGCTGACGACGCGGCTGGCCGATCTGGAGCTGACGCAGGTCCAGGGTCCGTGGTGGGGGCTGTGGCGGAACTCGCCGGCGCACCGTACGGCGCGGCAGCAGGCGGTACGGGAGGCGGTGACGCGGGCCCGGGAGTACGCGGAGGCGCTGGGGGCGCGGTTGGTGGCGCTGGTCGAGCTGGCGGATCTGGGTGCGGAGAACAGCGCTCCGCCGCCTTATCCGGCGGCGCCCGGGGGTTTGGGCGGGTACGGCAGGGCGGCCGGGCCGCCGCCGGCGCTGGATCTGGAGCCGCAGCGGCAGACGGTGTCCGCACAGGTCAACGCGCGCTTCGTGCTGAGTCCGCCGCAGCTGGACTGATCCGCGAGCAGGGCGCGAGGGGCGCTCGGCTGTTCCGTCTCGGCAGTCGAGACGGAACAGTCCGGTGGGCGCTCATCAGAGCAAATGGCCGCCCACTTTAATAGTTGTCCTCGGGATTGAATGGCTTTTCGGTAAAAGGCGGTTGGACAATTGTCCGGTGGCCGTTCTTTACGCGCCGGTAAGTCTTAGGCTCGGGCTATGCGCCGAGCGAAAATCGTCAGCACCCTGGGCCCGTCCACCGACTCGTACGAGCAGATCAAGACGCTCGTAGAGGCCGGAATGGATGTTGCCCGGTTCAACATGAGCCACGGAACGCACGCCGAGCACGAGGAGCGCTACCACCGGGTGCGCGCCGCCTCGGAGGAGACACAGCGGAACGTGGGGGTGCTCGCGGACCTTCAAGGCCCGAAGATCCGGCTGGGCCGCTTCCAGGAAGGGCCTGTACTCCTTGAACGGGGCGACGAGTTCGCGATCACGGTCGAGGAGATGGAGGGTGACCGCTCGATGTGCGGCACCACCTACCCCGGGCTGGCCGCCGATGTCACGGCGGGTGAGCGGATCCTGGTGGACGACGGCCGGGTGACGCTGGAGGTCACCCGCGTCGAGGGCTCCGTGGTGCACACGATGGTCATCGAGGGCGGCATGGTCTCCGACCACAAGGGGCTCAACCTGCCGGGGGTCGCGGTCTCCGTGCCCGCGCTCTCCGAAAAGGACATCGAGGATCTGCGCTGGGCGCTGCGCATGGGCGCCGATCTGATCGCCCTCTCCTTCGTGCGCAGCGGGCACGACATCAAGGAGGTCCACCGTGTGATGGCGGAGGAGGGCCGGCGGCTGCCCGTCCTCGCCAAGCTGGAGAAGCCCCAGGCGGTGGCGAACCTGGAGTCCATCGTGGACGCGTTCGACGGCATCATGGTCGCCCGCGGTGATCTGGGCGTGGAGATGCCGCTGGAGCAGGTGCCGCTGGTGCAGAAGCGGGCCATCAAGCTGTGCCGCCGGAACGCCAAGCCGGTGATCGTGGCGACGCAGATGCTGGACTCGATGATCGACGCCTCCCGCCCCACGCGCGCGGAGGCCAGCGACGTGGCCAACGCGGTGATGGACGGTACCGACGCGGTGATGCTCTCCGGCGAGACCAGCGTCGGGAAGTACCCGGTCGAGACGGTGCGGACGATGAGCCGGATCGTCGAGGCGGCCGAGGAGGACATGCTCGCCAAGGGGCTGCCGCCGCTGACGCAGAGCAGCAAGCCGCGTACCCAGGGCGGTGCGGTGGCCCGTGCCGCCGCGGAGATGGGCGACTTCCTCGGCGCCAAGTATCTGGTGGCCTTCACCCAGTCCGGAGACACGGTCCGCAGGCTGTCCCGCTACCGCTCCCCCATCCCCGTGCTGGCCTTCACCCCGGACCCGGCGACCCGCTCGCAGCTCAACCTCACCTGGGGTGTGGAGACCTTCCTCGGGCCGATGGTGCAGACCACGGACGAGATGGTGGACCAGGTCGACGAGATGCTGCTGAAGCTGGGCCGCTGCGACCGCGGCGACCTGGTCATCATCACCGCGGGCTCGCCGCCCGGCGTCCCCGGCTCGACCAACCTGGTGCGGGTGCACCGGCTGGGCGAGGAGGACGCCTGAGCGGCGGCGGGATCTCCTGACGGACCGGTGTGGCCCGGGCTGCCTGATGCGGCCCGGGTCAGCTGTTGTGCTGCTGGACGCCCCCGGCGATCTGCTCGTGGTGGCGGATCACCTCGGCGATGATGAAGTTCAGCAGCTTCTCGGCGAAGGCCGGGTCCAGCTTGGCGTCCTTGGCCAGCTCGCGCAGCCGGGCGATCTGCCGGGCCTCGCGGGCCGGATCGGCCGGAGGCAGGTGATGGTCGGCCTTGAGGCGGCCTACGCGCTGGGTGCACTTGAAGCGCTCGGCGAGCATGTGCACCACGGCGGCATCGATGTTGTCGATGCTGTCGCGCAGCGCGGACAGCTCCGCGCGTACGGACTCGTCGGGCTGCTGGATGTTGCTGCTGGTCATCGCCCGACCCTATCCGCTGAGCCGGCTGCACGGGATGGTCGGTGGGTGGTCCGGGTCGGGGACGCGGCTGGCGTAGCCGCCGGGGACCTTGCGGGACTGGGCGGTGCGGAAGTGGACGGGCGGGGTGCCCACCCGGCGGGTGAAGAGGCGGGAGAAGTAGGCCGGGTCGTCGTAGCCGACGCGGCGGGCGACCGTGGAGACGGGCAGATCGGTGCCGGCCAGCAGTTCCTTGGCGCGGCCGAGGCGGATGCCCAGCAGATAGTCCTTCGGGCTGCACCCGGCGCTGCGGCGTACCGCGGCGCGTAGTTCGGCGGGGGTCATACCGTGCCGCGCCGCGTGGTCGGCGACGGAGAGCGGGAGGAAGGCGTCGCGGGCCAGGGCCTGGAGGACGGGTGCGCCGTCCGCCGTGGTGTCGGCGCGGGCCCGGCGCAGGGCGACGAGGAGTTCATGGACGGCGGCTGCGGCCTCCACCTCCAGCAGCGGGTTCCCGGGGCGCGCCGAGCGGGCGATCCGGGCGATGGCGGCACGCGCCGGGCCCGCGTCGCTGAGGGGGACGAGGGGACGGTGCGGTTCTATGCAGCCCAGTTCGGTGTAGGCGGTCACGGCGGAGCCGGTGAAGTCGACGAAGCTCTCGTCCCAGCCCACGCCGGGGTCGGCGCCGAAGTGGTGCCGTACGCCCGGGGTGAGCCACAGCAGTGCGGGGGCCACCACCTCCCGGCGGCGGCCTTCCGGATCGCCGGGGTCCGTGTACCAGCCGCGGCCTCCGCTGATGACGATGGCGACGTGGTGGTCGAGGGTGCGCGGGCCGACCGGGGGCAGCGCACCGTGCTGCATACCGACGCCGAGGCAGACCAGGCCGAGCCGGTGGTGTACGGGGCCCGGGGTGAAGTACCGCATCCAGGACTGATACCGGTGCTCGGCCACCGCACGCGCTCCCCTCACTCGTCCAGGGCAGCAGCGTACGGTGATCACCCCGGGCGGGTCACCGGTCCGGCACCTCCGTCACCGGCCTAACCTCCGTCACCTTCGTCACCGGCCTCAGCTCCGTCACCGGCCTCACCTCCGCACCTCCGTCACCGTGAAGGTGTCCAGCACGAACTCGGCCTTGCCGTCGTCGCCGACCTTGCGCAGGCCGACCCATGCCTCGCCGTTCTCCGGAGCGGTGAACTCGTAGCTGTGGGTGGCGGGTTCGGTCGCCACCGGCAGTGCGGTGCGGTCCAGCTCGCGCATGTCCGGCTCGTCCACGCCGATGATCCAGGCGTACTGGCCGGCCTTCTCGTTCTCGTAGCGGAACGAGACCCGGTAGGTCTTCCCCGGCGCGAAGCGGACGGTGTGCGGGACGGTGCGGTAGACGAGCCCGGTGTTCTCGCCGCGGGACTTGAGGGACTGGCTGCCGTCGATCACGTCGTCGACTGCCTTGCCGTTCCAGCCGCGCTGGGTGTAGGGCGCGTGCCGTTGGGCGATATGGGTGCGTGGGTCGGTGGAGCCGCCCGCGTCGCCCTTGACGAACGGTCCCCAGCCCTGCGGCACGTGCTCGAAGTCCTCGTACACCAGCGTTCCTCGGCGGCCGGCGCGGCGCCCGGGGACCACTCGTACGTGGTCGAAGCGGACCGGTACCTCGCCCTTCCCCGCCATGAGGGCGAGGGTGACCGGTCCGCCTCCTTCGGGCACGGTGAACCAGGTCGTCATCCGCTGGAACCGGGTGCCCTGCTTGAGGTCGGCCGCAACGTGGTTGACGGCGGTGGAGGTCTCCGTCCAGTTCTCCGCTGTGACGCCGTCGGCGGTACGGACGGAGAGCGCGGCGCGGCGCCGGTGGGCCGCCTCGGTGCCGACCTGCACCTGCACGGACGCGGCGTAGCTGCCCGGCTTCAGACGGGCCGGCCGCTGGCTGACGGAGGCGGCACCGCCGGGGGCGAGGACGAGTTCGTTGTCGCCGCGCTCGCTCACCTCGACGCTCGCCGCGCCCTTGACGGTCCACGCTGCGAGGTCGCCCGCGTGGAAGCCGGGGTCGGCCAGCGGGGTGCCCTCGCCCCAGCGGGGGTCGCGCGGCGCCGGCGCGGGAGTGCGGTAGAGGACGTAGGGCTGCTCGGGCTCGGCGGTCAGCGTGACCCTGCCGCCCGAGACGGCCACCTTCCGGGGCTTCCCGCGGCCCTGGCCGGTCAGCGGGTAGGCGTACACCGCGCCGGTGTTCGTCCAGCCGGCGGGCAGCTGCCAGGTGGTGCGTCCGCCGCGCGGATTGAAGTGGTAGAGCTTCTCCGGGTCGGTGGCCTTGCGGGGCTCCCAGGGCAGCAGGTAGGTGCCGTCGTCGTAGACCCGTCTGCCGTCGGTGGTGATGCGGCGCTTGCCGTCGGTGTCGGTGACGGAGGTGGCCTCGGCGCCCTCGAAGGTGATCTCGTGCTCGGTCCAGCTGCGGATGGGCCTGGCCTGGAGGTACTTGGCGGGCAGGCTGTGGGTCCAGATCAGCCGGTAGAAGGCGTGCCAGTCGGTCTTGCCGCGCCAGCCCTCGTAGTTGCCCGTCCGCGGGATGCCCAGCAGGGTGGGCCATTTGTCGGCGAAGACGTCCTTCTGGTGGTTGCGGATGAAGCGGATGAGGCGGGAGTTGATGCCGCGCGAGGTGTCGGGACCGTAGTCGGTCTCGGTCGCCCAGTGCGACCACAGCGCCGACCGCTCGAAGCCGTGGCCCCACTCGGTGGTGACCCGCCAGCCCTGCTCGCGCAAGGTGCGCTGGAGGCGGTCGGAGGTCCAGCCGGACTCGCGGAAGACGTCGATGTAGAGGGAGTTCAGTCCCTCGTCGGTGTCGCGGCGCAGGTTCTTCAGGCGTTCGACGATGTCGCCGGAGACCAGGTCGCGGCGCTGGTCGATGCGGTAGGACTGGTCGAGCCAGTCCCACTGCTCGTCCGTCTTGTCCACGAGGGTCTCGGAGAAGGCGTTGGCGACCGGGTACGACTCGGTGGCGTTGATGTGCACCGCGAAGTCGGAGTTCCACTGCTTGCCCTTGGCCAGCAGTGTGTTGAGGTCGGCGAGGCCGCCGGCGCGCTCGTTGTAGTTGCCCGCGTAGTCGGGGTGCGCGGAGTCATGGCCCTCGGACTGGTAGCCCTTGAGCAGGGTGAACTGGCGCAGCCCGTCGGTCGCCAGGTGAATGCGCTTGACCTGGTCGAGGGTGGTCAGGAACGGGTTGGTGGCCTGGCTGGCGAAGTTGAACGGGATATGCGGCACCACCCGCAGATGCTGCTCGTCGGCACCGTGCGGGTCGACCATGATGTCGCGCATCGCTGTCGCCGCGTCCTGCCAGTCGGCGGCCCCGTCCCCGTTGCGGTCCCCGGTGACGACGACCGTGACGTACGGCAGCGGCTCGGTCTGGTCCGGTCCGGCGGTGGCGGCGCGGTAGGTCCACTGGCCGCAGGTCAGCCGCGCTGAGCGGGCCCCGTCGCCCGCGGTCACGGTCTGCCGCCACAGCCGGCCGTTGTCCCAGGCGGCGCCCTTGGTTCCGGCGGGCTTGTCGTAGCTGGTGTTGGTCTCGATCGCCGCGGCGAGCTCGCCGGTGGCGACGACCGCGTATGCACAGCCGACCGGTTCGGGATCGGGCTCGGTGCTGCCGGTGAGCTCGACCAGGGTGTCGCCGCTGCTGTCCTTGTCCAGCTCCACGCGGGCCGCATACAGCACCGGCTCGGGCCGCTGGTCAGAGCGGACGGAGAGGAAGGCCAGTTCGGGGAGCTCAAGGGTGCCGACCCGGCCGGAGGCGCTCTCCTTGATACGGGTGACACGCCAGTGCACCTGGTGGTCCTCGGCCTCGATCTCGACGGTGAGTTCGGTGCCGGTGCCGAGGGTGAGGGTGTAGGTGATGCTGCTGCTGTCGCCGCCCGGCACGCTGCTGACCTCGGGGGTGTGTTCCTCGCCGTCGACGCGGAGGGTGCGGACCGGGTCCTGCTGGGCGTGCAGGGTCTGGCCCGTCCCGCGGTCGGTGTAGTCGACGATGCGGGGGAAGGCCGTATCGACGGTGACGTCGAGGGCCGGGGTGCGCAGGGTGCGGGTGCGGGGTGCTGCGCTTGCCGGCGCCGGGAAGGCGAGGGGGGTGAGTACGGTGCCGGCCCCCGCCGCTGCGCCTGCCGCCACCACCGACCTGCGGGTCACGCCACGGGTGGCGGTCCGGGCCGCGTCCGCGCTCGTCCGGTCGCCCGCCTCGCCGCTCGCCATGTCAGCCTCCGCTCGGCCGTCGCCCTTCGGTTCGACG
Source organism: Streptomyces sp. 3N207 (assembly GCF_052246355.1). NCBI lineage: Bacteria > Bacillati > Actinomycetota > Actinomycetes > Kitasatosporales > Streptomycetaceae > Streptomyces > Streptomyces sp. 3N207. The sequence continues at coordinate 118,796 of NZ_JBQQBV010000008.1, read as the reverse complement.
CCTCAGCCTTCGCGAGGGGGTACGCGGCTGCCTATGGACAAGTGTGCGGGGTTGTTGGACTTCCGGACGCGCCCGGGGCTTCCTGTTCGAGCTCGTGGATCAGCACCCCTTCGCGCAGCGCCCAGGGGCACAGCTCCAGCGACGTCACGTCCAGCAGCGTCATGGTGGTGTGCGCGACGAGGGCCCCGGCCAGCGCCTGCCCGGCCCGGGCCGGCGAGATACCGGGCAGCTCGGCGCGTTCGGCCGCCGGGAGCCGCGCCAGCCTGGTCAGCTCCGTGCGCAGCCGGCCGCGCTTCAAGTACCGGGGCGTGAACGGGCCCTCACGACCCGGCGCAGCGCCGCACAGCCGGGCGAGCTGGTGCAGCGTGCGGGAGGTGGCCACCGCGGTGTGCGGCCTCTCCCAGCGGATGCGGGCCGTGACATCGCGCAGCTGGTGCCGTATCTGACGGCGTACGGCCCGCAGTTGCTCTGGCGGGGGCGGATCCGCCGTGCCGAAGTGCTCCCGGGTGAGCAGCCCCGCTCCCAGCGGGACCGACACCGCGAGGTCGGGCACTCCGGAGCGGCCGAAGGCCACCTCCACGGAGCCGCCGCCGATGTCGAGCAGCACCATCGGCCCGGCCCGCCAGCCCATCCAGCGCCGCGCGGCGAGGAACGTCAGCTCGGCCTCCCGGCGCCCGGACATGATCCGCAGCTCCAGCCCGGAGCGCTTGCGTACGGCTTCCACGATCTGGCTGCGGTTGGGTGCCTCCCGTACGATCGCCGTCGCGAAGGCCGTCAGCCGCACCACTCCCCAGGACCGGGCCTCCTCTTCGGCCGCCGCTGCCGCCTCGGCCAGCCGCTCCACCGCGTACTCGGGCAGCCGGCCCTCGCTGTCCACGTCGTCGGCCAGCCGCAGCCGGTACTTGACGGTGTGCACGGGGAGCGGAACCGCCCCACCGGCGTCCGCTACCTCCAGCCGAACGGTGTTCGAGCCGATATCCAGGACCCCCACGCGCACGCCGAACCTCCCACCGACGACCACTCCTCCCCTCCCTGCCCGGGCCACCGTAGGCCGTAGGACCTGCGGACGCACGGGAGCCGCGGGACCCGTGCCCCGCGGCCATGGCCGTCAGACGATGAGCACGCGCCCCGTCGCGTGCGGGCGGACGGTGCGGTGCCCGGGCTCGGCAGCACGGCGCCGACCCATTGTGCAGCAGTTCTCCGTCGCCTCCAGCCCCGCCCGGACCTCGTCCCCGGCCAGCCCGGTGTGCTGGGCGATCAGCTCGACGGTGGGGGATGCGGGGTGGGCCGGGGTCGTACTGCTCAGTTCTCGTACAGCGGCGCGCACCTTCTCCCGCAGTTCCCGCACCCGGTGGGACGTGTGTACGTCCAGGGCGCGGTCGCGAACGTGACGGTACCGTGCGGCGCACATAGGGACTCGCTCCTCCCGGTTTCATCTGTGCCGACAACCGCGGGAGGCGGCTCGGGTGACACCCGGGGTGACCGTGCGCGGTCGCCTCCCGCGGATGTGCCTGTCCTCCCAAGCACCTGGCGGTTCGTATTACCGGCAGCACCGGCCGCAAACCCCACCGGCCGCCTCTTTCCCGGCAGCCGCACGGGGCGGCGTTATCGTGGCGGTAGGCCGCGCGCTGGGGGTGTGGGATGGGTGGTTCGGTTGCTGACCCCGTGGAGCGGGGCTTTCCGCACCTGGAGACGGTGCGCGAGGCGATCACCGCGCTCTACCGGCGGATGTCGGCGGAGTCCGTGCGCGGCTTCGACACCAGCGTCGCCCCCGGCGACATCGCCTTCGCGGACGCCGACGATCTGTATCTGGGTGCCCAGCGCGTCGCGGGAGTGATGGTGCGGCACTTGCGGCTGCCGGAGGCGCGGGTGATCGTCAGCTTCCGCGAGATGACACACGCGGCGAACGTCGAACTGACGGCGGGCCCCGAGTACTTCGTCGAGCTGAACGCCCGCTTCAAGGAGCACCGCAACGACATCGGGGCCGCCCTCGCCCACGAGGTGACCCATGTGTGGCTGCACCGTCTCGGGCTGGCCTTCGAGGGCACCCCGGCCAACGAGATCCTCACCGACACCGCCAGCACCTACCTCGGCGCCGGATGGCTGCTGCTGGACGCGTTCCGGCAGGACGCACTCACCTCGCAGAAGCTCGGCTACCTCACCCCGGAGGAGTTCGGCTACGTACTGGCCAAGCGCGCCCGCCTCTTCGGGGAGGACCCGGCGATCTGGTTCACCAGCCCGCAGGCGTACGAGGCGTATGTGCGGGGCCGCGAGATGGCGGCCCGGGACGAGGAGCTGCCGCCGCTGGCCGGGGCGCCGTGGCGGGAGCGGCGCCGCTATGTGAGGGAGCGGCGGCATGGGGCGAGCGGCGGTGCCGCGGCTGCCGGTCCCGGCGGCGGCGCGGGGTACGCCTTCGAGCCCGGCGATGGTGCGGGGATGCGGGTGTCGTTCCCTTGCCCCACCTGCCGGGTGCGGGTCCGGGTGCCGGTGCGGGGGCATGTGCGGGCGCGGTGCGGGCTGTGCGGGTCGGTTTGGCCGTGTGAGACCTAGGTGGCCCCTCCCCTGTGCTGGAGAGGGGGTGCCCCTTGCCGGGGTCGCAGGCTGCGGGTGTGTTGTGGCTGGGCGCGCAGTTCCCCGCGCCCCTTCGGGGCGCAACCGCGGGTCAGCGGCGCTCTGCGAGGGAGAGCAGTGCGCTGCCGAGGGTGAGGACGACGGCGAGGGTGAGGGGGAGCGGGAGGGAGGTGCCGACGACGGCTCCGGCGAAGGCGGTTCCCGCCGATCCGGCCGTGATCTTCAGCGCTCCCACCCAGACGAATATCTGGCCGCGGGCGGCCGGGGGTGCGTACTCGCTGCGGGCGGCGAGCGTGGCCGCGAAGAAGCACGCGTTGGCGATCCCGGCCGCAGCGTAGGCGGCGACGGCGACCGGGAACGACGGGGCCAGGGCGACCAGGACCAGGGTGCCGGCGACAAGCGCGGCGAGCCGGGTCATCAGCCCGTCCGCGTCCGCGCGGGCGGGGCGGATCATCACGCCCGCGGAGCCGGCGAGGTTGCCCAGCCCGTAGGCGGCGGTGAGCACGCCGGCGGCAGCGGGCCCGACACCCAGCGCACCGGCGCCGGCCACCGCGGTGACGGGCAGCGCTGCGACGCCGAAGGCGACCGTCACGGTCAGGTACAACGTGCGGCGCAGCGGCCCCGAGGTGAGGATGCCGACGAGGGTGCGTCCGGGCTTCGGGACGTCGGAGGCGGCGGCCGGGGGCGGGGCGTAGGGGAGGAAGCGGACCACGGCGGCGGCCAGGAACGTCCCCCCGGCGAGGACGAGCGCGGCCACCAGGGGTGAGGCCCAGGCGGAGACCGCCGCGACGACGGTGGGGCCGACGGTTCCGCCGATGCCGTAGGTCGCCACGTCCCAGCCCTGGGCGCGGCGTTGGCGCTCCCGGCCCTCCCCGGCGATGGCGGGCAGCCGACTGCTGATCCCTCCGGTGAGCAGCGGGCCGACCAGTCCGGAGGCGATCAGCAGTACGCCGGTGACGACCGGAGTGGTGACGGGGTGGAGCAGTACGGCCGCCGCCAGGGTGCCGCCGTGCACCATGCACGCTGCGGCGATCACCTTGCGGCCGTCGCGTGCGGTGTCGAGGACCCGCGCGACGAAGGGGCCCAGCAGATGGGGTGCCGTGATGCAGGCGCCGAGCAGTCCGGCCAGCCAGCCGGGGCCGCCGCTGGTGGTCACCAGCAGCACGATGGCCACCACCGCACCACCGTCGGAAGCCCGGGCCAGGGTCGCGGCGGTGATGTAGCGGGCCAGACCGCCCCAACCCGGCGCCGCCGCGGGCGCTGCCGATGACGGGGCCGATGACGGGGCCGGGGCCGGGGCCGGTGCCGAGGCGGAGGACGCCGGCGCTGTGGTGTCCCGCTGTCTCACGAGTTCGGCCCCAGCTGTTCGAGCAGTTCGGCGACGCGCGCCCGGTCCTGGGCGCGCAGTCCGCGCAGCGGCAGCGGGAGGCTGCCGGGCGGGGTCAGGCCCAGCTGTGCGGCGGCCTCGGCGACCACGCGCAGCGAGCCGTGCCGGGCGAAGAGCTCCCACAGCGGCTGGAGCCGCCGGGACTCCGCCAGCGCCCGGTCGGCGTCGCCCGACTGTGCGGCGCGGGTGATGGTCAGCGCCGGTCCGGGGACGGTGCCCGCGATCACCGAGTACCAGGCGTCGCACCCGGCGTTCAGCCCGGTGGCCGCGAAGGCGTCGCCGCTCACGCCGATGGTCACGGTGCTGGGCAGGGTCTGCCGCAGCTGCTGGACGCGGGCGCGGGCAGCCGCGGGGTCGGCCGGTACGCCGGGGATCTTGACGGACGCCACCTGTGGCAGTTCCGCCACCCGCACGTACAGCTCGTCGGGGAATGTGAAACGGGTGGTGGCCGGGTTGTCGTAGATGACCAGGGGGACGGAGAGGTTCGCCGTGACGTCCTCGAAGAGCCCGAACACCTCGTCCTCGGTCAGCGGCTGGTAGGACACCGGTGCGAGCAGCACCCCTGCCGCGCCCGCGCGCTGGGCGTCCTCGGCCGCCTGGAGGACGTGCCGGGTGCGCAGCGCGCCGATGCCCACGACCACGGGGGTCTCGCCGGCGTTCTCCACCGCGATACGGGCGGCCCGGGCGCGCTCCTCGCGGGTGAGGTAGGCGTAGGAGCCCGTGGAGCCCAGTGCCCCGATCGAGTCGACACCGGCAGCGGCGAGTCGGCGGACCAGTCCCGCGAGGGCCTGCTCGTCGATGCCGTTGTCGGTGATCGGGGTGAGCGGGAAGGCGCTCAGGCCGGTGAACATGGGCTTTCTCCCTGGTTGCGGTGGGTGTAAGGCGGGTGAGGGGGCGTCAGGGCATGGCCCGTGCGAGGTCGGCGGCGAACGCCTGGGCCTGCTGGGGTGTGAGGCCGGCCGTCGTGACCCGGATCGCCGAGGCGGTGCTCCTGGTGACCGCGAAGTCCGCTCCCGGCCGTACGGCCCATCCGCGTTCCGCCAGGGCAGCGATCACCCGCTGGGTGCGACCGGGCACCGGGATCCAGACGTTGAGTCCGTCGCAGCGGTCGGCCACGGTGATCCCGTTCTGCCGCAACGCCTCGATCAGGCTCCGGCTGCGCGTGGCGTACGCGTCGCGGGCGCGCTGGAGCAGTTGCGCGGTCCCGGGGTCGGACAGCAGGCCCGCGACGAGGTGTTGGAGGAGGTGGCTCACCCATGCGGGATTCAGCCGCGCCTCCAGCCTGGCCGCTGTGGCCGGGTCGGCCAGTACGAACGACAGGCGCAGGTCGGGGCCGAGGAACTTCGAGACGGAGCGCAGCAGGGCCCAGCGGGGCGCGGAGGGCGGGGTGATCCGGTGGTACGGCTGTGCGGAGATCGCCGAGAAGTGGTCGTCCTCGATGACCAGCACGCCGGGGAAGTCGGCCAGCACCTCGCGCAGTTGCCGGGCCCGGCCCGCCGACAGCGCGGCACCGGTGGGATTGTGCGCGCGAGGGGTGCACACCACCGCGCGTGCTCCCGCCACCAGGGCGGCACGCAGCCCGTCGGGGTCCATGCCCTCGGCGTCGATGGGTATGGGCACCGGGCGGAAGCCGTTCGCGCGTGCCGTCCCGATGCTGGACAGGAAGCAGGGGTCCTCGACGGCCACCGCGTCGCCCCGGGTCAGGTGGCTGTTCAGACAGCGTTCGACCGCGTCGAGCGAGCCGTGGGTGAGAACCAGCCGGTGCTCGCTCTCCGCGTCGGGACTCATGGCCTGCCGTGCCCAGGCGGCGAGGGCGCCGCTGACCGGTTCGTGCCCGTACAGCGGGGGTTCGTACCCCTGGTAGGCGGCGGTGACATCCGGCAGGAACTCCCGCGACGGATTGCCGTCGGCCAGGTTCACCAGCGCCGACGACGCCGCGAACCCCTCGCCGTCGACGGCCGGCACGCCCAGCACGACCGTGCCTCCGCGGCGGCGGCTCTCCACCACGCCCGCCGTCCCCAGCTGCGCGTACGCGGAGGCCACCGTGTTCCGGTTCACCCCCAACTCGGCCGCCAGCGCGCGGATCGGCGGCAGTGCGGCACCTGTGGCCAGGGCTCCGGTCTCGACCAGTTCCCGTACCGACTCCGCGATCTCCGCCGCGTTCGCACCCCGGATGCGTCCGTCCATGGACCGCAGCTTACGGGAAATGTCCTATGACACAAATGGATTCTTGCTTCCCGTCCCCGCACGGGGCAGCGGAGGCAGGTCATGGCGTAGGTTCGACGGCATGGCTCCTTCGATCGCTACCAACACCCGGGTCGGCCTCGATGAACTGCTGGAGTTCGTACGGCCCCGGCACCGGGCCATCCTGCTGACGCGGCGGGAGGACGGCACGCCGCAGGCGTCGCCGCTGACATGCGGGGTCGACTCCGCAGGCCGGATCGTCATCTCGACGTATCCGGAGCGCGCCAAGACGCACAACGCACGCCGCGAGGGCGAGGTGAGTGTGCTCGTGCTGTCCGACGAGTGGAACGGGCCCTGGGTACAGATCGACGGGGCGGCCGAGGTGCTGGACGTGCCCGAGGCGGTGGAGCCGCTGGTCGAGTACTACCGGGTCATCTCCGGCGAACACCCGGACTGGGACGAGTACCGGGCGGCCATGCTCAAGCAGGGCAAGTCACTGATCCGGGTGACTCCGCGCCGCTGGGGGCCCATCGCCAAGGGCGGCTTCCCCTCCCGGCTGGCCTCCTGACCCCGCCGGACCGGCCCTCCTTCGGCCGCTAGGCCAACGCCCCCAGGTGCGGGGCCAACTCCTCTGCGGCCTCAACGCCGTAGGCATCGCGCAGCCGCGCCAGGAATGGGGCCCGGGCCAGGGTGTAGGTCTGGGTGCCGATCACCTCCAGCGCCGTGGTGGCCAGGGCGCTGCCCAACTGGGCGGCGCGGCGGGGGCCGAGGCGCCAGGCGAGGCCCGCGAGGAAGCCCGCGCGGAAGGCGTCACCGGCCCCGGTGGGGTCGACGGTTGCGGACGGCCCGAGGGGCACGGCGGGTACGTCGACGGGGCAGATGCCCGCCTGTTCGATGTGCACCCCCTCGGCGCCGCGGGTGGTGACCCACGTGCCGACGCGGCCGAGGATCTGCTGCTCGGTCCAGCCGGTGCGCTCCTGGAGCAGCACCGCCTCGTAGGCGTTGGTGAACAGATAGGCGGGCCCGGCCAGCAGCGCCCGTACGCCCTCCCGGTCCAGCACGGCCAGCTGCTGGGAGATGTCGGCGGCGAACGGGATGCCCAGCTCGGCGCATTCGCGGGTGTGCCGCAGCATCGCCTCCGGGTCGTCGGGGGCGACCACGACCAGATCGAGCCCTCCGGTGCGCCGGGCCACCTCGCGCAGCGAGATGTCGCGGGCCTCGCTCATGGCGCCCGGGTAGAAGGAGCCGATCTGGTTGTGGTCGGCGTCGGTGGTGCACACGAAGCGGGCGGTGTGCCGGCTGGTGCTGACGTGCACGGAGTCGGTGTCGACGCCGTGTTCCTTGAGCCACAGCTGATAGTCCGCCCAGTCGCTGCCCGCGGCGCCGACCAGCACGGGGGTCAGTCCGAGCCCGCCGAGGCCGAAGGCGATGTTGGCCGCGACCCCGCCGCGCCGGATCTCCAGCTCCTCCACCAGGAAGGAGAGCGAGACCGTGTGCAGGCTGTCGGGCAGGAGTTGGTCGCTGAAGCGGCCGAGGAACGTCATCAGATGGTCCGTGGCGATCGAACCTGTCACGGCTATGCGCACGGGAATTCTCCTTGCTCGGATGGAGCGCTGCGGAAGGGGTCAGGCCGTGTCCAGGCCGGAGCCGGGCGGATGGCCGCTGCGGGCGCCGAACCACTCGATCCAGTTCATCGCGAAGAACACATCGCCCGAGATCTTCAGCCGGCCGCCGACGAACGCGTCGGTGCCCTTCAACTCCCCCACCGCCAGCGCCACCAGGTCGGGCAGCGCCAGACCGATGGTGGCGTCGGGCGCGCCGTCCAGCGTGGCGGACGTGGTACAGGCGCCCTCGCCGACGGCGACGTACCGGTGGCGGACGCCGAGCGGGGTGTCGATCTCGTAGTGGAAGACACCGGACGCACGTGCGGCGCGCTCCGGGCTGAACCGGGTGCGGAACCACTCGAAGACCAGGTCCAGCAGCGCCTCCACCTCGTCGGGCGGCGGCGAGGGGGTGGCGGCAGCGCTGGAGCGGGCGATGTTGCGCAGCTGGTGGAACATCGCTTCGGGCGCGGTCACGACGCCGCCTCCGAACAGCCGCCGTGCACCGTGTGTTCGAGCAGTACGGACGCGTCCTTGTCGCCGTCCCCCGCCTCGTTGACGCCGGCGAAGCGCTCGCGTACGGAGTCGAGGACGGGCAGCGGCACCCCGGCCACCGCCGCGTCGCCGAGGGCGAGGCGGAGATCCTTCTCCATCAGCGTCGAGCGGAAGAACGCGGGCTCGTAGGCGCCCTTGCGCATCAGTTCGGCACGGAAGCGCAGCACCACCGAGCTGAAGCCGCTCTCCGCTACGGAGGTCAGCAGCCGGTCGCGGTCCAGCCCGGCGGCGACGCCGTAGGCCACCGCCTCGGCGAGAGAGGCCACCTGCGCGCCGAGCAGCAGGTTGAAGATGAGCTTGAGGGTGGCGGCCGTGCCGGGCGCTCCGAGGTGGACGACCTGCGCCCCGAGGGTGTCCAGGATGCCGCCGACCCGGGCGATGTCCCCCTCGTCGCCGCTGGTGTAGACGCGGAGCTTGCCCTCGCGGGCCTGGAAGGGGTTGCCGACGACGCACGCCTCCACCCGGCGCAGCCCGCGCCCGGCGAGCCGATCGGCGCACTCGCGGGCGTACGCGGGTGAGACGGTGGAGGTGTCGATGACGACCGCGCCCGGCGCCAGCACATCGGCCACCTGACCGAACAGCACCTCCTCGACCGCCGCCTCGTCGGCCAGGCTGAGCAGCACGACCGAGCGGCCTTTGGCGGCCTCGGCGGGGCTCGCAGCGACGGTGGCGCCCGCTTCGGCCAGCGGTGCGGCCTTGGCGGCCGTGCGGTTGTGGACGGTGAGCGTGTGTCCCGTCTCCAGGAGCCGGTGCGCCATGCCCCCGCCCATGTTGCCCAGGCCGACGAAGGCCAGCGGCTCGGTGGCCGGAGCGGGGTCGGGGTCGCCGGGAGCGGGGTCGGCGGGCGCCGCGTTCCGGGGCGGTTCCGGTGCCGGCGGTACCTCGTACACGGTCTCGGTGACGACCATCTCGCCGCCGCGGCGGAACGGCTGGAGCCTGCGCCGGTTCTCGACGTGGGCGTCGCTCAGCTCGAACGTACGGAAGGAGGGCTCGTCGGCCCAGTCGGTGAGGACGTAGTAGACGTTCTCGTCCTCCACCGAACGCACCAGCGTCTGGCCCCGGTTGGCGGGCTCGCGCGCGATGCCGGCCGCCACCTGGCGCCAGGTGTTCTCGAACTCCTGGCGCTTGTTCGGGTGGATCTCCATCCGCAGCATGACGCGGAACGGTGGGCGCGAGTCAGCTTCCATGTGTCCGCCTCCAAAGCGTGGGCCTGCGGCCGCCGGGCCGCGGGGTACGCCTTACACCGTTGCCACCGGCGCTCGACATCTGATCGAGCCCCGCTTCGGGAGGGCCCGGTCCCCGTTGTGCCGCTGAGAGAGTGCCCCTTCCCGTAGCGCGCGGTCTGCGGGTGAGTCGTGGTTGCTCGCGCAGTTCCCCGCGCCCCTTCGGGGCACAACGGCCCCGCTCTAGCGAGCGCCGACCCCTGCACTAGGGCGCTGGGTCACCGTCTGCCTCGTCAGGAGTCGGCGGCGGAAGGGTTTGGGGCTGCGATGCGGGTACTGTTCACGACCTGGGCCTGGCCCTCTCATCTGTATGCACTCGTGCCGCTGGCGTGGGCCTGCCGCAGTGCGGGGCACGAGGTGCTGGTCGTCAGCCAGCCGGAGTTGCTGCCCCTCATCGAGCGGACCGGGCTGCCGGGCACCGCAGTCGGCAAGGACGTCGACGGGGTCGGCATGGTGCGCGGCTATGTGCTGCCCAGCAAGGACGACCCCACGGCCGACCGGCGGGCGCCGCGGGGCGGCAAGGGGCCGCGGGCGCTGCAGATGTTCACCGCGCACGCCGACTCGATGGTCGACGGGGTCACGGAGACGGCCCGTGGGTGGGGCGCCGATGTGGTGGTGTCCGAGCCGACCGCGCTGGCGGGCCCGCTGGCTGCTGCCGCCGCGGGGATTCCGGCCGTGCGGCTGCTGTACGGCGCCGATCTGATGGCGCGGGCCCGCCCGCTGCTGCCGGGTGCGCTGGCGCCGCTGGCCGAGCGGGTGGGCGTGGACCCGGAGGGCTACCACCCGTTCGGGGACTTCACCATCGACCCGTGCCCGCCGGGGTTCCAGGCCCCCGCCCCTGCGGAGCACCCCCGGGTGCCCATGCGGTACGTGCCGTTCAACGGGCCCGGCACCCCGCCCGATCCGCCGCTGCCCCTGCCGCGCAGCGGCCACCGCAGGGTCGTGATCACCTGGGGGCACACGATGGCGCGGCTGGATCCCGCGCTGTTCCTGGCCGGGCACGCCGCGCGGGCGCTGGCCGCGCTGCCGGGCACGGAGGTCGTGCTGGCCGTCACCGCGGCGCAGCGGCCACTGCTGGGCGAGGTGCCCGACGGGGTACGGGTCGTGCTCGACGCACCGCTGCACACATTGCTGGGCAGCGCCGATCTGGTGGTCGCACACGGCGGCGCCGGCACGGTGCTCACCTCGCTGCGTGCGGGCCTGCCGCTGCTGCTCGTACCCCAGTTGCCGGACCACGCCGGGCACGCGGCGCGGGTGCTGGCGACCGGCGCCGGTGAGGTGCTCACCAGGGACGAGGCGAGCGCCGAGCGGCTCCGCGCGGAGGCGGCCGGGCTGCTGGACCGCGAAGAGGGCGCCGGGCGGCGCGAGGCGGCGCGGACTCTGCGCGACGGAATGCTGGAGCAGCCCGCCCCCGCCACGGTCGTCGGCGAGCTGGCGGAGCGGGTGGTCGCATGTGCGGCATAGCGGGCTGGATCGACTTCGCGCGGGAGATGAGCGAGGAGGGCAGCACCGTACGGGCGATGGCGGGCACCCTCGCCAACCGCGGCCCGGACGACGAGGCGGTATGGACGGACGCGGACGCCGCGCTGGGGCACCGCAGGCTCGCCGTCATCGACGTCGACGACTCCACCCAGCCGATGACCGCCGAGCACGACGGACGCACCCTCGCGGTCCTGGTGCACAACGGCGAGATCTACAACTACCGTGAGGTGCGGGACCAGTTGACGGCCCTCGGGCACCGGTTCCGCACCGCCGGGGACACCGAGGTGGTGCTGCGGGCCTATCTGGAGTGGGGCCAGGAGTGCGCGCAGCGGCTGGACGGGATGTTCGCGTTCGCCGTGTGGGACCCCCGCAGCCGCCGGTTGCTGCTGGCCCGCGACCGGCTGGGCATCAAACCGCTGTACTACGCGCGCACGGCACACGGTCTCCTCTTCGGCTCCGAGCCCAAGGCGCTGCTGGCACACCCGTGGCTGGAGTGCGTGGTCGACGCGGAGGGGCTGGCCGAGCTGCTGGCCTACATCGCCACCCCGGGGCACGCCGTCTACCGCGGCATCCGGGAGCTGCCGGCCGGGCATACGGCGGTGCTGCGGGAGGGCGCAGGCGGTGCGGTGCTGAGCGAGTCGCGGTACTGGTCGCTGCCCGACCACGAGCATCCGGACACGCTTGAGCGCACCGTCGAGACGGTGCGGGGGCTGCTCCAGGAGTCGGTCAGCGATCACCTGGTCGCCGACGTACCGCTGTGCACGCTGCTGTCGGGCGGTGTCGACTCCAGCGCGCTGGCGGCCTTCGCGGCCCGTGCGGGCGCCGGACGGCCGCGTACCTTCGCGGTGGACTTCGAGGGGCACACGGAGCGGTTCCGCAAGGACTTCTGGCACGAGGACCCGGACGCCCCGTACGCGGCCGAGGTCGCCCGGCATGTGGGCACCGACCACGAGCCTGTCGTACTGCGTACCGCCGATCTGGCCGACGATGTGGTGGATGCGGCAGCGCTGCGCGCCCAGGATCTGCCCCGGCCGATCCCCGACATGGACCGCTCGCTGTATCTGCTGCTGCGCGCGGTACGGCAGCGCTCAACGGTGGCGCTGATGGGCGAGGTCGCCGACGAACTCTTCGGCGGCTACCAGTCCTTCCGCGACCCGACGCTGGTGGACACCGCCAACTTCCCCTGGGTGACGATGGGGCTGCGGGTGGCGCCGCACGGGATGAGCACCGGGCTGCTGGACCCGGGGCTGCTACGCAAGATCGACGTTCCCGGCTATTCGGCACAGCGCTGGTCGGAGACGGTTGCCGAAGTGCCCGACGTGCCCGGCGAGTCGGAGACCGAGCGGGTCATGCGGCGGGTCGGCCATGCGCATCTGACGCGCTGGCTGCCGCTGCTGCTCTCCCGCGACGACCGGCTGAGCATGGCCGTCGGACTGGAGCTGCGGGTGCCCTACTGCGACCACCGGCTGGTGGAGTACGTCTACAACATCCCCTGGGCGATGAAGACGGCGGACGGCCGCGAGAAGAGCGTGCTGCGCTCGGCCGTCGCCGACCTGCTGCCCGAGTCGGTGACCCAGCGCCGTAAGAGCCCCTTCCCGATCACCCAGGACCCGCACTACGGGCAGGTGCTGCGGCGGCGCTTCAACGCGGTCGTCGCCGATCCGGCCAGTCCGGTGCGGCCGCTGCTGGACGGGCCCGCCTGCGCCGAGCTGGCCGCCGAGGACCGGCCGATCGCCGTGGACGGGTGGGGAGAGCGCCGCAACGTCGAGATGGTCCTCCAGCTCGACGCGTGGCTGCGCCACTACCGCGTCCGGCTGGATCTGTGAGAGCGAACGGAGAGGGGCGAGAGACGATGCTGCTGAGCGATCAGCTGAAGGAGCTGGCCGCGCCGGTGCTGGAGAAGGTGCTGGCCCACCCGTTCTGGTCGGGGCTGCGGGACGGCTCCCTGCCGGGCGAGTCACTGACGTACTTCGTGGAACAGGACACGGGGCATCTGCTGCCCGCGTACGCGCGGGCGCTGGCCCGTACGGCGGCAGCTGCCGAACAGGACGCGCACACAGCGCTGCTGGGCCGCTCGATCACCGGCACGCTGGAGGCCCGCGACCGGCTGCGGGAGAAGTACGCGGAACTGGCGGACGGGCTGGGGCTGCCCGCGTCGGCCGGCGGGATGCCGCCCGCGGGCCCGGTCACCCATGCGCACTGTGCGTTCTTCAACGCCTCCAGCGCGGCCTCGTACGCCGCGGGCGTCGGGGCGCTGCTGCCGATGGTGTGGTTCAACTTCCAGGTCTCCAACGATCTGCTGGAGCGCCGCTCGGCAGGCTCCCGGTACGCGAAGTGGATCGAGGTCTACCACCCGGGCGAGGGCTACGGCTACGCGGTGCGGGCCTTCATGGGGCTGGCCGACGAGCTGGGCAAGACCGCCTCACCGGCCGAAGAAGCGCGGCTGGTCGAGCACTTCCGTACCGGCATCCGGCACGAGTGGGCGTTCGCCGAAGCGGCCTGGGAGCGCCCGGAGTGGCCCGTATGACGCGCTCCCTGCGGCTCGCCCCGTACAGCCCGCCCGTCTCCCGCACCTGATCACCGCAACCCGAAGGGACAACCGTGAGCACTCAGACCCCGCCCAGGTATCCGTTCGCCTGGACCCCGCCCATGCAGGTGCCCGAAGCGCTGCGGCACGTGCACGGCAGCTCCGCGATGGAGGTGACGCTGCCGAGCGGGGACGTGGCGACGCTCGTGACCCGTTACAAGGACGTGCGCGCCCTGTTCGCCGACAAGCGTCTGTCCCGGAACATCGCGCGGCCCGACTGCGCGCGGATCTCCAAGGACAACGACCTGTTCATGGACCCGGAGATCGACCCGGACCCGCCCAAGCACACCCAGGTGCGCTCGCTGGTGACCAAGGCGTTCACCGCCCGCCGGATCGAGGCCCTGCGGCCGTACGTACAGCAGGTCGCCGACGAGCTGCTGGACGAGATGGCGGCCGGGCCGCAGCCGGTGGAGCTGAACGAGGCGCTGGCCTTCCCGCTGCCGATCAAGGTGATCTGCAAACTGCTGGGCGTCCCGGCAGAGGACCGGGACCAGTTCCGCACCTATGTGGACGGGTTCCTGTCCGTCACCAAGCTACCGCCCGAGGAGGTCGGACAGTGCCGGCAGAACCTGTGGAAGTACCTGGGCGACCTGATCGACGCCAAGCGGGCCGAGCCCGGTGACGACCTGGTCAGCGAGCTGATCCGGGTCCGCGACGAGGAGGACAACCGGCTCAACGACCACGAGCTGCACTTCTGGTGCCAGGGGCTGCTCATCGCCGGCTATGTGACCACCGCCAGCCAGATCGGCACCGGCACCGCTGTGCTGCTGCACCACCCGGAGCTGGTGCGGGAGATCCAGGCGGACTGGTCGCTGGTGCCCTCCACGGTGGAGGAGCTGCTGCGCACCCAGATCATGGGTTCCTCGGTCGGCACCATGCGGTACGCCATCGAGGACATCCCCCTCTCCGACGGCTCGGTCATCAAGAAGGGGACCAGCGTGCTGCTGTCGGAGGAGGGGGCCAACATGGACCCCGAGGTCTTCGACAAGCCCTTCGAGCTGGACATCCGCCGCCAGGAGAACCACCACATGACGTTCGGCGCCGGCATCCACTACTGCGTGGGCGCCGCGCTGGCCCGGATGGAGCTCCAGGTGGCCACGGAGTCGCTGCTGCGGCGCTTCCCCGGCATCCGGCTGGCGGCGCCCGCCGAGGAACTGCCGCGGGCGCTGGGCGGGTTCATGGAGGGCTTCACCGAGATCCCCGTGGAGTGGTGACATGCTCCGGGTGACGGCGAATTCCGAGACGTGTGCGGTCAGCAGCCTGTGTGTGTACCGGCTGCCCGGCGTTTTCGACCAGGACGAGGACGGGCTGGTCGTCGTCCTCGACGAGACCCCTGACGGGGAGTTGCACGAGGAGGTCCGCCGCGCGGCCCGGGGCTGCCCCACCAAGTCCATCCACGTCACGGAGGAGTGACTGACGTCCGGCCGGTTCCGGCCCACCGCCTCCCCGCGGAGCGCGAACCGGCCCGACACGGGAGGGTCCCGGCAGCTGCCGGGGCCCTCCCGTGTGTGGACGCGCCCCGTCAGGGGCGCGGGGAACTGCTCCCCTGGGGGTACCTCCCGGCCGGAGGCTGGGGGACTTCGGCCGGGAGGTGCCCCCACCAGCCACGACGCTGCTGAGGACCGCGGACGCCCTCCAGGGGCAGCTACAGGATCGCGGGAGTGCCCGCTACAGGATGACGTGCGGCAGGAACCGTGCGTACTCGTCCGTGACGGGGCCCGCGGACTCGCGGATGCCCAGCCCTGCCGCCTCACCGTCCACGACCCAGGTGCCGAGCACTGTCCGGTTGCCGTCGAAGTCCGGCAGCGGGCACAGGGCCTGGTAGCAGCACGGCTCGTCCCGTACCGACGGCTCGGCGCCCGACTCGTGCAGGGTGACGCCCGCGCCCTCGCGGCCCAGCAGCGGTTTGGCCGCCCACCCGGTCGTGGCCGCCAGCTCGCGCGGCCCGTCCAGATAGGCGGGCAGCAGGTTGGGATGGCCGGGGAACAGCTCCCACAGGATGGCCAGCAGCGCCTTGTTGGACAGCAGCATCTTCCACGCCGGTTCTATCCACAGCGTGCTGCCGGTGCCGCCCCCGTTGTCGAGGGTCTCCAGCACGTGCGGGCCGAACCGGTCGGAGGCCAGCCACTCCCACGGATAGAGCTTGAAGCAGGCGCGGACGAACTTCAGCCGCTGGTCGACGAACCGGCCCGAGAGCCGGTCCCAGCCGATCTCCTCCATCGGTATGGCGACGGTCTCCAGACCCGCCTGCTCGGCGGTCTCCTGGAGGTAGGCCACCGTCATCAGGTCCTCGCCCAGCTCGTCGCGCGCCGAGTGGGCGAAGTGCACGGGTGCGCCCGGCGGCAGCAGCGCCGCCTGCTTCTTCCATACGTCGACCAGCCGCTCGTGCAGCGAGTTCCACTGATCGGCGCCGGGGAAGCACTCTTCCATCCAGAACCACTGCGGGGAGGCCGCCTCCACCAGCGAGGTGGGAGTGTCCGCGTTGTACTCCAGCAGCTTCGCCGGGCCGCCGCTCCCGTCGTAGTGCAGGTCGAACCTGCCGTAGAGGCTGGGCAGTTCGGCACGCCGCCGCCAGCTCTCCGCGACGCGGTCCACCAGGGCCGGGTCGGTGATGCCCAGATCCGCGAACCGGCCCGCCTCCACGATGTGCGCGGCGGCCCGCAGACACATGCCGTGCAGCTCCTCCACGACCTCCTCCAGGGCTTCCACCTCGGGAAGGGTGAAGGTGTAGTAGGCGCTCTCGTCCCAGTACGGGCGCAGCGAACCGTCGGGGTACCGCGTCAGCGGGTAGATGCAGCCCTGTTCCTCGACGATCTCCTGCCAGTTGGGACGGGGAGCGATGGTCCGGCGTTCCACTCGGGCTTCCTCTTCCTTTCGTCCGCCGCCGTGCCGCGCCGCCTCAGCCGCCGTACCCGCCACCGCCGCTGCTGCCGCCGTCGTCATCGTCGTCGCAGCCGAAGCCGGCCCGTTCGACGGCCGCCGTGTGGATGAACGTGCCGCCCTTGGCCCTGCCCTTCGCCTCGTGGCCGCCGTAGTACCAGATCTTGTCCTGCTCCTCGGCGCGCCCGGCGTCCGTGGAACGGCCCGCGGTGGCAGCCGCGGGGAAGGCCGCGGTCCCTGCCGTGGCCCCGGTGCCGCCGCCGGTCTCGCACTGGCTCGGCGGCAGGATGCGGTAACCGCGCACCGCGTCGTAACTCTCGGGGTCGACGCACCGCCGGTCCGGCTCGGACGAATAGCCGGACAGCGCCACCGCGAGAGCGCCCATGCTGCCGAGCACGACGGTCGAGGAGCGCAGCTTTCGCCGCGGCCTCCGTACGGCTTCCTTGTCGGTGCTGTGTGGCTTCGGTGTGACGGTCATGCGGTGGCCCCCTGAGTACGACGGAGAATCAACTACCGCGCACACCCTAATGGGTGTCAGTACGCGGACAGGGGCCGGCAGCATCTGATGCTGCCGACCCCTGTCCGGAACCGGGTGAGAGGCACTCAGATACGCGGGTACAGCGAGCCCACCGCCTCCCGCAGGGCCGCCTTCGGGTCGGCGGCGGCACTCTCGGAGCGCCAGGCGACAAATCCGTCCGGGCGGACGAGGACGGCGCCGTCGGCACCGATGCCGTACGCCTCGGTGACGGTCCGGCCGCCGGAGGCCGTCAGCGTGGCGCCGGGGCCGCCCACCCGGTGGGCGTCCACCCGCACTCCGGTCTCCGCGGCGACGGCCGCAGCGGCGTCGGCCCACGGTCCGCCGCCCTCCGCGGTCAGGAGCACGGGCGCGCGGCCGTACAGGTCGAGGGCTGAGATCCGCTCGCCGGCGCGGTCCAGCTCCAGATGCGGGGCCCGCGTGCCCGGCTCGCCGCGCAGGGCGTTCGGCGGGACCGGCGGACCGTCGCCGTAGCGGTAGCCGAAGACGGTGGTGCTGTACGCCTCCGCGGGGTCGGGGCCCGCTGCGTCACCGTCACCGTCCGGACCGGTGCGCTCCTGCATCATGCCGAGGGCCTGCTGGAGCGTCATCCAGGCGACCGGGTGGCGCTCCGCCTGGTAGGTGTCCAGCAGTTCGGGCCCGGACTCGCCGTCGAGGACGGCGGCCAGCTTCCAGGCGAGGTTGTTGGCGTCCTGGATGCCGAGGCTGGCGCCGAACCCGCCGGTGGGCGGCACCAGATGGGCCGCGTCGCCGACGAGGAAGACCCGTCCTCTGCGGTACTCGCGGGCGACCTGGGCGCCGATGATGAAGCTCAGCCACTTGGCGCCGCCCGCGGGCAGCTGGGGGACGATCCGTACGTCCAGGTCGGGCTGGCCGATGGCGGCGCGGACCAGCTGGACCGCCTGGTCCTCGGTGATGGTCTCCAGCGTCTCGCCCTCGGGCATGGCGGTGGCGAAGATCCACCGCTGTTTGCCGTCGTGCGCGAACAGGATGGTGGAGGGCGCGGGCTTGTCGAGGTAGCAGACGCCGACGTCGCGGCCCTGCGCCGCCTGGCTCAGGTCGGCCTCGAAGAGCACCGAGAGGGTGGTGGCGAACTCGCCGGGCCCGTCCGCGACGATGCCCAGCTCCTGGCGGATGGGGCTGCGGCTGCCGTCGGCCGCGACGAGGTATGCGGCGCGCACGGTGCGCTCCTGGCCGCTCGCGACATCGCGGAGGACGGCGGTGACTCCCTCGTCGGACTGGGTGAAGGAGACCAGTTCGGTGCCGAAGGCCAGCTCGGCGCCCAGCTCGGTGGCGCGGCCGCGCAGCAGGTGTTCGAGCCGGTCCTGGTCGATGGGGGCCCACTCGCAGGGGCTGACGCCGCCGGTGGGGTCGGGCTGGTCGGTGGGGCCGCTGAACATTTCCGGGCCCGCGAGGGTCTCGGCGCGGATCATCAGCAGCTTGCTGAAGTCGGTGGCGAGACTTGCCTCGGACCAGATCGGGTCCTCCAGCCCGACCTGCCGGTAGAGCTCCACCGTGCGCGGGTTGACGCCGCGCGAGCGCGGGTGGCTGAGCGTGTCGGGGTGGCGTTCGACGACGAGCGAGCGGATGCCGTGCCAGCCGAGGAAGACCGCGGTGGACAGCCCGGTCACCGCGCCTCCGACGACGAGCACCGGCACCTGCTCGGGAGCCTGTTGAGTATCGGTCCTGGGGTCGCTCATGGGATACGGACTCCTCTTCTCGGGCGGCCCGCTCAGCCGGCCTTGCGGCAGATCACGAGCGTGTCGTAGTCGCTCAGCGGCAGCACTTCGGTGGAGGCGAACCCGGCGCGCTCGGCGTGTGCGACGGCCTCGGAGACCGGGTACTCGGAGCCGCCGTCGGTGACCAGCAGCATGTCCAGGCTGATGACCAGGTTCTCGACGTGGTCGGGCTCGTCGTCCAGCATCCGGTCGTAGATCAGCAGCGCGCCACCGGGGTTGACGGAGCCGAACGCCTTGGTGACCAGCTCGCCGCGCTGCTTCTCGTCCCAGTCGTGCAGCACGTGTCCGAGGGTGACGACGTCGGCGCTGGGCAGCGGGTCGGTGAAGAAGCTGCCGCCGTGGAAGGTGACCTTGCCGGTCAGCCCGTACTCGGCGACCTTCTCGTCGAACAGCGGCTCCATGGGCGGCAGGTCGAAGACGTGCCCCTGCAGATGCGGCTGTGCCTTGACGATGAGGGAGCACAGATTGCCGCGGGCGCCGCCGATGTCGAGGACGGAACTGTGGCCGCTCCAGTCGAACTTGCCCACCAGCTCGGGCCCGACGACGTGGGTGAGGGCGTCCATCATGCCGACGAACTGCCGCAGGATGTGCGGGTTCTTGGTGACTGCCTCGAAGTCGCTGCCGGACTGCTGCTGACCGGTACGCAGCGCCTCGGACAGCTTTCCCCAGGCGGGGTAGAGGTTGCGGTTGGAGCGCTCCAGGAATCCGCCGACGTAGGTCTTCCGGCCGCGCACCAGATAGGTGCCGGCGCCCTCGGCGTTGCCGAACCTGCCGCCCTCCTCGCGGGTGAGCAGGCCCAGCGCGGCCAGCAGGTTGAGCCAGTCGCTCAGCCCGCGGCCGTGCAGACCCAGCTCCTTACGGATCTCCTCCTGGGTCTGGGGGCCCTTCTCGGCGAGGGTGGTGAACAGGCCCAGTTCGACGGCGGTCAGCAGCGCCTTCGCGTCGCAGAACGCGTTGCTCAGCCGGATGATTCCGGCCGGGGTGCTGACATCCAGGCTGGTGTGCGTCATGCGCAGGACTCCTTCCGAAACGGCACATGGCCTGGCGCCAGGGCCGCCCCGGGAGGGTCACACCGCGAAGTTGAGCGCCCCTCGAACGGCGGTGGGGGCGGCTCCGGACCGCTCCGGGTGCCCGCCCCCGCCATATCTCCAGCAGCCCTCAAGGGGCCGTGGCTACTCATCAGGGGTGCCGAAACCGGCCAAGCCCAGCCGTTCAGAGGGGACATGCATGTATGACGTGAAGATCCCGGTGCTGATCGTCGGCGGTGGTCCCGTCGGACTCTCCACCGCGCTGTTCAGCGGCCGGCGTGGCGTCCGCACGATGCTGCTGGAGAAGCGGGACAGCACCTCCATGCTTCCCCGCGCCCCCGGCCTGCAGGCCCGCACGATGGAGCTGTTCCGCGCCGCGGGGCTCGGGAAGGACATCCGCGCGCTGGAGAAGGGCAACTCGCACGCCTACTTCGAGGGCGGGATCATCAAGGTCGACACCTTCTCCGACATCGACAACGCCGAGCTGCTGGAGTCCCCGTCGCTGGACGGCCCCACCGTGAGCCCCGAACGGGTGATGGGCTGCGGCCAGGACCGCTACGAGAAGGTGCTGGTCGCCAAGGCCCAGGAGTACGGCGCCGACGTACGCTTCAACACCCGGCTGCTCTCCTTCGAGGCGGACGACGAGGGCGTCACCGCCATCGCCGAGGAGGCCGCGACGGGCAACCGGCTGACCATCCGCGCCGACTATCTGGTGGGCGCCGACGGCGCGGGCAGCCGCATCCGGCAGGCGCTGGGCGTCGAGCGGGTGGGCCGCGGCACCGTCTTCAACGCGCTGAGCATCTACTTCCGGGCGCCCGAGCTGGAGACACTGCTCAAGGACCGCAAGTTCATCCTGTGCTACGCCTCGGCCGGCGGCTCACTGATGGGGCTCTCCCGGCTGCACGGCTGCGACCCGTGGCTGGCGGCGCCGATCTACTACCCGGAGAAGGGCGAGACGCCCGAGGACTACACCGACGAGCGGTGTGTGGAGATCGTCCGCCGCGCGGCGGGCAAGGACATCGACGTCGAGATCATGGACAAGGTGCCGTGGCAGGGCGCCCAGCTGGTCTCCGAGACGTTCCGCGCCGGCCGGGTCTTCCTCGCGGGCGACGCCGCGCATGTGCACCCGCCCGCGGGCGGCTTCGGCGCCAACACCGGTATCCACGACGCGCACAACCTGTCCTGGAAGCTGGCCGCCGTGCAGGCCGGCTGGGGCACCGACGCGCTGCTGGACACCTACGACGCGGAACGCCGTCCGCTGGGCACCGCGATGTCCGAGCAGGCACTGGTGCGCAACCGGATCCGGCACGGGTACGCCACCGAGCAGGACCGGCAGGACTTCGTCGACGACGTGATCATCACGCTCGGCTACCGCTACCGCTCCTCCTCCATCGTCGGAGCCGAGGGCTCCAAGGTCCTCACCCCCGATCTGGAGCTGACCGGTGAGCCGGGCACCCGCGCCCCGCATGTGTGGTTGCGCCGGGGTGCCGAGCGGATCTCCACCATCGACCTGTTCTGGGACGACTTCGTCCTGCTGCACGGCCCCGACGGCGGCGCCTGGGCGAAGGCGGCGGTCAAGGCGGCCGAGCGGCTGGGCGTACCGCTGCGCACCCACGCGGTCGGTCCGGACGAGGAGCTGCGGCCCCAGGACCGGGACTGGGCGACGGCGTACGGAGTGAACGCGGGCGGCGCCGTGCTGGTACGGCCGGACGCGTTCGTCTCCTGGCGCTCCGCGGGCGACGCCTCCGCGGTGGACCCGGACGCGGTGCTCGACGATGTGCTGGCGCGCGCCTCGGCGGCGGCCCCCTCGGCGGCGGCCCCCTCGGCGGTCGGCTCGTGACCGGGAGGTGGCTTCGTGGGTGACGATGTGACGGCCCGGGCCGGGCAGGTGCTCGGTCAGGCCATGGCCTTCCAGCCGGCGAAGTTGGTGCTGGCCGGAGTGCGGCTCGGCCTCTTCTCCGCGCTGGCCGAGGGCCCGCAGCCCGAGGAGCGGCTGCGGGAGCTGCTGGGTCTGCACCCGCGCGGCTGTGACCACTTCCTCGCCGCGCTGGCCGAACTCGGCTTCCTGGAGCGGGCTGCGGACGGCGCCTGGGCCAACTCCCCTGTTTCGGCACAGCTGTTGGTGCCCGGTGACCCGGCCTCGCTCAGCGGCTTTCTGCAGCTCGCCGACCGGGTGATGTACCCGGCGTGGGAGCGGCTGGCCGAGGGGCTGCGGACCGGTGAGCCGCAGGCGGCGACGTACTCCGGCGAGGACATGTTCGATCAGCTCTACGACAGCGAGGAGAAGAAGGACGGACTGGTCGGTATGGCCGAGGACGCCAGCCGGCCGCTGATCCCGGCACTGACCGAGGTCTTCGACTGGGCTTCGTACGGCTCCGTACTGGAGCTCGGCGGCTGCCGCGGCAACGTACTGGCCGGGCTGGTGGCGGCCCATCCGCACCTGGACGCGCGGGTCTTCGACCTGCCGCAGCTGGAGGGGGACTTCGAGGCGCACATGGCCGCGCTGGGGATGACCGGCAAGCTCGGCTTCCATGGCGGTGACTTCTTCGCCGGGCCGCTGCCCGAGGCCGACGTGCTGATGCTGGGGCACGCGCTGGTCGACTGGAACGACGACCAGCGCGCCCAGTTGGTCAAGAACGCCTTCGCCGGGGTGCGGCCCGGTGGGGCCTTCCTGGTGTGGGACCCGGTGATCGTGCCCGACGAGGAGAGCTACCTCCGCAATCTGCTGCGCAGCCTGAACCTTCAACTGATGACCCCGCACGGGAAGGGCTACACCCTCGCGCAGTGTGCGGCGTGGATGCGCGATGCGGGCTTCGCCCGCGTGGAACACCGCGCTCTGGGCCACGATGTCACCCTGGTCATCGCCCACAAGGCCCACTGAGCGTCGGCCCGGTTTTTCCCCCGCCCACCCACCCCTTCCGGGCACGGTGGGCGGGGTTCCATCTCGCTTACCCCGCATGGGGGCTGCGCTTGCCCACCCTGCGCCCTTGGCGCAGACTGCCCAAGCGCAGTTGGGGGACGCGCCCCGAAGGGGCGCGGGGAACTGCGCGAGCAACCACTGCGCACCCGCAGGCTGCGGGCGGCAGACAGGGGCAGCCCCTACTCAGCAGCAGTGGTGAGGACCAGCTTGGCGGAGAGGCCGCCGGCTTCGCCGGCTCGGTGGGCCCGCGCAGCGTCCGCAAGCGGCAACGGCTCAGCCAGCGGCACGGTAAGCGTGCCGCGCCGGTTCAGGGCGAGGGCCTGATCGAGCGCCGCACCGGTGCGGTTGACCCCCGCCGCACCCCCGGAGAACCGCACCCCGTGCGCCTCCGCGGCCTGCGGATCGGCGAGGGTCAGCACCCTCGCGGCCCCACCGCCGGCGAGCCTGACGGAGTCACCCAGCACATCGGCGCCCGAGGTGTCCAGGACGGCGTCCACCCCGCGCGGGGCGACCGCGCGCACCCGTTCCGCCCAGCCCGCTCCGTAGGTGACGGGGGTTGCCCCCAGATCGGCCAGGCGCCGGTGCACCCGCTCGGCGGCCGTACCGACGACGTGCGCACCGCGCGCCGACGCAAACTGGACGGCGAGATTGCCGACGGCGCCACCCGCACCGTGGACAAGCACCGTCTCCCCCGCCGCGACGTGCAGCTCCTCCAGCGCGCGGTAGGCGGCCTCCGCGGCGACGGGCAGCCCCGCGGCCCGGTGAACGTCCAGATCGTCCGGCCGCAGCCGCAGCAGGGCGGTGTCGGCGACGAGGAGCGTGGCGTAGGCGTACTGGGCGCGGCCGAAGACCTCGTCGCCGGGCTCCAGGCCGCTGACGCCGTCGCCCACCGCGTCGACGGAGCCCGCGAACTCCAGCCCGGGGATGTGCGGCAGCGGGACGGGCATGACGGCGGCCAGGGCGCCGCTGCGGAGCTTCCAGTCCAGAGGATTGACACCCGCGGCCCGGACGGCGACGCGCACCTGGTCGGGATCGGGCTCCGGGATGTCGATGCCGGTGGGCTGGAGCACCTCGGGACCGCCGTACGCGGCGAAGGCGATGGCCTCGGGCATGGCGAACACCTGCTTCCTGTGCGGGGGCGTGGCTCCCGCCCCGCGCGTTCCCGGCCCGCACCCTCCCATGCGCCCCGCATCCGGCTGAGTGGCGGCTCAGCTCACTTCTCGTGCTTGTCGTCCCGCACCCGCTTCGCGTGCCGTTCCTGGATCTCGCGGCTGCGCCGGGCGAAGTCCAGGAGGAGCTCCAGTTCGGGCAGCGAGTAGCGCTCCAGCAGCGCGACACCTTCCTCCGCGAGGGGGCCGTAGAGGTCGTCGGCACCGCGCTGGATCTGCTCGGTGGCGCGGACGACGGACTTACGGCGGTCGTGCGGGTCCGGCTCGCGGGTCAGATAGCCCAGCCGGGCCAGCCGGTCGAGCATCGCGGTGACACTGCCGGTCGTCAGCCCGAGCGCGGCGCCCAACTGGCTGGGGGTGGCGCTCTCGCGCTGGGTGAGGACGTCGAGGCAGTGCAGGTCGGTGCGGTTGATGCCGAGCCGGTCTGCGGTGGCGGCGTCCACGGCGTCGGTCGCGCTCTGCAGGGCGCGGACCTCCTCGCCGAGCTGCCGGCGCAGCTCGGTTTCCTTCGACTCCTGCGGCGGAGAAATCTCTTCGCTTGACATACAAGTATCTCGACTCTCAAAATAAAGGCATCCGGCTAGCTTGATTACCAAGATAGCCGGTTCTCAAGGTACGCATCCACTATCGGGTTGTTGCCCGGGTTCCTGGAAGGAACGCTGCGATGAGCAACCAGCACAGCGAGAGCAATCAGCACACAGAGCACACGCCGGACCTCCACACCGAACGGGTCGAAGCCTTCTACACCAGTGTGAAACGGCTGGGCCACTGGACGCGGAGCCGGACGATCGACGTCCGCGCCCGCCGCTCCTCCGTCCACCTCGACCTGCGCTCGGCGGAACTCCCCGAGGGCGTCATCGAGCTGCGGCTGCTGAGCGAGCGGAGCACGCTCAAGCTGCTGCTCCCCGAGGACGCCGTTCTCGACGAGCGGGAGCTGGCCCTGGTCGGCCGCTGCAAGATCAAGGACCGCGAGCGGCACGTCCCGCACCACGGCCGCGTCGTCCGGCTGACCGGTACGCTCCAGCGCGGCGAGATCCGCGTCGCACGCGGCGGCGTCGCGACGCTGACCGCGATGTTCTCCCGCGAGTTCATCGACGACTGCCGCACCGCACACCGGGACGGGACCTGGCCGGTACTGCCCGACCCCGGCCGGGAGTACGAGCACCCGGACGCGGAGCAGCACCGCAAGGCGGCCGCGGGCCCGTCCCGCTGAGCCTCGACGCCCCGTCGAGTGCGCCCCCTTACCTTCGCCGTCCGGCGCCGGTCCTGCCCGGTCACGCATAACGGCCGGTCGGTCGGTCGACCGGTCGGTTGGTGGTCGCGGCATACCGGCCGGTCGGTCACGGCGTGACGGCTGGTCGGCCGACCGGCTGCATCGCTCGCTCGGCACCCGCCGAGACGGCTCGGCACCGTTCGGCACCGCGCAGGGGGCGCACTCATGACTCCGGAGCAGGTCCAGTCCTTCTTCATCGGACTCGCCGCCATACTGGCGCTCAGCCGGCTGCTGGGCGCCGCAGCGCGCAGGATCGGACAGCCGCCCGTGGTGGGCGAACTGCTTGCCGGGGTGCTCGTCGGGCCCACCCTGTTCGACGGCGCGCTGGCCCGGCTTCTCTTCCCCACCGACATCCGGCCGATGCTCGGCGCGCTGGCCGACCTCGGCCTGGTGCTGTTCATGTTCGTGGTCGGCTACGAGCTCGACCTGGCCCGGCTCCGCGGCAAAGAACGCGTCGCGGCGAGCGTGTCCCTGTGCTCCGTACTGGCGCCGCTGATCCTCGGCGGGCTGCTCGCGCTGTACCTCGCCGACCAGCACGCCACCAGCAGCCGGACGGCCTTCGTACTCTTCCTCGGCGCCGCCATGGCGGTCACCGCCTTCCCCGTACTGGCCCGCATACTGGCCGACAGCGGGCTCGGCCGCACCCGGGTCGGCGGCATCGCGCTGGCCAGTGCCGCACTCGACGACATCCTCGCCTGGTCGCTGCTGGCCGTCGTCGTCACCGTCGCGGGCGGCGGCGGCCAGTGGCGGATGCTGCTGGCTCCGGTGTACCTCGCCGTGATGCTGCTCGTCGTACGGCCCTGTCTGCGGCGGCTGTTCGAGGGGCGGCGCGGACCAGGGACGCAGGCCGGCTGGGCGGGGTGGGCACGTGAGCATGTGACCGCGGACCAGCTGATCGTGGTGCTGGGAGGGCTGCTGCTCTCGTCCCTGGCCACCGCGTGGATGGGCGCCCACTTCGTCTTCGGCGCCTTCCTGTTCGGTGCGGTGATGCCCCGCGACCCCTCGCGCCGGCTGCGGCTCCAGATCACCGACCGGCTCGAGTACGTGACCCGGCTGTTGCTGCTGCCCGCCTTCTTCGTCGTCGCCGGTCTCCAGGTCGACCTCTCCCGCACCGGTACCCGGGAACTGGGCGAGCTCGGGCTGATCCTGCTGACCGCGATCACCGGCAAGTTCGCCGGCGCCTATGTGGGCGCCCGCCTCAACCGGGTGCCCCGCGTGCAGAGCGGGGTGCTGGCCGCGCTGATGAACACCCGCGGACTGACGGAACTGGTCATCCTCACCGTGGGACTCCAACTCGACGTCATCGGCCCCGAGTTGTACGCCCTCATGGTCGTCATGGCCCTGGTGACCACCGCCATGGCCGGCCCACTGCTCGCCGTATTCGGCCGCCGCCGGGGCGGGCCGGCGGCACTGGGGGATTTCACCTTCTCCACAGAGAGCACTGAGTCGGCTCCCAACGCTGGGACTCCCGCCGGCAAGAGCTAGCCCTCTCGGGGCCGGTCAACTTCCCCGACCAAGTGGAGCCGAAGCTGGTCAGACGTGCCCCACGTGTCGACCTCGCGCAGCTCGGGCGCCTCGGCGGCGTTGCGTGCGAGGGAGAGCCCTTGGTCGTGCCACCCGGCTTTACGGGCGAGGACGGCGAGTTGGCGTGCCGAGCCCTACGGAACCAGCACGGGAACCGGGTTGCGCGGGTGGTCGAGCCAGACGCGTTGTCCATGCGGTGTGACCGTCAGCCCGTAGCGCTCGAACCGCGGCTCGCCCTGCTCGCGCCACCAGGACATGACGGCCTCGGCCTCGGCCCACAGCCGGCGCGGGCCCGACTCGACGACCTCGTACGCGGTTCGGCCGTGTTCGTAGTCCGCGGTCGCCCATGACTGGCCGGACATCTCCAGCAGCCACAGCCGGTAGGCGCCGCCCTGGCCACACTCGACACGGCAGAACAGATCGGGCACCTGCACGCCGAGTGTGAACATGTGGTGCCAGTCGCCCATGTCGTCGGGCGAGAGCGCCGTCGTACGCCGTTCGCCCTCGGCCGGCCAGTCGGCGGCGCCCGGGAACGACGCGGTCGGGGGGAACTGGTCGCGCTGGTCGCGGAGGCGCATGAATGCCGACGACATCACGAACGGGCCCGAGGCGATACCGCCCTCCCCCGCCTGGAGCCGTGCCACGGCCTGCCCGCCGTACGGCGGGCCCCACGGAGCCACAACCAAGCCGCCGGTCCGGGCCTGCTCGACCCATGCGTACGGCACTCGGGAGATTCCGCACGTGGCGATGATCCGGTCGTACGGGGCCCCGTCCGGGTAACCCTGTGCGCCGTCCCCGACGACGGACAACGGAGTGAGCTCGGTCGCGGTGAACCGGCGCCGGGCCTCGTCCGCGACGGCCGGGTCAACCTCGATCGTGACGACGTTGTCCGGGCCGAGCCGGTAGGAGAGCAGCGCGGCATTCCAGCCGGTGCCCGTGCCAACCTCCAACACACGGTTACCGCGTTCCACGCTGAGGGCGTCGAGCATCGCGAACACCATCTTCGGCATGGAGTTGGACGAGGTCGGGGTGCGGCCCTTGCTGTTTCCCGTGTGCGCGCCGTCGTCCCATTGCGTCGTGAGGGGTACGTCGCTGTAGACCTTCCCCCACCACCCCGCCGGGTCGGTGCTCCGGTCGATCACCTCGCCTTGCCGGTTGCCACCCGCCGTCCCCGGCCACAGCCGGTCCGGCACGAACGCGTGCAACCTCGGCCTGTCCGCCTTCGCTGTCCTGTCCGATGGCCGGAAGATCGACAGCCCCCGCTTCCTGCGCCGGGCCGAGAAGAAGCTCAAGCGGCTCGGGCGCAAGCTGTCCCGCAAGGCCAAGGGATCGAAGAACCGGGCCAAGGCCCGCATCAAGGTCGCACGCCAGCACGCCCGCGTGGCCAACCGGCGCCGGGACCGGCACCACAAGGCATCCACACAGATCATCCGCGACAACCAAGCGGTGTACGTGGAAGACCTCGCGGTGTCCGGCCTCGGACGCACCCGGCTCGCCAAGCCCGTACACGACGCGGGATGGTCCACGTTCGTCGGCATGCTGGAGTACAAAGCGGCTCTGCACGGCCGCACCCTCACCAAGGTGGACCGGACCTTCCCCTCCTCCCAGGTCTGTTCAGCCTGCGGACTCCGGGACGGCCCCAAACCATTGCACGTCCGCGAGTGGACCTGCAGCGAGTGCGGCACCGTGCACGACGGTGACCACAACGCAGCACGCAACGTCCTCTTCGAAGGACAACGAGTCGTCGCCACCGGACGGGTGGAGACGCTAAACGCCTGTGGAGCGCCGGTAAGACGGGCACACATGCCCGCACAGCGCGTCGAAGCAGGAAGCCCCCGGAAGGGTCACACGACCCAGGCTGGAATCCCTGGACCTTAGGCCAGGGAGCACGTCAAGCGACCAACGGAACCCCGATCACTTCGCTGATGGCCCGCACCCGCGCCGTCGACACCCGGGCAATCCGCTTCCCGATGACTCCGGGCAACGCCTGGAGCTTCACCCACTCCGGGGCATCGAGACCGACCTCGACCAGCGTGTCACCAGCCTTGTCGTGCAGCCCGGCCGAGACTTGTGCGAGGGCGACGTCGAGCTTGTACCGGTTGCGGGCGAGCTTGGGCATGGATCGGGGCAGTTCGGTGCGTGCGGCCAGCTGGAGCGCCTTCCCGTGGTTTCCGAGCGCCACGGCGATTCCCACGGCCTCGGTGTTCGCGAAGGTAGGGCCGAAATGCGTGCCGTACAGCGACACGTCGTCACCGAGCCGAGCAGCCGCCGCATGAGCTTGCGACAGATAGTCGTCGGCGGATACGGAATCGCTCCGCCGCGATGCGGCTACGGCCGCAGAGATCATCAGCCGCCCGTACGCGAGCAGCTGAGGACGGGAGGCTCGGCTGAATGACGGTTCAACCCGCAAGGCCGCCTGCTCAGCAACGGCAACTGCCCGAGGAACTCTTGCGCTCCGCAGGTAGATCCAGGACAGCGTCGATCCCAGGAGCGCGGTCAACGCCTCATCTCCAGATTCCTCCGCGAGATGACGCGCGGAGGTGAGCGCGCTCAGGGCGAGATCGCGCTGCCCGAGGAGGAGCGCAGCCGAGGAAGCGAACTGGTAGGTGGTCGCCAGGATCGAACCCAGGCGTTCGCGTTCGTACCCTGTGACGTGCAGGTACCGGGCCCGCCCTTCGAGCAGCACCTTGGCGACGAGTTCGCTGAATGCCTCGAATGATCCCTGCCAATAGGCGGCACCCAAACGGTCGTGAGCAGCCGACAGTTCGCTGAGCGTACTCGGCTCCTCAACGCCCTCCCACCCGCCGAGCGCACTGTCGTGCACCGCGTCAGAAAGCCGCCGGACGGCAATTCGCGTGTTCCTGCTCATGCCACGCCGCGGTGCCTGTTGGCCGAGGATCACGGCAACGTCCGTGCCGAGCGCGGCGGCGAGCTTGAGCAGGGAGCCGACGGACAGCTCTCCGCGGTCCTGTTCGGCCTTCTGCACCAGCGCGTACGAGACGCCGGCGGCCTCCGCGAGTTCATGCTGTGTCAGATCGGAGCCCCGTAGGGCCTTGATGCGCTTGCCTGTCGTCAGATCAGCCCAGTTGCTCACGTTCACCCCAGCGGGTTTCGGGCGTTGGTGGCTTCACTTCCGATGGTAGGCCCGAAGGTGTCAGCTCAGGGCGGCCTCGGCGAGGAGGTCCAGCTGGCTTGAGGTGGCGGTGCAGGGGAAGACCAACAGCTCGTCGCAGCCTGCCGCCTCATAGGCCGTGGCCGTCTCGCGGAGCGAGTCCGCGTCGGTGATGACGGCTTTGGCGGCCATTTCGGCCTTGGGGCCGATGAAGGCGTAGTAGGCGCGGAGGTAGCGCTCCGCAACATCGCGGGCGTTCGGGCCGAGGCAGGCGTAGACGAGGGCGACCAGGCGCGGGGTGTCGGTGCGGCCCTCGGTGCGCCAGGCGGCGCGGGCCTGCTGGGCGAGGTCGGCGTAGGCCGTGGCGGAGCTGCCGCCTGCGATCCAGCCGCTCGCATGGCGCGCTGCGCGTCGCATGGCGGTGGGGGTGTGGCCGCCGACGATCAGTTCGGGGCCGGGCCCGCTGGGGCGGGGGCCGATACCCGCGACGCCGGTTGCCGTCTCCTTGCCGTCCCACACAGCCCGCAGCTCGCTCAGGATGGCGTCCAGGCGGCGGCCACGGTCCCCGTAGGTGGCGCCTGTCGCCTGGAAGTCGTCCTCCCTGCCGCCTGCCGCCGTGCCGACGGTCAGCCGACCGCCGGAGATCTCGTGCAGGGTGGCGAGTTGTTTGGCCAGCAGCGGGGTGGCGGGGCGGTAGGCCGCCAGCAGGATCGTCGTCGCCAGGCGGATGCGTTCCGTCACGGCCGCAGCCGCCGTGAGCGCGGTGAGGGGTTCGTAGCTGTCGTAGACGAGCCGGTCGAGTACGCCCAGCGTCGAGAAGCCGTGCTCCTCGGCGCGGGCCGCCCAGTGGACGAGCCGCCGCCCGTCGACGTCGGGCACGGTGGTGGGCAGGCCCACTCCGATCTCCACAGTCGGTCTCCTTACCGAGTCAGGGCTTCATGCCGCCGGTTTACGGGCGACCAGCAGGGTGTTGCCCAGAGGCAGCGGGTGGCCGGTCACCTCGGTGAATCCGGCCTGCTCCATCCAGCCCGTGCAGTGGTCCGGGTGGTATCCGGCGCCTGCCGGGGTCATCACGAGCATGTGGAGGCTGGCGACCAGCGAGGCCAGTTCGGGCTTGTCGCCGTTCATCGGGTCGTAGACGAGCAGCGCGCCGCCGTCGTGGACGGCCGCGTACGCCTTCTCGATCAGCGTGCGCCGCTCGTCGCGGGAGAAGTCCGCGAGGACGTGCCCGATGACGACGACATCGGCGGACGGCAGGGGGTCGGTGAAGAAGTCACCCCCCAAGAAGGTGACGCTCTCGGGTACCCCGAGGTCCCGGGCGTGCTCGGCGCACGGTTCGGCGTTCTGCGGGCGGTCGAAGACGGTTGCCGTCAGTCCGGGGCGCTCCCGGACGATGCGCGCGGCGAGATTGCCGCGGGCTCCGCCCACGTCGGTGAGGGTGGTGTACCCGGCCCAGTCGAGCGCGTCCAGCAACTGCGGGATCAGCGGCTGGCTGAGCGAGTCCTGCATGGCCAGGAACATCCGGCGCGCTTGCGGGTCGCTGAGCATTGCCTCGAAGTCGCCCTCGGCCTGCGGTTGTCCGGTGCGCAGCGCTTCGGTGAGCCGGCCCCAGGCCGGGTAGAGCACGAAGTTCGCGCCCTCCAGGAAGCCGCCCTGGTATGCGGGGCCGCGCACCAGGTGGCGGCGGGCCGCCTCGCTGTTGCGGTAGCGGCCGTATTGCCGCTCCAGCAGCCCGACGGCGGTCAGCGCGTCGAAGAAGTCGGAGGCGGCCCGCGGGTGCAGGCTCAGCGCGGCGCGCAGTTCCTCGGCCTCAGCGGTGCCGTCCGCGGTCTCGGCGAGGGCGGTGAACACACCCAGTTCGAGGGCGCTGAGCAGCAGCTTGGAGGCGGCGAAGCCCAGACCCAGCCGGGCGAGGGCCGAGGTTTCCGGCGAGTCGAGGGTGGTGGATTCCGGAACCTGGGAGAGGGAGGTCATACGGGGTCACCTTCCTTGACGGTCGCGGGCGGCGCGGCGTCCTCCGGGGCCAGTCCGCGGGCCACGGTGTGCCGGCGCAGTGCGAGCGTGCCGCCGACTGCCAGCGCCAGGACGGCGAGCAGCAGGTAGTACAGCGCCTCGGGGATGACGTCGATCAGCCGGACGAGGCCGCTGCCCGCGCCGCCGCCGAGCGCGGCGAACAGCCACAGCAGCCCGAGCATGTGCGCGATGAAGCGGCGCGGCAGCACATCGGCGACGGCGGCGATGCCCACGGCGGCGACGATGAGTTCGCCGCAGGCGTGCATCAGGTAGACCACCAGCAGCCACAGCGGCGAGACCTTGTCATCGCCGGAGGCCAGCCCTGCGGCGAGGGCCATGATGAGGAAGCTGACGCCGGTCAGCAGCAGCCCGGCGGAGAACTTCGCCGGGACGCCCGCGCGTCCGCCGCCGTGCTTGAGCAGCAGCCAGGCGAAGACGGGCGCCAGGACGAGGATGAACAGCGGGGTGGCCGACTGGAGCCAGCTGACCGGGACTTCGAAGCCGAGCACATCGCGGTCGGTGGAGTGCTTCGCGAACAGCGTGAGGGACGAACCGTCCTGGGCGATCAGCGACCAGAACAGCGTCGAGCCCAGGAAGATCCACAGGAACGAGCGCAGCCGCCTGCGGTCGCCGGGGCCCAGCTCGCGGCTGCGGTAGAGCACCGTATAGGCGAGGACGGGTGCGATGATCGAGGCCATGCCGACCAGCGCGATGCCGCTGCCCGCCGTCAGAGCACCCGTCGCCGCCATGCCGCCCAGCAGCAGTACGAGAATGCCTGCGACGGTTCCGGAGCGTCGTTTGACGCGGCGCGCCGCATCCGCGTCCAGCGGCCTGCCCGGCTGCTCGCCCACGCCCTCGAACTGCGGCCGGGCCAGGGCGACCTGGACGGTGCCGATGAGCATGGCGGTGCCCGAGACGGCGAAGCCGAGCCGCCAGTCGACGCGTTCGCCGAGGAACCCGGCGATCAGCGGCGAGGTGAGTGCGCTGACCTGGATGCCGACGTAGATCAGCGAGATGCCCGCCTCGCGGCGCCCGTTGTCCTTGAACATCAGGTTGAGCAGCGCCTGGTGGTTGGGCTTGTACAGGCCCATTCCGACGGCGAGCAGTACAAGCGCGAGCGGGGTGAGCCACAGCAGCGGCGTGGCCAGCGCGAAGTGTCCCGCGGTGGTGACGGCTGCGCCGAGCAGCAGCGTGCGGCGGGGGCCGAGCAGCCGGTCGGCGATCCAGCCGCCGGGCAGGCACAGCATGAAGGCGAGCCCGATCCAGGCGCCGAACAGCGCGGCGGCGTCCGCCTTGGCGAGCCCCAGCCCGCCCTCGTCGCGGGGCGCAACGGCGAACAGGACGAGGATCGCCTGCATTCCGAAGAAGCCGAAGCGCTCCCACAGGTCGCTCATGAACAGGGTGCGGAACCAGTTGGGCCAGGGGCGCAGCGAGGCGGACCCGCTGCCGGGGTCCTCGCGCGGTGCAGTGCTTGCGGCTGTCATGCTGCGGGTCCTCCCTCGGCCTCGGCTCCCGTCGCCCGCGCCAGATGCAGATACGGGCGGAAGGAGAGGTACAGCCCGCCGACGGCGTTCTGCTCGCTCATGGGGGCCTGCTTCTGCTCGTGCACCTTGTTGAGGTTGGCGAGCGGGTTGGGGTCACCGCTCTCCGCGCCGTTGAGGTGGGCGTGCACGCTCGCGTAGACGTCCTGCGCGTCCTCCATGTCGGCGATGCCGGTGATGATGCGGTCGAAGGCGTCCTGGAGGTTGAGGTTCTCGCGCTGTGAGGAGGTGAGTTTCTGGGCGTTGTAGAAGTGGTGCTCCTTGCCGCGGTAGCTCTCGTAGAAGACCGAGACCAGCACCAGCAGCCGCTCGTATGCGTGCCGGTAGACGGTGTTGAAGAAGTGCCAGGCTTCCTCTTCCTCGACCTCGCCGCGGATGACGCTGCCCAGTGCCGCGCTGGCCAGCATGGCGCTGTAGGTGGCCAGATGGACGCCGGTGGACAGCAGCGGGTCGAGGAAGCAGGCGGCGTCTCCGCACATCAGATAGCCGGGGCGGCCGAAGTTCTCCGCGGTGTAGGAGTAGTCCTGCTCCACCTTCATCCCGCTGACCTGCTCGGCGCCGCCCAGCAGCTTGGTGACTGCGGGGCACTCGGCCAGCACCTGGTCGTAGACCTCCTGGATACCGCCGAGCCGATTGCGCTTCTCGTTGAAGATGTCCCGGCCGGTGACCAGGCCGATGCTGGTGGTGCCGTCGTGCAGCGGGATCACCCAGAACCAGCCGTCGGGCGCCGAGCAGACGGCGATGGCCCCCTCGGGTCCGCGGTCGAGCGGCTTGACGTTCTTCCAGTACGACCAGGCCGCCACGTTGCGGAAGATCTCGTGGTACTGGCGGTTCTTCACGTGCCGGGCCGCCAACACGCCGCCGCGTCCGGAGGCGTCGATGACGTAGTCGAAGGTGATGCGTCCGCTCTCGGACGGGTTCTTGGTGCCGGCCCACTGGGCCGCGACGGGACGCTCGCCGTCGAACTCCAGCTCCTTGACGGTGATGTTCTCCACGACCTCGACGCCCAGCGACTCGGCGTGCCGCAGCAGCAGTTCGTCGAACTCGGAGCGGACGACCTGCCAGGCGTTGGTGCCGTCCTCGCCCAGGCTGTCGAACTTGACCTCCCACTCCTCCGGTCCCCAGAAGAAGTAGGCGCCGCCCTTGGGCTGGAAGCCGTGGGACTCCACCTTCTTCCAGACGCCGAGCAGTTCCAGGATCGGCCGGCACGAGGGGAGGATCGACTCACCGATGTGGTAGCGAGGGAACTGGTCACGCTCCAGCAGGGTGACCTCGAAGCCCTGCTTCGCCAGCAGTCCGGCCGCCGTGGACCCGGCAGGCCCGCCCCCGATGACGAGGATCTGGGTGGAACCACGCATGAACTTCTCCAATTCCTCCGGGGTCCTGGACAGGTCGGGTGAAGGCTCGGACCCTCCCCGGCACGGTGCGCCGGGGTGCCGGAGCGGCGGTGGAGGCGGCCTCGAAACTCCGGGCGTCGGCACGCCGCCGCCCGACCCCGGCACGCAAGAGGGCGCGCCCGTGAATCGGGCGCGCCCCTCGGCCGGTTGCGGTACTCAGGCGCGGGCGGCGGTCACCGGCTCGTCCCAGGGGACGCGGTAGGAGTAGACGGGCTGGGTCGCTTTGACGCCGAGCTTGAGGAAGAAGGGCAATACCAGATCGCGCACCGCGCGCTGGAAGCCGTTGGTGGCGGCCTTCTGGTTGCCGGTCTTGCGGCCCTCTTTGATGATCTTCTCGACACGCCCCTGGCGGATGGCCTGGAACGCGGCGAAGGCGCTTTCGGCATCGGAGAGGTCCCGCAGACACTTGGCGAGCACGATTGCGTCCTCCATCGCCATGGAGGCGCCCTGCCCGACGTGCGGCGAGGTGGCGTGCGCCGCGTCACCGACCAGGCAGACCCGCCCCTTGTACCAGGTGCGAAGGGACGGCATGTCGTAGATGGGGTAGCCGAGGATGCCGGCCGGGGTGTCCTCGATGAGCTGCGGCACCGGGAAGTGGTCCTTGCGGTGCTTGGCCAGCAGCCGCCGCTGCCACTCCTCGTGGGTGACGGCCTCGATCTCACCGCGCTCGGGCTCGTGGGCCTGGTGGTAGTTCTCGAACCAGTAGATCTCCCCGCCGGGCGTGGTCTGATGGCCGAAGAACCCGTCGAGGCAGAACGACATCCGCATCGTGCCGTCCTCGGGCGCACCGTACCGGGAGCGGGTGTAGCCGGCGGTGCCGATGACGCCCGTGTACGTCGGCTTGGGCGCGTCGGGCAACACCGAGTACCGCGTTCTGGAGTGGATGCCGTCGCAGCCGACCATGAAGTCGCCCTCGGCGGTGGAGCCGTCGCGGAAGTGTACGGTCACTCCGTCACCGGCCTGGGGGGTGACGCTCTCGAAGAACTTCCCGAACTCGATGCGGATTCCCCGCTCGACGGCGGCTTCGCGCAGCCCCTTGTTGAGCAGGCCGCGCTTGAGGAGCAGGGTCTCGGCGGGGTTCTCCCCGAGCTGCTTGCCGCGGTGGTTGAGGAAGGCCGTGCTGGTGGTCGGCGATCCGTATTGCTCGACGTTCTCCCTGATGCCGAGGGTTTCCAGCACGGCGAGCCCGTTGGGGGCGAGGTTGAGGAAAGCGCCCACGTCGTCGCGTGGTGCCTCGCTCGCCTCGTGGATGACGGCCTCGACGCCGATCCGCTGGAGGAAGAGAGCCAGCACGGGGCCGGCGATCCCGCAGCCGATGAGCAGCGCCCTACGCTGCCGCTTCGGCCCTGGCGCTTGTGGGTTACCCATGCTCGTCCTCGCCTCTCATCACGACCGGGCAGCGGTTCTGCCACAGTGCCCGGAGCGTAGGAAAACCCCCTTGCGGACCACTCGAACCGCGGGAAGCTTGCCCCGCGGAGTTTGCGTACCCGGCATGGAGGGCTGCGCTTGCCCACCCTGCGCCCCTGGCGCAGACTGCCCAAGCTTCGCAGCGGGAGTTGCGCCCCGAAGGGGCGCGGGGAACTGCGCGACCAGCCACGACGCACTCGCAGTCCGCGCGCCTCGGGAAGGGGCACCCCCTCATCGGAGGCGGCTAGTGATGGCCCCCCGAAATGCGCCGCGGCGCGGAGCGCTCCGTTCCGGGCTTGACGACGGTGAACTGGCCCATCATGCCCTGGTCCTCATGCTTGAGCATGTGGCAATGGAACATGTACGGCGTGGCCGGATCGGTGTACTCGGGCATCGGCACGGCAAGCCGTAGCGTCTTCTGCTGCGGCAGATAGACGGTGTCCTTGAGGCCGCGCAGCCGCTCGGGCACGGGCCGGCCGTCGTACGAGACGACGCTGAAGCTGGTGCCGTGCACATGGAAAGAGTGCGGCGCCCCGTCGATGGCCTCCACGTCCCACAGCTCGACCGCCCGGGCGGGCGAGACCTGGTCGATACGGTTCATGTCCATGGTCCGCCCGTTGATCTGGAAGCCGGACAGCTCGAAGTCCCTGGTGCGCGCCGAGTCGGGTGCCGTGACCGGCCCGGGGGCTCCGGACACCTTGGCGGGCAGCTCGCCGGAGCCGCGCAGCTTCTTCGCGGCGCGGAACTGGAGCAGGTCGAAGGTGTCCTCGCCGCCGTCCAGCCGGCTGCTGGGGAAACCCACGCCGAGGTCCGGCGCGTAGCTGCGCAGCACCACCTTGTCGCCCGGTTCGAAGGGCACCACGATCTCGGCGCGTTCGGCGGGTGCGAGCTGGAGGCGGCGCATCCGGAGCGGGGCCGGCAGCAGTCCTGCCTCCTGGGCGACGAGATGGAAGGAGCGGCCGTCGGTGAGGCCGAGGTTGTAGACGCGGGCGTTGGACCCGTTCAGTACGCGTAACCGCACCAGGCGGGTCGCGACGTCCATATGCGGATTGTGGGTGCCGTTGACCAGGATCGTGTCGCCGAGGACACCGGAGGTGCCGGCTCCGGCCAGCTCCTCCCCGAAGGAGTACCCGTGCAGCGACAGGGAGCCGTCGTCGTTGAAGGCGCGGTCCTGGAGGATCAGCGGCACGTCGTCCACGCCGTAGGTCTGCGGAAGACCGGTGTCGCCGGAGTGCTCGTCCTCGATCAGGAAGAGTCCCGCGATGCCGCGCGTGGCGTGGTCGGCGGTCTTGCCGTGCGGGTGGGGGTGGTACCAGAGCGTCGCCGCCGGCTGGTCGAGGCGCCAGCTCGGCCGCCACACCGAGCCGGGGGCGACGGCCTGGTGCGGGCTGCCGTCCATCTCGGCGGGCAGATGCATACCGTGCCAGTGCAGGGTGGTGGTCTCCGGCAGCCCGTTGGTGAACGCGACGGAGACCGTATCGCCGCGCCGGGCCCGCAGTGTCGGGCCGAGGAACGGCCCGTTGATGCCCCAGGTGGGCGTCTTCTTGCCGGGCACGAGGGTGCTGGTGCCGGCGCGTGCCTTGAGGGTGAAGTGCCGTCTGCCGCGGCTGTCCTTCTCCGGCTCCAGCAGCCGGGGAATGGCCAGGCGATTACGGAAGTCCAGCTCGCCGACGTTGGAGAGCTTGCGGTCGCGGTAGACCATCGCGAAGTTGATGCCGTACGCGCCTCCGGTCAGCGCGCCCAGGCCCAGCAGCGAGCCGGCGCCGATCAGGATGCGGCGGCGGACGACCTTCCCGCGAGTGCGGGCGGGCGGCCCGGCCGCGGAGTCGGCATGCTTTCCGGCGTCGGGCTGGTCGGCGCCGGTGGGGTCGTTGGTGGCGCTGTGCGGCGAACTGGTCATCGCTCCAGCATGCCGAAGCACGCTCGAATTTCGCTGGTGCTCGGGGCGCTTGACGCACCCTCGGTCGAGCGCGGCTCCAGCGGGGCGCGGCAAGGTGCCGCCGCGGTCCGCGCGGTCCGCGTACGACGACGACACCGAAAGGGCGATCCCATGGCGGACGTCTCCAGGACTGCTCTGGTCACCGGCGGCAATCGCGGCATCGGATACGCGGTCGCCACACTGCTGCACGAGCGCGGGCACCGCGTGATCGTCGCGGCACGGGACGGCGACGAGGCGCGGTCCGCCGCCGAGCGGCTGGGCGAGCTGGCGTCCGGTGCCGAGCTGGACGTCACCGACACCGAGGCGGTGGCCAAGCTGCACGCCACGGTGGGCGGGGTCGACATCCTGGTCAACAACGCCGGGGTGCAGCTCGACTGGGACGAGCAGCCGACCGGGATCGACCTGGCGCTGGTCCACGGCACGCTCGAGGTCAATCTGCTGGGCGCCTGGCGGATGGCGCAGGCGTTCGTGCCGGACATGGTGCGCGGCGGATGGGGGCGGGTCGTCAACGTCTCCAGCGGCACCGCCTCGTTCGCTCTCGGCCTCCCCGGCCCGTGCCCCGCCTACTCCGTCTCCAAGGCGTCCCTCAACGCGCTGACCGTGCTGCTCGCCCGGGAGACGGAGGACACCGGCGTACTGGTGAACGCGATCAACCCGGGACTTGTCCGTACCCGAATGCGGCCTGAGGCGCAGCAGACGCCGCTGGAGGCCGCCGAACACATCGTGCGCGCGGCCACCCTGCCCGACGACGGACCGTCCGGGGTCTTCCTGCGGCGGGACACCGTCATCGACTGGTAGCGGGCAGCTCTCCGGCAGCCCGCCTCCCGGCGGGCCCCGACCGCGTCCCCAGACATCTTCGAGGGCCGCTGGCTACTCCTGGGGACGACAGCCCATCACAGTCCTGCGGAGGTACTCCCAGTGATCAACGGCGTGAACAAGATCTTCATCTTCGTCGACGACCAGCAAAAGGCCAAAGAGTTCTGGACCAAGACCATGGGCTTCGGGCTCCAC
Organism: Streptomyces sp. 3N207; assembly: GCF_052246355.1. Taxonomy (NCBI): domain Bacteria; kingdom Bacillati; phylum Actinomycetota; class Actinomycetes; order Kitasatosporales; family Streptomycetaceae; genus Streptomyces; species Streptomyces sp. 3N207. The sequence continues at coordinate 79,718 of NZ_JBQQBV010000008.1, read as the reverse complement.
CTGGACTCCGAGGAGTGCCCGGGTGCGGGGTGGGTCGAGGTGGTGACGCCGGACAAGCGGGCCATCCTCATCCTGGCGCAGCGTCCCGAGGGCATGCCCAGCACGGCAGGACAGCGCTCGCACACGGCGTTCTACTGCGACGACATCCACAAGACCGTCGAGGAGCTGCGGTCGCGCGGGGTCGAGATCGCAAACGACATCACCGAGGAGCACTGGGGCCTGTCGGCGGACTTCAAGGACCCGCTGGGCACCCTCTTCAACATCGGCGAGCGCACCGCGGAGGTCCAGCCTCCGCCGCCGAACAACTGACGGGCCGAGCACGGTAGTTGCGGCGGAATCCCGTTCCGCCGCAACGCCGCTCAGCCACAACGCGGAGGGTCCGGCGGTTCGTCGACGGTCGCACCCCACCCGCTCCGGCCAACAGCGAACCCGCGAACCCGCGAACCCGCGAACCCGCAGGAGGTATCCAACGTGCCAGGGGACGACACAGCGGCCGTCGCCGACAACGACATCCGGGCCGGCCAGCCCACCCTCTTCACCGGGGACATCGAGGCGATGGCCGCGTTCTACCGGACCATCGGTTTCGTGGAGACATACCGGTTCCCCACCAAGGAGGAACCGGTCTTCATCACGCTCAAGTGGAGCGCCTTCCATCTGACGCTGGCCGACGCGGCAGCCGTACGCGACTCGACCGGGCTGCCGGACATCGGCACGTCCGGCAGCCATCGCTTCGACATCACCGTCATCGTCGAGGACGTCGACAAGACCGTCGGCGCACTCCGCGAGGCGGGCGCTCCGGTCGTACTGGAGCCCCGCGACCAGCCCTGGGGGGACCGGCACGCGTATGTGACCGACCCCGAGGGCAACTACGTGCAGATCACGACGCACAGCAACCACGACTTCGGGTGGAGCGGCGCATGAACAGGTCCTGCCGCGCTCGAGCCGGACTCGAGGCGCGGCTGGGACCCTGGCCGGTGCGGCCGGTCACATCACTGCAACCTCCGCATGGACGAACAACCTACGAAGGGAGCCAGGTGTGACCACGACAGGTCCGCAGCCGCCGGCACCGCAGCAGGAACCACCGCCCCTCGACTACCCGTTGGGCGAGCCCACGCGCCTCGATCTGCACCCCGGCTACGCCAGGCTGCTCGCCGAGGCCCCCCTCACCCGGGTGACGATGCCGCACGGCGGCAGCGCCTGGCTGGCGACCGGCTACGAGGCGGTGCGCGAGGTGATGTCCTCGCCCGCCGTCAGCCGCGCGGCGGCGGCGGAGAACCCGGCGATACCCCGGCTGCTGCCCGAACCCCCGCCCGCCGGAACGATCATGACGCTCGATCCGCCGGAGCACTCCCGGCTGCGCCGCCTGGTCAGCAAGGCGTTCACCGCGCGCCGGGTGGAGGCCATGCGCCCCCGCATCCAGAAGGCCGTCGACGAACTGCTGGACGGCATGGTGGCGCAGGGCGCACCCGCCGATCTGGTGCGGCATCTGGCGGTGCCGCTGCCGGTGCGGGTGATCTGCGAGGTGATGGGCGTACCCGTCGAGGACGAGAAGCACTTCCGCGCCTTCACCGAGGGGATCATGGGCACCACGGCCTTCGACTCGGACGAGGTCAGGGCCGCCATGGGCAACTTCTTCGGCTACTTCGCCCAACTGGTCGCCGAGCGCCGCGCCGACCCCACCGACGATCTGCTCGGTGCGCTGGTGACGGCACGGGACGACGACGACAAGCTGAGCGAGCAGGAACTGGTGTGGCTGGGGGTGGCGCTGCTCATCGGGGGCCACGAGACCACCCTGAACCAGATCACCAACTTCACCTACGTCCTGCTGGGCAATCCCGCACGCGCGCAGGAGCTGCGCGAGCACCCCGAGCTGTGGCCCAGGGCCGTCGAGGAGCTGCTGCGGTTCGTGCCCACCGGCGCGGGCTCGGCGTTCGCGAGCCTGGTGACCGAGGACACGGTGCTGCACGGGGTGCCGGTCGCCGCGGGCGAAGCGGTGATCGTGGACCTGGGTGCCGCCAACCGTGACCCGGCCGCCTTCGACCACCCCGACGAGCTGGACTTCCACCGGGAGCCCAACCACCACCTGGCGATGGGACACGGCGCCCACTTCTGTCTGGGGGCGCAACTCGCCAGGATGGAGCTGCACATCGCGCTCGGCACGCTCCTCGGCCGCTTTCCCGGCCTGCGGCTGGCGGTACCCGAGGAGGATCTCACCTGGCGTACGGGGTCACTGATCCGCGGTCTGGACGAGCTGCCCGTCGCCTGGTGACGGCCCCGCCCATGACCCGTCCCGAAACCCCCGACCGCCCACAACCTCATAGCACCGACAGTGCGGAGTTTGAGACATGACCACCACAGCGGACAACTCGGTGACCCCGGCGGCCGGGCCGTACCCCAAGCGCTGGCTGGCGCTCGGGGTGCTGCTCGCCGCGGCCTTCATGGACCTGCTGGACGTCACGATCGTCAACATCGCCTTACCCGACATCCGAGGTGACCTGGACGCCGGCTACGCGGCATCCCAGTGGGTGGTGACGGCCTACACCCTGGCGTTCGGTCTGGGGCTGATCACCGGCGGCCGGATGGGGGACGGCTACGGCCGTAAGAGGATCTTCCTGCTGGGCATCGGCCTGTTCACGGTCTCCTCGCTGGTGTGCGGCATCGCGCCCGATGTCGAGACGCTGGTGGCCGCGCGCGCGGTGCAGGGCATCGCCTCGGCGCTGATGGTCCCCCAGATCATGGCAACGGTCTACGCGATCTTCCCGGCGAGCGAGCGCGGGGGCGCCAGCGGTGCCTACGGCGCCGTGACCGGGCTGGCCGCGGTGGCGGGGCCGCTGCTGGGCGGCGTGTTCGTCGCCTACGACGTGCTGGGACTCGGCTGGCGCGCGGTCTTCCTCGTCAATGTGCCGATCGGGATTGCCGCGCTGTTCGCCGCCTCCATGCTGGTGCCGGAGACGAAATCGGACTTCCCGCTGCGGATGGACATCCTCGGAGTGGTACTGGTCAGTGCGAGCCTGCTGCTCCTGCTGTACCCGCTGGTGCAGGGGCGCACCGACGGGTGGCCCAGCTGGATGATCATTGCCATGGTCGCAGCGCCGGTCGTCATGGCCGGCTATGCGCTGCACGCCCGCGCCAAGGAGCGAAGGGACGACTCGTCACTGGTGCCGTTGCGGCTGTTCGGGCAGCCCGGATTCAGCGCGGGGACCATCGTTCTGTTCGTCTTCGACGCCACGATGATCGGCTTCTTCCTCGCGATCTCGCTCACCCTGCAGATCGGCCTCGGCTACAGCGCCATGCGTACCGGGCTGCTCTTCCTGCCGTGGGCGATCGGCGCAGCGCTCACCTCCGGCGCCGCCGACGGTCTGGTCGGCAAGCTGGGGCGGCATCTGCTCACCGCCGGTGCGGTGGTGATGGCCGGCGGCATGCTGTGGTTCGCGCTGGCCCTGGAGCCGGGCGCGAGCTGGTGGGAGCTGGCCCCGGGACTGTTCCTGGCGGGCATCGGCATGGGCGGCGTCATCGGCCCGGCCTTCACCGTCGCGGGCGCGCACGTGGCGGGCCGGGATGCGGGTGCCGCCGCCGGTTCGCTGAGCGCCGCCGTACAGCTCGGCAACGCGACGGGCGCCGCGCTGCTGGGCGTCCTGCTGTTCACGCCACTCGCCAACGCCGCACCCGGCGCCTTCGACGGGCACGAAAAGCAGCTGCGCACCCAGTTGACCGCCGCCGGCGCCTCGGCGTCCGAGGCGCGCGAGCTCTCGGCCCAGCTGCGCCCGTGCTTCCTCGACTACGCCGAGGAGGAGAACCCCGACAAGCAGCCGAAGAGCTGTGGCCCGGTGTTCGAGAAGGCCGGCAGCGACCCCAAGGTGCAGCACGCCGTGGACAAGGCGGTCGACGACAGCCGCGCCGAGATGTTCACCGACACCTTCGGGCGCTTCGTGTGGTTCACGGTCGGTGGCCTCGCCGTCGTCGCACTGCTCGCCCAGACGATGCCGCGCGAGGTGCGCGGCTACGAGAGCTGGGGCGAGGAGAGCGAGACGGAGGAAGCCAAGAGCTGACCGACCACTCTTCCGCACGACCGGAGCCCCGGCCCTGAACTCAGGGCAGGGGCTCTGGTCGTGAGTGGCAGCGAGCCGTCGGCAGGAGCGAACACGGCGCCGCACACGCCGTCGCCGAGGTCCGCAACGCCGTCCCCCATGGCTGGTCGCGCAGTTCCCCGCGCCCCTGGCGCGGCGCAACTCCCCCCAAGCCGGGTGGGCCACTGTGAAAGTTCAACCAAACGCAACGCAAGAGGGTAGCGCTGATCGTCGGGACCAGTCATGATCACGTCGATACGGACTTGATCGCACGGGGGTTCGATGATGCCTGGCATGGACATACGCGGCACCACCAGCCCCGACGCACGCCGGCCGGCCACCGGACTGTCCGGTCTGCAGGCTGAACAGCAGCCTGTCCTGGGGGCGTTCTCGGTGGCGGGCTTCCCGGATGAGCGCGCAGGCGTGGACGTACTCGTCGCCTATGCGCGAAGTGGTGCAAGTCTGCTGGAGGTTGGTGCTCCAGCGGCGGATCCGTGGCTCGACGGCCCGGCTATCGCCGCGGCGCATCGCCAGGTACGGCGTGCGGGGTACGGCATCGGCGTCACGCTCGCAACGGTGCGTCAGGTGTCCGCGCTCACCGGCAAGCCCGTCATCGTGATGAGCTACTGGGCCACGGTCCTTGCGTACGGCCCGGAGCGCGCAGCCGACCAGCTGGCTGCATCGGGCGCTGCGGGATGCCTCATCCCCGACGTTCCACCGGAGAGCGTCCCGGCCTGGACGGCCGCAGCCGCCCAGGCCGGGATCAGTGCCCCGTTGCTGGCCGCCCGCGAGGCGTCGGCAGCCGAGTTGCTCGCCACCTGCCGGGCCGCCACGGGTTTCGTCTATGCCCCGGCAGTCGCGGGTCAACGCACGGGCTACTCCGACGGCCTGGACCTCGACAGCCTGTCCTCATTCGTTGCCTCCGTCCGGCGTGCGGCCCCGACGACTCCGGTCCTCACCGGTATCGGGATCTCCACGCCCGCCCTGGCTGCCGGCGTTGTCCGCCGGCCGGGCGTGGCCGGGGTGGTGATCGGTTCACCGCTGATCCGTGCGTTGGCCGATGGCGGCGTGGGCAAAGCAGCCGGCCTGGTGGCGGAGTTCGCCGCCGCCGTCGCCCGGCCACGGTGACGGACCGGGGTGGCGGGGCTCCCTCACTCGGGTTCGATGGCGCGGAAGATGCCGTAGCGCATGACGTTCTTGTCGTACGCCTGCGGCGGCGCCCTTCTCGGTGGCGCGGGGTGCCTCGCCGGGCTCCGTCCACCGGCCCGAGCTCAGCCCCGGCTGTCGAGGAAGGAGGTGATGTGCCGGCCCGCGCGGAAGACGGGGTCGGCGACGATCTCGCGCAGCAGCGGGATGGTGGTGTGCACCCCGGGTCCCGCGATCCGGAACTCGGCCAGTGCCCGGTCCATCCGGTCCAGCGCCTCGTCCCGTTCGGGCGCCCAGCAGATCACCTTCGCCAGCAGCGAGTCGTACTGCGGTGGCACCTTCCACCCTGCCCGGCCGTGGGTGTCCACCCGCACGAACGGGCCGCCCGGCGGGACGAACTCGTCCAGGGTGCCCGGCGCCGGCGCGAAGTCCCGTGCCGGGTCCTCCGCGTTGACCCGGCACTCGACGGCCACCCCGCGCGGCACCAGGTCCTCCTGGCTCATGGTCAGCGCCTCGCCGGAGGCGACCCGGATCTGCTCGCGTACCAGATCGACCCCGTACACCGCCTCGGTCACCGGGTGCTCCACCTGGATGCGGCAGTTCATCTCCATGAAGGAGAAGCCCTCGTCATGCACCAGGAACTCGAAGGTGCCCGCGCCGGTGTAGCCGATGGCACGCGCACCGCGGACCGCGGCCCGGGCCATGGCCGAGCGCAGCTGCGGGTGCAGTCCGGGTCCGGGGCTCTCCTCGACCAGCTTCTGGTGCCGGCGCTGTACGGAGCAGTCCCGCTCCCCCAGGTGCAGTACGGTGCCGTGCCCGTCGGCGAGAACCTGTACCTCGATATGGCGGGCGCTGTCGCAGTACCGCTCCATGTAGACGCGGTTGTCGCCGAAGACCGCCTGCGCGGTCGCCCGGGTCTGCCGGTAGGCGGGCAGCAGATCCGCTGAGCCGCGTACGACGGTCATCCCGCGGCCCCCGCCCCCGGCCGCCGCCTTGATGATCAGCGGGTAGCCGATCCGGGACGCCAGGTCGGACGCCTCGGCGGCGCTGTCGACAGTGCCGGGACTGCCGGGCAGCACCGGCAGCCCCGCATCCGTCATCAGCGACCGGGCGACGGCCTTGTCGCCGAGCCGGGCCAGCACTTCGGGGCGCGGGCCGATGAACGTCAGCCCGTTCTCCGCGCAGATCTCCGCGAAGTCCGGGTCCTCGGAGAGGAATCCGTAGCCCGGGTGCACCGCGTCGGCCCCGGCGCGCAGCGCCGCCTCGATCACGGCGGGCGCCGACAGATACGACTTACGGGGCGCCCCCGGGCCGATCTGCACAGCGGCATCCGCCGCCTGCACATGGCTGCTGTCCTTGTCGGCCGTGGAGTGCACGGCCACCGTGCGGATGCCCAACTCGCGGCAGGTCCGCATGACACGTATCGCGATCTCGCCCCGATTGGCGACCAGGACAGTGCCGAAGCCCATGTCACGCCCCCTCGTCCGAGCCGCCGTCGGCGGCGTCGGGGTCGATGAGCACCAGCGGCTCGCCGTACTCGACGGGTTCGCCGTCGCCGACCAGCACCTCCACGACCCGTCCGGGGCGGGTGGCCTCCAGCGGGTTCATCAGCTTCATCGCCTCGATGATGCCGAGCTGCTGGCCCTTCTCCACATGGTCGCCCGGCTGTACGAAGGGCGGTGCGCCGGGCGCGGGAGCGGCGTAGAAGGTGCCGACGAGAGGGGCACACTCGCGGTGCCCTTCGAGGGCCTCCCCCCCGACGCCGAGTTCGCCTTGCGGCGTGAGGACAGTCGACGGTGCGGGGGTCTGGCCGCTCTCCCACTCGACCTCCACGCTGGCCGCGCCGAGCGCGATCCGCACCCGGCGCGGCCGGTCAGGTCCCACACGGACGACTTCGGCAATGCTCCGGCAGATATCGGTGAGGGCAAGGCTGTTGTCGTCATAGTCCAGACCGGCGAACGTGTCGTCGGAGCCCTGTGTCTTTGTGAGCTCACTCATGAGTGCCTCTCAGTTGATAATGCGTGCCCGGCATGGGGGCTGCGCTTGCCCACCCTGCGCCCCTGGCGCAGACTGCCCAAGCGCAGTGGGGGAAGGACGTGGGCGCCCCGTCAGGGGCGCGAGGAACTGCGCGAGCAACCACAGCGGACGGGCAGCCCGCAAGAAACGCACAGGGGCACGCACCCCCTCACCGGCCACCACTAGCCCTCCGCAAGTCCGAAGGACCGAAAACGGCGTCTCCGCGCCGGCACCGACTCCGCATCCGGCGCGGCCCGCAACTCGCGCAGCGCCGCGACAACAGCTCTCCGCACGGAGTCGCTGAGCGCGGCGGTGTCCACATGACCGCCGCCCTCGGGCTCGGGGATCACCCCGTCCACCACGCCGAGCCGCAGCAACGACGCGGCATCAAGGGCGAGTTCATCCGCGGCGACAGCCGCCTCCGCGGCGTTCTTCCACAGAATTGCCGCGCAGCCCTCCGGACTGATCACCGAATACGTCGCGTTCGCGCAGATCAGCACGCGGTCGGCGACGCCCAGCGCGAGCGCGCCGCCGCTGCCGCCCTCGCCGGTCACCACGGCGACGACCGGCACCGGAAGCGACCCCATCAGCCGCAGGTTCTCGGCGATGGCGCCGGACTGGCCGGTCTCCTCGGCGGTCAGTCCCGGATAGGCGCCGGGGGTGTCGATCAGGGTGACGACGGGAATCCGCAGCTTGGCCGCCAGCCGCATCAGCCGGGCCGCCTTGCGGTAGCCGGCGGGCGAGGGCATGCCGAAGTTCCGGGCCACCAACTCGGCCGTGGTGTGGCCCTTCTGGTGCCCGACGACCATCACCGGCAGGCCGTCCAGGCAGCCGATCCCGCCGACGATCGCCGCGCACTCCTCGCCCGCCCGGTCGCCGTGCAGTTCGACGAAGCCGTCGAGCCAGAACCCGATGTGCTCCAGCGTGGTGGGCCGGCCCGCCTCGCGGGCGAGCTGTACGCAGTCCCAGGCGGGCAGTTGGTCCAGCAGCTGGCTGTCACGGACGACGGGGTCCTCCTCGCCGCTTCCCCAGGCCGGTGCCGGAGTGTCGGAGACGGCGAGCAGCCGGGCCAGCCGGGCGCGCAGTTCGCCGCGCTCCCATACGTCGTCCACCAGGCCGTGGTCGCGGAGGAATTCGGCGGTCTGGAAGCCGTCGGGCAGCTGCTGGCGGATGGTCTGCTCGATGACGCGCGGCCCGGCGAACCCCATCCGGGCGCCCGGTTCGGCGACCACCACGTCGGAGAGCGTGGCGAAGGAGGCGGCGACCCCGCCGTACGTCGGGTCGGTGACCAGGGTGACGGTCAGCAGCCCCGACTCGTCCAGCTCGGCCAGCGCGTTGCTGGTCTTGGCCATCTGCATCAGCGACAGCGCCCCCTCCTGCATCCGGGCACCCCCTGAGGCGGTGACGAGGAGGAGCGGGGTGCGGTCCTTCAGCGCGTGCTCGGCCGCGGTGGTGACCGCCTCGCCCGCCGCGACGCCGAGGCTGCCGCCGAAGAAGCGGAAGTCCATCACGGCCGCGGTGAGGGGGCGCCCTTCGATACGGCCCCGTACCGCGAGTACCGCGTCCTGCTGGCCCGTCTTGTGACGGGCCTGCTGAAGCCGTTCGTCGTACGGGCGCTGGTCCACGAAGTCGAGGGGGTTGTGCTGGGTCTTCGGTACGTCGAGGTAGTGGATGCTGCCCTCGTCGAAGAGCTGCGCGATGCGCGCGGGCGCGTCCAGGCGGGCGTGTGCCCCGCACTCGGGGCACACGTGCAGCAGGCGCTTGTACCGCTTGCCGTAGACGAGGGAGCGGCAACTGGTGCACGAGACCCAGGAGGGTTGTTCCGTCTTCAGCACGGTGGAGGTTGTCATCAGTACTCCGCATCCACCTCGTAGATGCCGAACGGCACCTTCAGCCGTGTGTCCCGGTACGGGCGCAGCGGCGATGTGTCGTCCTTGTGGGTGGCGCCCTCCTCCCACTCGCGGAAGGCCGCCATGTCGGACCAGCGGCTGACGACGACGAGCGCTGTGGGGTCGGCGGGTGAGCGCAGCAGCTCGTTGCCGAGCATGCCGGGTGTCTCCGCCATCCGCTTGCTGACCTGGTGGTACGCCGCGCGCACCGCGGCCAGCTGCTCGTCGTCGTAGGCCGCCTGGTAGACCAGTACGCGGACCTCAGCGGGCATCCGTGCCCGCCTTGCCGGGTACGTGCGCGACGACCGTCATCGTGTTGAAGGAGCCCTGGGAGCGGTAGGGGTGCAGCCGCTCGCGGTGGGCGAGGTGCGCCTCACTGGTCTCGAACTCGCGAAAGCCGGGCTCGTCGATCCAGTCGCTGACGATGTAGTAGGTGGACTCCTCGTCCGCCGACTTGGACAGCCACTGGCCGAGGCAGGCGGGGTGGCCGGTGACGGCCTCGGTGCTGCCGCGCCACACCTTCTCGAAGTCGGCCTCCATGCCCGGGTTGATCTGCATCCGCAGCAGCACCCGGAACTGGCCTTCGCGCTGGGTTTCCGTAAGCATCAGGAGATCCCTCCGTCCACGCCGATGGTGGCGCCGGTGACATAGCGGGAAAGGTCGCTGGCCAGCCAGAGAACGGCGCCGGCCACCTCGTCGGGGGTGCCGAGCCGGCCCAGCGCGGTCTTGGCGCTGTACCGCTCGATCATGAGTTTCTGCTGGTCCTCGGGCATCTTGTGCAGGTTCTCGGTCTCGATGACGCCGAGCGCGACGACGTTGAAGCGGATGCCCTTACTGCCGAACTCCTTGGCCAGCGAACGGTTCAGGCCCACCAGCGCCGCCTTGGTCGCGGTGTAGTGGGAGCGCAGCGGGATGCCCGCCTCCACCGCCTTGGAGCCGATGCTGACGACGGACGAGCCCTCGCGCAGCAGCGGCAGCGCCGCCTGGGTGACCAGGTGGACGCCGGTGAGGTTGGTGTCGACGATGCGCCGCCACTCCTGAAGCGGCAGCTCGGTGTAGGGGATGTGGCTGATGGCGCCCGCGTTGTTGACGACCAGGTCGAGCCGGCCCCAGCGGGTGCGGGCCTCGGCGATCAGTGCGCCGACGCTGTCGGGGTCGGAGACGTCGGCGCAGACCACGTGGTGGTCGCCGTCGGTCTCCTTGAGGGCCGCCTCCAGCGAGGCAACGGCTTCGCTCTCCTGCTGGTAGCAGGTCAGCACATCGGCGCCGGCCTCGGCCAGGGCGAGCGCGATGCCCCGGCCCACTCCCCTGGTACCGCCGGTGACCAGGGCCTTCTTGCCCTTGAGGCCGAGATCCATGAGTTTCTCCTTAAGCGGTCGTCTGTCACAGCAGCAGCGTGAGGGCCGCGCAGTTGGCGACCAGGGCGAGGACGGTCAGCGCGCTGCGGCGCTGGTTCCAGGTGCCCCAGTGCCGGCGCGGGTCGTGGTCGGCGAAGTCGGCGGGCAGGTTGTCCGGGTCGAGGGTGCGCACCCACTTGTTGACCGGGACGTTCTTGGTGAGCGAGATGGTGATGGTGGCCGCCGCCAGCGCGGCGCCCGCGACGAACAGACCGCGGGCCACCGCGTGCGGGCTGACCGTCGCCAGCCAGATGTCCCCGGCCAGGGTGCCGAGCAGGCAGATCGGCATGGCCGGGTCGTAGCGGGTGGCGAAGAACGCGTGTGCGTGCACATACCGGTCGGCGGGCAGCTCCGCGAGCAGCGGCCAGCCGCCGAGCTGGGTGCCGAACAGTACTCCGGCGGCCAGCCCGTTGAGCAGGACGACGAGCGGGGCGAGATACGCGATCACGACCGCCCCGCCGCTGCCTCGACCTTCTCCTTGATGAGCTTCATCTGGATGGCCGTGTTGCGGTTGAGATGCTCGGTCATGCCGTCGTCGGTGACCGGCGCGGCTTCCTTCATATGGAAGTCCTGGACCCAGCGCATCCGCACGCCGTCACCCTCGGAGAGGTACTCCCAGTAGATGTTCATGTACTCGAAGGGCCCCGTCTCCACCCGGTGGGCACGCACCTGGCGGGCTTTCGGGTCGGGGACGCGCTTGGAGACCCAGCTCCAGGCGTTGCCGTCCTCGTCGGGGTGCATGGTGAGCCGGAAGATGATCTCGCGGCCCTGCTCGCCGTCGTTCTCCTCCAGCACCTCGACTGCCGCGTACTCGCTGAACAGCTGGGGCCAGGACTTGAGGTCGTTGGTCATGTCCCAGACCAGGTCCATCGGCGCGTCGATGACGATGCTGTTGTCGGTGTGGCCCGCCATGGCGGTCCCTCCTCACTTCTCGGGTTGTCCCTGCGGGTGCCCCAGCACGAGTGCGGCGTTGAAGCCGCCGTGGCCGCGCGCGACGACCAGCGCGGTACGCAGTGCGGTCCGGCGGGGCTCGCCGAGCACCAGGTCGATCTCGTATCCGGGCGCTGCCGCGGCCGGGCCCGCGGTGTGCGGGACGGTCTGGTCGCGCAGTGCGAGCAGCGCCGTGGCGGCGTCCAGTGCGGCTCCCCCGCCGTAGAGCCGGCCGGTGAGCGTCTTGGGCGCGGTGACCGGTACTCCGCGCGGTCCGAACACCTCGGCGAGCGCCTCGGCTTCGGCACGGTCCGCCTCCGGAACGCCGAGCGCGTCGGCGAAGACCACATCCACATCGGCGGCGTCCAGCTGGGCATCGGCCAGCGCGGTGCGGACGGTACGGGCCAGCACGGGACCGCGTTCCGAGTCCGGCGGGGGGTCGAAAGCGGCGGCGTAGCCCAGTACGTGGCCGTAGATGTGCTCGGCACCGCGGGCCTCGGCGGCGTCGGCGTCCTCGACGACGAGCAGCGCACCGCCCTCGCCGGGCAGATAGCCGGACGCCTCGGCGTCGAAGGGCAGATAGGCGCGGGCCGGGTCCTGCACGGTGGACAGCTGCCCGGTGGTCAGCTGCGCCGTCAGCCCGTACGGGCACAGGGAGGCATCGGTGCCGCCGGTCATCACCAGCTTGGCGCCGGTACGGATCAGCCGCCGCGCCTGGCCGATGGCATCCAGCCCGCCGGCCTGTTCGCAGCACAGCACTCCGCAGGGGCCGCGCAGTCCGTGCCGGATGGAGATCTGGCCGGTGGTGGCCGCGTAGAACCAGGCGATGGACTGGTAGGCGCCCACCCAGTCGGGTGCGTGCTGGTAGAGGTTCTCCATCTCGTGCTGGCCGAACTCGGTGCCGCCGGAGGAGCTGGAGGTGACCACGGCCATCTCGTACTCGGGCAGTTCGGCGGGGGTGACCCCGGCGTCGGCGATGGCGGCCTCGGCCGCCGCGAGCCCCAGATGGGTCCAGCGGTCGGTCTGCTGGATGAGCCTGCTGGGCACCCGCTCCTTGGCCACGAACCCGGGCACCTGCCCGGCGAGCCGTACCGGGTAGGGCGTCGGGTCGAACAGGGTGATCCGGTCGATGGCCGAGCGGCCCGCCAGCACCGAGCTCCAGTGCTCCTCGGTGCCGATGCCGGTGGGTGCCAGCACGCCGAGCCCGGTGATCACGGGGGCCCGGGTCGGGGTGGTGACGCCGGTCGCGGAGCCGGGCGTTGCCTGAGCGGTCGCGGTGGGGCTCATGCGGCCCTCCCCTCGTACGCCACAACTCCGGGCCTGGCCAGCACGGTGGCGCTCTGGAAGCCGCCGAAGCCGCTACCGACGCTGAGCACCACATCCAGGTCGTGTTCGCGCGCGGTGAGCGGTACGTAGTCCAGGTCGCACTCGGGGTCGGCGTTGTGCAGGTTGGCGGTGGGCGGCACGACCTGCCGGTCGAGCGCGAGGGCGCAGGCCGCCACCTCGATGGAGCCGATGGCGCCCAGCGAGTGGCCCACCATCGACTTGATGGAGCTGACCGGGACCCGGTAGGCGTGCTCACCCAGGCTGCGCTTGAACGCGGCCGTCTCATGGCGGTCGTTCTGCTTGGTGCCGGAGCCGTGTGCGTTGATGTAGTCGACGGCGGTGGGGTCGAGCCGCGCGCGGTCGAGACAGACCCGGATGGCTTCGGCCATCTCCCGTCCGTTGGCCTTCAGTCCGGTCATGTGGAAGGCGTTGCTGCGGCCCGCGTAGCCGACGATCTCGCCGTAGATCCGCGCCCCGCGCGCCTCGGCCGCCGCCTTCTCCTCCAGTACGAGGACGGCGGCGCCCTCGCCGAGGACGAAGCCGTCCCGCTCGGCGTCGAAGGGGCGGGAGGCGTGCTCGGGGTCGTCGTTGTTGGGCGAGGTGGCCTTGATGGCGTCGAAGCAGGCGGAGGTGATCGGGGAGAGCGGCGCGTCGGTCGCCCCGGCCAGCACCACATCGGAGCTGCCTTCCTCGATCAGCTGCACGCCGTGCCCGATGGAGTCCAGCCCTGAGGTGCAGCCGGTGGAGATCAGCGCGACCGGGCCCTCGGCGCCGACCTCCCAGGCGACCTCGACGGCGAGCGTGGAGGGCACCATGTAGCCGTACAGATGCGGCACTCCGTAGGTGTGGTCCACCAGCCAGTGCTTGCCGGCGTCGCTGAGCAGGACGTACTCCTCCTCCAGGCCCATGGTGCAGCCCACGGCGCTGCCGATGCTCACCCCGGTACGGGCCGGATCGGCGGCGGCGAAGTCGTATCCGCTGTCCTCGACCGCCTCGCGGGTGCTGACGACGGCGAACTGCGCGGCCCGGTCCATCCGGCGGATCTGCCGGGGAGCGAGCCCCGCCGCGACGGGGTCGAAGTCGGCCTCGGCCGCCATCCTGGAGCGGAAGCCCGTGGGGTCGAACAGCGAGATGCGGCGGGTCGCGGTGCGGCCGTCGGACAGCAGCTTCCAGAACGCCTCCCGGCCGACGCCGCCGGGCGCCACCACGCCGATGCCGGTGACGACCGCGCGGCGGCCGGTAGCTGTCCGACCGGTCACGAGGCACCGCCGACCGACGGGTTGGGCTGCTCGGGCCTGCTCACCTTCTCGGTGTCCACGTGCCCCAGGTCGGGCCGGGGCGCCAGCGGCGAGAGGTGGAAGGCGGCGTGCGCGGGCTCGGTTCCGGTGTTGACCAGCCGGTGCCGTACGCCGATGGGCACCAGCAGCGAGTCGCCCGGGCCGAGCTGTACGACCTGCCCGTCCATCGTCATCTCCAGCCGGCCGGTGACGATGTGCAGGAACTCCTCGGAGTAAGGGTGGTAGTGCTCGGTGACGTGCTCGCCCGGCGCCAGGTTCAGCACTCCGCCGAAGCCGCTGGTGCATCCCGTCGTCTTCGGGCTGAGCGTGGTCCTGATGTCGCCGCCCCGCCGGGTGTTGGCCTCGACGTCGTCGGCGTGCACCCGGACGGTGCGCGTGATCTCGGTGGTCACTGACCCCCGCCTCCTTCGGTGTCCTTGGCTGGTGCCGCCGGGTGGTTGCCCCCTCGCCCAGCGCGTCCTTGGCTGGTATCGCCGAGTGGCTGCCCCCTCGCCCAGCGCGGGCACCGTTGCAGTCGCGCCTACAAGTCCGCTCGAACCGTCATTGATGGCCCTCCCGGTGCCGATGCGGGGTGCCCCTGCCCGTAGTTCGCGGGCTGCGGGCCACCGTGGCTTGTGGGGGCACCTCCCGGACGGAGTCTGGGGGAGCAGTTCCCCGCGCCCCTTATGGGGCGCGGCCCTCCCGAGTGGGGCTCAAGTGCTCGGCGAGTGGCGTGCGGCGAGATGGGCGCCCATGTCCGCGAATAGCGAGGAGCAGCCCATGCCGTTCGCCGCCATTACCTACGACATCAAGGCGGGGTACGAGAAGGAGATTTCCGAGATCTTCGGCAGCTTCCGGCGGGTGGGCTCGCCCGTCGTCCAGGACGAGGCGGGCGGCGAGGCGGCACGCATCCTGTCCACCGCCGTCTTCATCCGCGACGACACGATGGTCCGGGTGATCGAGTACCAGGGCGACCTGGAGGCCATCGCCCGCCATATGGCGACCCAGCCGGGGGTGCGCGAGGTGGAGGAGAAGCTGGCGCCTTATCTGTCCCGGCCCCGTGCCACCGACACGGTCGAGGGCTTCGTCGCCACGTTCCGCCGCTCGCTGCTGACCTGCATGGCGCAGATGTCGGTGCGGGACGCCGCCTGACCGCAAGAAGGAGCTTTCCTTGCTCACACGCAGAAACGTGCTCAGGGCCGGTACCGCGGCCGGGGTGCTGGCCGCCGTACCGGCCGGCCTCGTCGTCGGCAGCAGGTCGGGCACCGCACGGGCGGCCGCGTCACCGTTCACCACACCGCTCAAGGTGCCCGCCCCGCTCCGCCCGGTGCGGCTGGCCGGCCACGACTTCTACCGGCTCACGACCCGGGAGGCCGACGTCACCGTACTGCCGGGCACCACGACCCGGATCCGCTCCTTCAACGGGACGATGAGCCCGCTGATCGTGGCCCGGCGGGGCAGGCCGGTGGTCATCGAGCAGATCAACAGGCTGAACGTGCCGTTCTCCATGCATCTGCACGGCGGCCACACCCCGGAGGGCTCGGACGGCCATCCCAGGAACCAGGTGGACCCCGGCGGCCGGCGGATCTTCCGCTACCCCAACGCCCAGGACGCCGCCACCCTTTGGATGCACGACCACACCCACCACGGGCACGCGGAGAACGCCTACCGCGGGCTGGCGGCCACCTACATCGTCACCGACGAGTTCGAGGAGAGCCTGCCGCTGCCCAAGGGGCAGTACGACGTGGCGCTTCAGCTGCGTGACGCCGAGTTGGCGGAGAACGGCGCGCTGGTGTGGGACCTGCACGGCTTCGAGAACCGCCACACCATCCTCGTCAACGGCCGGCCGCGGCCCTTCTTCGAGGTGGCGGCCCGCAAATACCGGCTGCGGCTGGTCAACACCTCCAACGAGCGGCTGTTCCTGCTCCAGCTGGGCGAGGGCGAGGGCGAGGAGTTCACGCACATCGCGACGGACGGCGGGCTGCTTCCGGCGCCCGTCACCACCCGGCTGCTCCAGCTGTGGCCGGGCGAACGGCACGAGATCGTCGTCGACTTCGCCCGCTACGGCGTCGGCCGGAAGCTGGTGCTCAACAACGCCTACCCGTACGAGGGTGAATCGCCTGAGGTCATGCGCTTCGACGTGGTCCGCGACGCCGACGACCCGAGCAGTGTGCCGTCGAAACTACGGCCCGCACCGGACTTCGGGACCTCCGAGATCGAGCGCGAGTTCACCATGTCCTTCGACCCGGAGACGGGCGAACACCTCATCAACAACAAGCCGTTCGACATCAACCGCGTCGACATCCGGCCGAAGCTCGGCGTCACCGAGACCTGGAAGATCACCAATGCCGACACCCAGTTCGGCATTCCGCACTCCATGCACCCCCACCTCGACGCCTTCAAGATCCTCGACCGCAACGGCAAGCCGCCCGCGGCGGCGGAGGCCGGGCTCAAGGACACGATCACCGTCATGGCCGGCGAGTCGGCGCGCATCCAGCTCCGCTTCGGCGACTACGAGGGCCTGTACATGTACCACTGCCATCTGATGGGGCACCTCCAGATGGGCATGATGGGCCAGATGAAGATCACCCGGTGACCGTGTGGCACTCCCCCTCGGCCCGCTCGGGCAGACCGGACGCTGCGGTGTGCAGGTGAGTGAGGGCCTGGGGCAGGAACGGGTTGGGGTCGGTGGTGCGCCGGGTGGCGTAGACGCGGCGGGTGTGCGTGGGGTCGGTGAGCCGGACCAGGCGCGTGCCGGAGGTGCCGGGCGAGGCCGGCGGGTCCGGGACGGCCAGCTGGGGTGCGATCGCCACTCCCAGGCCCTGCCGGACCAGTTCGTAGGGCAGGTTGTAGTCGTTCGTACGGAAGAGGACTTCGGGCAGGAAGCCGCCTGCCGCGCAGATGTGCCGCAGACAGCGGGCGGCGTCGGTGTCCTCGTGGTAGCTGATCCAGCGCTCGTCCCGCAGTTCGGCGAGCCGGATGTGCGGCCGGCCGGCGAGCGGGTGCCCGGCGGGGAGGAGCAGATAGAGCGGCTCTTCCAGGACCAGCGTGTGCTCCAGTCCTTCGGGCCAGCTGTGCGGCACCACGCCGTACTCGAAGATCACCGCCAGGTCGAGCCGTCCCTCCAGCACGGCAGGCACCGTGACCTTCGGGTCACCTTCCTCGTAGCGGACCTCCACCTCGGGCCGGTCGCGGAGGAACCCCGTCAGCACCGTCGGCACCAGCCGGAACCCCGCCGACCAGAAGCTGCCCAGCCGCAGCCGCCCGCGCTCGGCGGCGGCGTAGGCGCGCAGCTCGTTCTCCGTCGCCGCCAGGTCGGCCAGCAGTCGTCCCGCACGCCGGGCCAGTTGGAGCCCGGCCGGAGTGGGGCGCACGCTGCGCGGTGAGCGCTCGAAGAGCGGAACGCCCAGGGCACGCTCGACGGTGGAGATCTGCTGCGAGACGGCGGAGGGCGTGTAGCCGAGGCGCTGCGCCGCCGTTCGGAAGGATCCGGCGGCGACGACCTCGCATATGGCTTGCAGCTGCGGTGGGGTCAGCATCAGTTGAACTTAACACCCTGTCTGGCAACGTTCACTCTCTCTGACCTTGCCCGGACCTCCGCCATCCCGCAGATTGGGCGTCCACCAGCCCTGCACCGGTCGTCTGACCAGCAGCTGAAGAAGGGAGGCACCGTGCCCGGAAGGTATCCGCGGGCCCGCGCCACCGCACTTCCCCTCGCGCTCGCGGCGCTGATCACCTCGACCGTGACGGCGTGTGGCGGCACCGACACCGTCAACCGGTCCAAGGTGCCCGAGCAGCGCACCGACCCCGCACTCCGTGCGCTGCTCCCCAAGGACATCCGCGACAAAGGGAGCCTCACCTCGGCCGTCGGCAACGACTATCCGCCGCTGTCCCTGCTGGACATCGACAACAAGACCGTCATCGGCGCCGAACCCGACCTCATCCGTGCCGTCGGCCAGATCCTCGGCGTCCGCGTCCGCCTGGTGCAGGCGAACTTCGACAGCATCATCGGCGGCGTCCGGTCCCACCGCTACGACGTGGCGATCCAGGCCATGCTCGACAAGAAGGAACGCCAGTCACAGGTCACGTTCGTCGACTACATGAAGACCAGCAGCTCGATCCTGGCCTCCGAGAAGGCCGCCGGAAACATCCGCTCCCTCTCCAGCCTGTGCGGCAGCCAGGTCGCCGTCGAGCAGGGCACCTCGCAGGTGGACGACGTGGCGGCGCAGGCCAAGAAGTGCGCGGCGGCCGGCAAGCCGGAGCTGGAGAAACTGGTCTTCCCCGACTCCGTCGGCTGCTTCCAGGCCCTGTCCACGGGCCGCGCGGACGCCTTCGTCGGCGGTACCCCCACCGTCATCTACCAGGCGGAGATGTCGCACGGCAGGCTCCGCACGGCCGGCAAGCCGTATCGCTTCCTGCCCTACGGAATCCTGATCAACAAGGAGGAACGAACCTTGGTCCGGGCCATCCGCGGTGCCCTGCAGAAACTGATCGACAACGGCACCTACGCGAAGATCCTCAAAGCATGGGACATCGAGTCGGGTGCCCTTGAGCGCGCCACGGTGAACGGGGGCGCGGCATGAGCCAGACCCTCGCCCGAGCGGACCGTGGCAGCGCGGCCGAGTCGCTGACCGCCGTCCCGCTGCGCCGTCCAGGGCTGCGCGTCGCCGCGGTCGTCATCACCTTCCTGCTGGTCTTCCTGCTGGAGGGCTGGATCACCAACCCGCGGATGCAGTGGGGGACCGTCGGCGAGTTCCTGTTCTCCCCTGTGATCATGGAAGGGCTGCGGACCACGCTGCTGCTGACGGCGCTCGCGATGGCGCTCGGCATCGTCGGCGGTGTCGTCCTCGCCATCCTGCGGATGTCCACGAACCCGATCCTGTCCCGGCTGAGCTGGGGCTACATCTGGATCTTCCGCGGCACCCCGCTGCTGGTCCAGCTGCTGTTCTGGTACTTCCTGTCCGCGGTCGTCCCCACCGTCGGGCTCGGCATCCCCTGGGGGCCGACGTTCGTCCAGGCCGACACCAACACCCTCATCACCCAGCTCACCGCCGCCGTCCTCGGCCTCGGGCTGCACGAGGCCGCGTACATGGCCGAGATCGTCCGCGCGGGCATCACCTCCGTGGACGACGGCCAGAACGAGGCGGCCCAGGCGCTGGGCATGTCCCGGGGGCAGACCCTGCGCCGCATCGTGCTGCCGCAGGCGCTGCGCATCATCATCCCGCCCACCGGCAACCAGGCGATCTCCATGCTGAAGACCACCTCGCTGGTCTTCGCCATCGCCGTACCGGAGCTGCTGACCTCCATCCAGGGCATCTACTCGCGCAACTTCCAGCAGGTCCCGCTGCTGGTCGTCGCCTGCTTCTGGTACCTGGTGGCGACCTCCGTGCTCAATGTCGGCCAGTTCTATCTGGAGCGGCGCTTCGGCCGCGGCGCCAGCCGTGATCTGCCGCCCACCCCGCTCCAGCGGTTGCGCGCCGCAGCCCGGAACCACCGTGAGGAGAAGGCACTGTGACCCCAGCAGCGACCTCGACCATGACCCCCGCCGTGATCAGAGCCGAGAGCGTGCACAAGAGCTTCGGCCGCACCGAAGTACTCAAGGGCATCGAGCTGACCGTCGCGCCCGGCGAGGTGATGTGCCTGGTGGGCCCCTCCGGCTCCGGCAAGTCCACCTTTCTGCGCTGCATCAACCATCTGGAGAGCATCGACCGGGGCCGGCTGTATGTGCGCGACGAACTCGTCGGCTACGAAGAGCGGGACGGCAAGCTGTACGAGCTGAGCGAGAAGGCCGTCGCCCGGCGCCGCCAGGGCATCGGCATGGTCTTCCAGCGCTTCAACCTCTTCCCGCATATGACCGCGCTGGAAAACGTCATCGAGGCTCCCGTCCAGGTCAGGAAGGAACCGAAGGAGCAGGCACGGGCACGCGGCAAAGAGCTGCTCGACCGCGTCGGGCTGGCCGACAAGGCACACAGCTACCCCGCGCAGCTCTCCGGCGGCCAGCAGCAGCGGGTGGCCATCGCCCGTGCCCTGGCCATGGAGCCCGAGCTGATGCTCTTCGACGAGCCCACCTCCGCGCTCGACCCCGAACTCGTCGGAGAGGTGCTGGAGGTGATGCGGTCGCTCGCCGAGGACGGCATGACCATGGTCGTCGTCACCCATGAGATGGGCTTCGCTCGGGAGGTCGGCGACTCGCTGGTGTTCATGGACGACGGGGTCGTCGTCGAGACCGGCCGGCCGGCGGACGTACTGGCCGCCCCGCGCCATGAACGCACCCGCGCCTTCCTCAGCAAGGTTCTGTGACCGGCACCCCTTCGCAAACCGTCACCCCCCAAGGGAGTTACTCAATGACCACCCGAGCCGTCGTCATCGGCGCCGGAGTGATCGGCGCAGCCACGGCCCACAGACTGGCCGAGGCGGGCGTCGGCGTCACCGTCCTGGACGCCGGAGGCCGTACGCCGGGCACCTCCAGCGCCACCTTCTCCATCGATGTCACCCATCTGAAGACCCCGCACTCCTACTTCCTGCTCAACCAGCGCAGCGCGGCCCTCCACCGCGAACTGGAGGAGGAGGTCCGCGCCACCGGAGGCAGCGCCGGCTGGCGGCACCCCGCACCGCTCGTCCAGTGGGGCCACACCGAGGAGGAACAGCGCACCCTCCGCGCACGTGCCGAGCGCCTGGCCGGCTGGGGGCACCCGTGCCGCACCGCCGATCCCGGCGAACTGCGCACCCTCGCGCCCGGTGTCGACCCCGCGGCCTGCCGCGCGCCCGAGCTTGTCGTACACGACGAAGCGGCCTGGTACGACGCGCCCCTCCTCGCCCGTACGCTGCTCGACCGTGCCGCGGCCCTGGGCGCCGACATCCGCTACGACAGCCCCGTCACCGCTCTGCTGCTGGACGGCGGGCGGGTACGGGGCGCCGAGGCGCGGGGCCGGCGCTTCGAGGCCGACCACGTCGTCAACTGCGCGGGGCCCGACGCCGGGCGCATCGCCGAACTGGCCGGGGTACGGCTGCCGCTGCGGCAGATCCCCGGGCTGGTGGGCGAGTCCGTGCCGCTGGCCGACCCGCTGCGGGCCATCGTCGCGACGCCCGGCGTGGATCTGCGCCCGGCGCCGGGCAACCGGGTCTGCGCCATCTCCTGGCCGGTCGACGCCCTCCTCGCCCCGACCGCGGAGACCCCCGTACCTCCCGAGGCGGACCTGCTCAGCCGGTGCGCCGCACTGCTGCCCGCCTTCCGCGCACTGTCCGGGACCCGCATCGGGGTCCGCCCCGTCCCCGAGGACGGCCTCCCCCTGGTCGGCCCGCATCCGGAGGCGCCCGGCCTTTACACCATTACGACGCACAGTGGGGTGACCCTGGCGCCGCTGCTGGCCGCCCTCGCGGCCCGGGAGTTGACTACCTCCGCGCCCGTCGCTGAGCTGGGCCCCTATCGGCCCGACCGCGATACCTCCCGGCCGATTCGCGATGAAAGTCTGGCGGTGATGAGCGGCCACCGCGCCTAAGGGGGTGCCCCTGTCTGCCGACTGCGGCGTGCGGGTTGCGTTGTGGTTGCTCGCGCAGTTCCCCGCGCCCCTTACGGGGCGCGTCCGCGTCCCCCTGCTGCGCTTGGGCAGTCTGCTCCCCCAAGCTCTTCGAGCAGGGGGTACCCCCAGGCGCAGGGTGGGCAAGCGCAGCACCCCGACGCCGGGTACGCGAGCGACTAGGCGACCGTCACCGCCGCGGCGTTCAGCACCAGGGCGACGAGGGACAACGCGGTACGCAGCAAGTGCCAGCGCCGCCACAGGGGGCGGGGGTCCTCCCAGTCGTCCGGCAGCGCTGTGGGGTCCGGCACGGCCTTGACCCGCCGGTTGATGGGGACGTTGCACAGGTGGGAGACGGCCGAGACGCCCAGCAGCAGCACTGCCGCGGCGGCGAACAGCGTGCGGGCGAAGGTGCTGTCGGCCACGAAGGCGAGGGCGACGGCCAGCGCCGTGGACGTCAACACGACGACCGGCATGGTGGGGTCCCAGTTCCGCCCCAGCAGCTTGTGCGCATGCACATAGGTGCCGGTCTCCATGGCGAACAGCGCCGGCAGCACGCTGAGCGCCACGGCGAAGAGGACCCCCGCCGTGACGCCGCTGCCGAGGAGAACGGCCACTCCGAGGACAGCGTCCATCCTCATCGCAGGTCAGCTCCCGGCGGGGTGCGTGTCCACGGTCAGCTGGGCGATGGACCGCATCGTGGCGTCGCGGAAGTAGGCGGCGAAGGCTGCCGGGGAGGAGGTGTCGCGCTCCTCGGCGAGGTAGGGCTGGAGCTTTTCCTCCAGGATGTGGACGCCCTTCTGCTGCGCCATGTGCTTGCCGACCGCCGCGAAGTCGCCCTCGTAGTGGATGACGCGCACCATCACGTCGTCCTTGATGAAGACGCCTGTGCCCAGCAGCCGACCGGCCGCCTGGCCGTCGTCGCCGGTCAGATCGGGGGTGTCGACGCGCTTGAAGTTGGCGAAGATCTCCGCGATCTCCTCCTCGTGGCCGGGCTTGACCCGGTAGGTGATTGCCGCGTAGGGCATCAGATTCCTCCATCGACTGTGAGCGTGGCGCCGGTGATGTAGCGGGAGGTGTCACCCGCGAGGTAGAGGACCGCGCCCGCCACGTCCGCCGCGGTGCCCAGGCGGCCCAGTGCCGTCATCCCGGCGAGGCGCTCGACGAGCTGCGGCGGCAGGCCGGCACCCGGCTCGTCCTCGGTCCCGGTGACGCCGGGCGCCACGGTGTTGACGCGGATGCCCCGGCTGCCGACCTCCTTGCACAGAGCGCGACCGAAACCGACGAGTGCTGCCTTGGAGGCGGAGTAGTGGGTGCCCAGTGCCCGCCCCCGCAGGGCGACCGAGGCGCCGACGTTGACGATCGAGGCGCCGTCGGCCAGCAGATCGTGGACGGCACGGGTGACCAGGTAGGCGGAGGTGACGTTGGAGTCCATCAGCCGGTGCCACTCGGTCTCGTCCAGGTCGGCGAACTTGCTGTGCCCGTCGACGCCGACGTTGTTGACCAGCACGTCGAGACCGCCCAGCTGCCTCCCGCACTCCTCGGCGAGGCGGGCGGCGTCCTGCGAATCGGTGACATCGGCGCGTACCAGGTGGTGTTCCACGCCGGTCGCCGTCAGTGCCTCGGCCAGCGTGCGCGCTTCGTCACCAGCCGTGCGGTGGGCGACGACCAGGCGGGCACCCGCCTCGGCGAAGGCCAGCACCGTGGTACGTCCGATGCCGCGGGTGCCGCCCGTGACCAGGACACGCTTGCCGGCGAGCCCCGGCGCGGGCAGCACACCGGTTTCCGTACCGGCTGCTGTTCCGCCGCTCATGCCGCATCGGGCAGGTTGGCGTTGATCATCTTGAGCAGCAGCCGGGGCGTCTCCGCCTCCACCACGGCGTCGTCGGACAGTTCGACGCCGTACTCGCGCTTGATGACCCCGGTCACCTGGAGCAGCGCGAGCGAGTCGTAACCGAGTTCGAGGAACGGCACGTCCAGAGCCGCCTCGTCGGCGATGTCGACATCGTCGGCCTCGCCCGCGCACTCCAGCAGCTTCGCGGCCAGCTCACGCTGGGTGAACTCGCTCACTGGATCCTCCCTCCGTCTTTCGTCCATACGTAGAACGGGTTGGCCATCGCGTCCTTGGGCTCCTGCCAGTTCGGGTCGTAGGGCGACACGCACTGCGCGAGGCGGGTGTTGATGTCGTCGTAGAGGGGGTGGCTGCGGGCGCGGTAGAGGTTGGGGGTGATGTCGTCGTCCGCCTCGACGAGGTGGAAGTACAGGTCGTGGAAGGTGAAGAGCGTCCGCCGCGCCACCCCCACCATGTGGGGGAGTTCGGTCGCGTCCGACTCCTCGAAGATCCGCGCGATGGAGTCGGCCTTGCCCGGCTCCATCCGCGCCACTATGAGCGTCCGGTGTGCCACCGTCGCCTCCTTCGGAAAGGTCTGGAGCAGCCCGTCCCATTCGCTCGGCGGGCCTCCCGCGCAGCGTGCCAGCACCCTCTACAGCCCCACTCAATGCCGCGTCCGGCGAGGTCTTGCGTGCCCGGCAGGGGGACGCGGACGCGCCCCGTCAGGGGCGCGGGGAACTGCGCGACAAGCCACAACGCACCCGCAAGCCTGCGAACGGCAGCAAGGGGCAGCCCCTCTCCAGACCGGCTACCGCAGCGGGCCCGTAATCACCGCCCGGCGCTGCGCGACCTCCCGCGACAGCAACAGCGGACGCCCGATCAACCGCCCCTCCCACCGCACCCCGCTGGCCTGCACGCCATACCCGCCGAACGGCTGATTCCCGTCCTCCGCATCAAAAGGCGTGGCATCACGCAGGACGACAGCCGTACCAAGGGTCTGTCCTGTCAGCCGCGGCTCACCGAGCACCGCCGCGTACATCCCCCGCTCCAGCTCCACCGGATGCCGCGCCCAGGCCCGCGGCAGTTCGGGGTCCTCATAGGGGACGACACAGAACAGCGGCCCGGCCAGCTGCGGCGGATGGAAGCCGGGATCCTCGTCGAAGACGAGGAGGGAGGGCTCCACCTGCATCCGCTCCGGATCGGTTCCGCCTCCCGCCACCACCCGGTCGGCGTGCTCGTCCAGGAACCGGGCCGCACCCTGCACGGCCTCCCCGTAGGTGAGCGCGGTGAGGACGGCGTCGGGCCAGCTGCGGGCACCGACCGTCAGCACGGACAGCTCGGCGCGCAACTGCTCGACCAGCGCGTTCAGCCGCAGCCTGTGGACGAACAGCACATCGGGACAGCGCCGGTCCTGCCCGGAGTTGTACAGCCGGGCGCGCAGCACGGCACGGCAGGCGGCGGCCGGGTCGGTGCGCGGGCCGACGATCAGCGGGTTGGGCGCGTGCCCGGAGTGGAGGATGAGCGGTCCGTCGCCGACCCGGGTCAGCAGCCGGCTGCCGGCCTCGGCGGAGCCGGTGTGGACGACGGCGTCGGACTCCGCGCAGACGGGCATGAAGTCGCTCTCGTCGGCGTCGGTGAACCGGATGCGCGCCGCCAACTGCGGTTCCAGCCTGCGGCTGATGGTCTGGTGCACCTCATAGGACGTCTCCCGGATCCGCGGCGTGGGCCGTACCACTACCTCGTCGCAGTAGAGCGCGGGCACCAGGCAGTCGCGGACGTAGGAGTAGAGCGCGGTGTGCTGCGGGAGGACGACGGAGATCCGGGACAGCTGCGGCACTCCCGTGCGGGCCAGCTCCCAGGGCGCTCCGGCCATCGCGCGCAGCGAGCGCAGCAGTTCGTCGCGGGCACTGGCATAGGTGGCGAGCCGGGTGAGGGCGCTCAGCAGATCGGTGCGGCTGTGCAGCAGCGCAACGGCGGCGCCCGCGGCCCTCTCGTGCGCGGCCTCGAGGTCGGGCCACGTGCGGGTGACGGATTCCAGCACGGGCATGGAGGGCTGGGTCATCGACGACTCCTCGGGCGCGTGCGGGGTCGGTCCGACCGGCTTCAACCGGCCCTCGACCCCGCCGGGTTACCTTTCCCTGCGGCTCACCGCCGCATTTCCGAGGAATCACCGAAGTCGTTTTATGTCAGACCAGTGACGGTGATTTCAGCGTAAGGGGACAAGGGCGGGGTGTCGAGAGGGGCGACCCGGACCAGGAGTCGACCAGAGGGGGACCATCCATGACTCTCACCGCGCACACCGGCCTCGCTGCCCATCCGGACCTCGCCGCGCACACCGGCCTCACCGCTGCCCCGCAGCAGCAGGCACCGCCCGGTCAGCCGCTGACCCGCCACTGGGACACCGTCCGTGCCCTCGTGCGCGCGCTGCACGAGGGCACGGCTGCCGCGGAACCGGCCGCCCCGCAGGACCCCGCCGCCTTCACCCCTGACGGCGAACTCCCGCCGCTCGACGGCCCGTTGCGCTCGTTCCTGGCCCCCGCGGCAGCACGCGTCGTACGGCTGCCGGACTACCGCGGCACCCGGCTGCACCTGCTCGACATGTGCCATGGCCCGGGGTCGCGTTCGGTGCAGTCCGGCGGGGCGCTGGTGATGGTCGCGCGCGCTGTGCAGCATGTGCGGCGAACCGGCCAGGACGTCACGCTGCTGGCGCCCTCGTCCGGCAACCGGGCCACCGCGCTCCGCGATGCCGTACTGCGCGCCCAGCAATGCGGGCTGGCGGGCCCGGACCAGGTGCGGGTCGTCAGCCTGGTGCCGGCCTGCTCGCGGCACAAGGTGGCGGACTCGGCGCTGGCCCGGCACCCGCAGCTGCGCCGCCGCAACCCGCTGGTGGTCTACCACGGTTCGGAGCCGGGCGCCGTGCACGAGCTGGCCGCCGCATACTGCCGGGAGCGCGCTCGCACGCTGCGTACCGGGACGGGCACCGCGCTGTGGTACGTACACGATCCGGTCGACCAGCGGGCGGTGGACGCGCTGCGCGCTTTCGTGGAACGGGACGCGCTGGGTGCCGCTCCGGCCGCGGGGCGGGTGCACGCGCAGGCGGTCGCCACCGGGTCCGGGCTGCTGGGGCACCGGTTGGGCAGCACGCTTGTGGACCCGGAGGGTGCGGCGGGGCCGGCCTCGGCGCGCTATCTGCTGGTGCAGCAGCTGCACAACCCGGACCTGGTGCTCCATCTGCTGACCGGATCGTTCTCCCGGGAGGGCGTGCCGCCGTACAAGTACGACCGGGCGCGCCGCGTCCATCGGCAACCGCCCGAGAGCCTGGACCCACGCTTTCCGCCTACCACGCACAGTCCCGAAGAGATCCTGGAGCCCACCTTCTTCACCCGCGCCCCCGGGACGGCGCCCGAGACGAGCGCGCTGGTGCGTACGCAGGGGGGCGGCGGAATCGTCGTCTCGCGCTACGAGTGCCTGGCCCGTTATCCGTCCGTACGCGCCATGCTGCGCCCGGCAGGCGTCGAACTCCCCGCCGACCCGGCGCGGCTGGCCGAGTGGTCGCTGGTGATGGCGCTGACCGGAGTCATGAACGCCGTTCAGCGGGGCCTGCTGGCCGAGCCGGAGGTGGTGGTGCACAGCACCGGCTCCTACAGCGCGGACGACGACGACCGCGCTCCGGTGCCGGACACGCGCGCACGGTACGCGGACTCCGTCGACGAACTGCACGCCGTGGTCAGCCGGGCACTCGGCCCGCACGGGTGGCGGCCGTGACGGCGAAGCCCGGCCGGTCCGGCGACCGCCCACCGCCCACCGGGCCGCTCGTACTGTCCC
Organism: Streptomyces sp. 3N207; assembly: GCF_052246355.1. Taxonomy (NCBI): domain Bacteria; kingdom Bacillati; phylum Actinomycetota; class Actinomycetes; order Kitasatosporales; family Streptomycetaceae; genus Streptomyces; species Streptomyces sp. 3N207. Next base: position 52,497 of record NZ_JBQQBV010000008.1, on the reverse strand, counting down.
GGCAGTCCTACGACGAACTGTTCGAGGTCGCCGCCCAGTTGCTCGCGCTGGTGCGCAGAGCAGTGCTGGCGCTGGCACCCACCTGGCCGGAGAGGCTGGTCGCCCTGGGCGCGGACCCCGCTGACCAGCTGCCGCACTCAGGGCTGGAGACCACGGAGACGGACTGCTGCACCCTGCTGTCCGGTGCCGACTTCGTGGTCGGTGAGGCGGGACCGTGGCTGGTGGGCCTGGACACCGGCGGCGCCCTCGGCGTCCCGCGCGAGTCCGGAGTGCTCCCGGAACAGGACGGGGAGCCGCTGTTCGGACACGACCCGCAGGCCGCCCGCGCCGAGGCACTCGCGGACCTGTGCGCCCGCACGGGACTGCCGTGCGCCGTGGCCCTGATCGGGCCCGGCTTCACCCTCGATGACGCCCACGACTTACGGCAGCGCGGCTTCACCGCCGACCTGCTGGACCCCGATCGGCTGCCCGGCGCGCTGGGCCGCCCCGGCGAACTGCGCTATGCGCTGGGCCTGCTGGGCGCACGGCAGTCAGGCGGTACGGATCCGGCGCCCGTACGGCACGCACAGCGCGCCGGACTGTTGCTGCTGCCGCCGTTCAGCAGTGGGCTCTTGGCCGACAAACGGGCGCTGGCCCTCGTCTCCGAGGGGCTGCCCTGGATGACCCGCGGCGAGCGCGCACTGGTGGAACGCCGGCTGCCATGGACACGGATCACCCTCGCGGGCCGCACCGGATGGCACGGCACCGAGCAACAACTGCCCGACCTGCTGCTGGCCCACCGCGAACGGTTCATTTTGAAGCGAGCTGTGTCCGGTACGGGACCCGTCCTGGTGGGCCACGAAACGGACAACCGCACCTGGACCGCCGCGGTGCGGCGGGCCTTCGAACAGGCCGACAGCGTGGTCCAGGAGTACGTGCGACCAGCGGCTTCGCCGCTGGTGCTGCGCACTCTGTTGTTCGGCAACCGCCCGGCCGGCTGCCGGATCCGGTATCCAGCGCCAGGCGCCGTACTGGCCCGCTGAGGCTTGCCCAGCGCCTTTCGCGTACCCCGCATGGGCGCTGCGCTTGCCCACCCTGCGCCTGGGGGTACCCCCTGCTCGAAGAGCTTGGGGGAGCAGACTGCCCAAGCACAGCAAGGGGACGCGGACCCGCCCCGTCAGGGGCGCGGGGAACTGCGCGAGCAAGCACTGGGGGTACCCCCTGCTCGAAGAGCTTGGGGGAGCACCCGCACCCCGCAGACGACGGACAGGGGCAGCCCCTGATCGGAACACCCGGGAGGGCAGGCCAAGATCCGCCGGGCACGCCCTCACCGACTGGACGCGGCGTCAGCCGCCACGCAGTGCCCTCAGCGGCCCCCCGCTGCCGCTGAAAGCCACGTCGCGGGCGGCGCCGGTCAGCTCCAGTTCGACGGAGGAGTCGAGCACGGCGCACTGGAGCCGCTGGAGGTCGGGCGAGGGGTCCAGCCCCAGCTCGCGGGAGAGGACACCGCGCAGCCGCTGATAGACCTCCAGCGCGTTGCCGCGCCTGCCCGAGCGGTAGAGGGCGAGCATGAGCTGGGCCTGGATGCCCTCGTGCAGCGGGTGCTGTGCTGCCAGCCCGGAGAGTTCGCCGACCAGTTCGTGGTGGCGCCCCAAGGTCAGGTCGACCTCGATGCGCTGGTTGAGGATGCCCAGCCGCGACTCCTCCAGCCGGGTCGCTTCGATCTCCAGCAGCGGTCCACACTGCACGTCCACCAGTGCGGGGCCGCGCCACAGTTCCAGCGCCCTGCGGAAGGAGGCGGAGGCGCCCACGAAGTCGCCGGCCTCCAGCGCCCGGTGCCCGGCACCGGAGAGCCGTTCGAACTCGCAGACGTCGACCATGCCGCCCTGCGTGTCCAGCAGATAGCCGCCCGACTCGGTGATCAGCACACTCTTGGCGCCGTTCGGCAGGTCGGCGGGGAGGCGGTCGCCCAGGGCCGCCGCTATGAGGTTGCGCAGCTGCAGTACGTACGTCTGCAGCGTGGTCTGAACGCTGCGCGGCGGCGACTCCCCCCACAGCTCCTCCACCAAGGAGGCGACCGAGACCACCTGGTCCGGGTAGAGGGCCAGCAGGGCGAGCACCTTTCTCGGTTTGACCGCGGTCGGGACGACGGAGACCCCCGATTGGACGACCCGGCAGGGTCCCAGCACGCTGATGTCCATCTCTCGCTCCCTTCGGGTGCGTTGTGAACTGACGAATCAGGTTGATGAATCGGACAGGTGCGAGACGCGCTCCCGCCCGGTGCGCAGGCGCAGTTGTGCCGCCAGCAGCTCGGGCAGCGCGGTGTCGCGGACGAAGAAGTGGCCGCCGGGGACGGTGTGCAGGGCGAACGGACCGCTCACCCAGCGCCGCCACTCGGCGACGGCTGCGGCCGGTGCGGCCTCGTCCCCGGTGCCGGCGAAGGCGTGCACGGGGCAGTCGAGCGGCTCGTCCCAGCCCCCGTCCACCGCACCGCCTCCCGCCGCACCGCGGGCCGCCCGCCCGCCGACCGCGCGCAGGCTGGCGGCGAGCCGCAGGTCGTCGCGCATGGTGGACAGCAGGGTGCGCAGCCAGCGCGGGCGCTCGAACAGGTAGGAGGGCAGCGTGCCGTAGCGGTCCAGCGCGGCCAGCAGTGCCGCGTCGGGCAGCTCACGCTGCTCGGTCAGCGGCGTCGGCAGATGCGGCGGAGGGCAGGCGCCCAACCCGACCAGCACCGGCGCCGGGCGGCCCGCGCGCCGTACGCGCTGGGCGAAGCGGTAGGCGACGAGAGCGCCGAGGCTGTGCCCGTACAGGGCGTAGGGCTCCTCCAGCAGCGGGCCGAGCTGTGCGTCGAGCTCGTCCAGCAGCCGGACCCCGTCGGTGATGCGGGGCTCACGCAGCCGGGTCTCCCGTCCGGGGAGCCGGACGGGCAGTACACACACGCCGGGGTCGAAACCGCGGCGCCAGCGCGCGAAGGTGAGCGCGCCGGCTCCCGCGTGGTGGAAGCAGAACAGCCGCAATCCGGTGGCGGGCGCCTCGCCCATGGTGGGCGGTGCGTCCGTCGGCCGGTGGCCGGGAGGTGCCGCGAGATACGCGTTCATCCCTGCCCCCTTCCCCCGTCCCCTTGACGGGGCCGGTCGCCGAGGGGCAGATCCTCACGACCGGCGCTGGACGACAGCTCGAAGCGGGGTGGACCGGCCCCGGGAGGGGCTCATCACCCCGCAAGACCGGCGGCCTGCCCCGAACCGCTTCCGCGCCAGGTGTCCAAGGCATCCTCGCCCCGGAGAATGGCCTGGTGCAGGCGGTCGATCCGGGGCGAGGGCTCCAGGCCCAGCTCCTCCACGAGGGTGCTGCGCAGCCGCCGGAAGGCGATCAGCGCGTCCGAGGAGCGGCCGTCCTGGTGGAAGGCGACCATCAGCAGCGCGTGCAGGTTCTCGTAGAGCGGATAGCGGCCGCGCAGGGCGCACAGTTCGGCCAGCACCTCACGGTGGCGTCCCATCCTCAGGTCGGCGTCGATACGCCGCTCCAGCGCGCCCAGCCTGCTCTCCTCCAGCCGGGTGGCCTCGATGGACAGGTGCTTGCCGTGCGGGAGGTCGGCGAGCGCGGGGCCGCGCCACAGTGCGAGCGCGTTCTCCAGCAGCCGTGACGACTTGGCCATGTCGCCCGCCTCGTAGGCGGCGTGCCCGGTGCGGGTCAGCCGCGCGAACTCCAGGGCGTCGACGTCACAGTCGGCGATCTCCAGCTGGTAGCCGCCGTGCCGGGTGGCCAGGATCTCCTTGTCGCTGGGCGCGTACGGGTCGCGGGGCATGGCACCGGTTCCGGTGCCCGGCAGCGGTCCCGGTTCGCCGAGCGCGGCGCGCAGCCTGCGGCGCAGCTGCAGGATGTACGTCTGGAGCGTGGTGGGGGCGCTGCGCGGCGGGCCGGAGCCCCACACCTCCTCCATGAGGTCGGACACCGGCACGATGTGCCGGCTCTGGAGAGCGAGCAGGGCCAGGATCTGCCGCGGCTTGGCCGCGCTCGGCGCGATCGAGACGCCCGCCGTCTCGGCGTGCAGAGTTCCCAGCACCCTGATACGCATTGGGGGCCTCCCCGTTGGCGGTTCTCGCTGAACTGATAGCAGGATTCGGAGAATCGCACTCCATCAGTGCAGCGGAACAGTGAGGAACTCACGATCTTGGAGCGGAGATGCGGCGGGGCGGCCCATGAATTCTTCACATGGAGGGTCGTGAAGCGCCCACTGGCCCCCGTACCGGCACCCGCTCACACTTCATTCTGCGCAACGGACCCAGAGAATCGGGCCACTCCCCACACCAGCGTCGCCCCATGAGTCCACGGGGGGCCATGGGTTTCTCTCATCAGACGGGAGACGTCACGATGTCAGGTCACGCGCTCGCCAAGGTCACCGTCAACTCCGCACACGCCGCCGTTGACTCCATCGACCAGGACTGGCGCTTCGCCGAACTGACCGCCCAGTGCTGTCTCGACCCGGCGCTCGCGGTGCGCTATGCCGTCGAACCGCTCGAGGTGCTGGCCGAATTCGGCATTCACACCGACGACAAGACACCCCTTCCTGCACTGCCTGACGGGCTCGGCGCGGAGGTGACGATCACGAGCCTCGATCCGCACGAGGCCGTCGGCCACACCACCGACTGCCAGACGTGGGTGCCCGTGCCCGTGGCAGAGCCCCGGGTTCCCGCTCCTCCCTTCTCACCCGGCGAACCCGCCGTCTGACGCGTAACGGGCGGAAAGGAACGGGGGAAAACAGAATGGAGATGGAAACCGCGCTGCCCCGACTGGGGTTCCGCAAGAATCTGCGGCCGGCCGTCGTGCCCGGCGATGCCACGTATCTCATCTCCGAGCAGGGAGTCACGGCGGTGGAGGGTGCCGCGATGGCCGCCCTGGCACCGCTGCTCGACGGCAGCCGGGACCTGGCCGAACTGGCCCGCGAGACCCGCGGAGTGCTCTCGCCCGGCCAACTCGGCAGCCTGCTGGGCCAGCTGACGGAGGCCAACCTGGTCGCCAGCTTCACCCCGGCGTCCGGCCCTGCCGCAGTCCAGTCCGATGCCACCTCGGCGTTCTGGGAGTCCGCCGGGCTCAACGGGGTGCGGGCCGACGCCGAACTGTCCGCGGGGCGCGTCAGGCTGCTCGCCGTCGACGGAGGTGAGGGCCACCACGCCGCACGGGACGCGTTCCGGGCGGCCGGGGTGGGCCTGGCCGAGCCGGGCGAGTCCGCCGAGCACACCCTCACCGTGGTGCTGTGCGAGGACTACCTCTCACCGGTTCTGGCCGACATCGACACCGCGCAGCGGCGGGCCGGCCGGCCCTGGCTGCTGGCCAAGCCGTACGGCGTCCAGCCGTGGATCGGGCCGTTCTTCCAGCCGGAAGGGGGCGCCTGCTGGCACTGTCTCGCCCACCGCCTCAGACACCACAGGACCGCGCACAGCTATGTGGGCCGGGCACTCGGCCTCTCGGCGCCGGTCACGCCGCCGCGTGCGCACATCCCCGCGAGCCGGGCCTGCGCGCTCCACCTGCTGGCGCTCCAGGCCGCAACCTGGCTGGGGGGATTCCGGGACGCGGGCCAGTCGGCGGTCTGGACCCTGGACAGCCTGCGCGGCGAGGGCCGGCACCATCCGGTCGAACGCCGGCCGCAGTGCCCGGCCTGCGGTGATCCGACACTGGTGGCGACGCGGGTACGGCAGCCCGTCACGCTCGTCTCCCGCCCCAAGGTGGCCACCGGCGGCGGCCACCGGTCGATGACGAGCCGCGAGATGTTGCAGCGGTACGAGCACCTCGTCGGCGAGGTCACCGGTGTGGTCCGGCTGCTGCAGCGCGACCCGCGCTGCCCCGCCGACCTCAACGCGTTCGTCTCCGGGAGCAATCCGGCGCTGCGCGGCAACGGGATCCGCAACCTGCGCTCGGCGCTGCGCAGCCACAGCGCCGGAAAGGGCGTCACAGAGCTGGACGCGAAGGTCGGGGCGCTGTGCGAGGCGCTGGAGCGGTACTCGGGCACCTTCCAGGGCGACGAGGCCCGCGTCCCGGGGCGGTACGCGGAGCTGGGCGAGGCAGCGGTACACCCCAACGCCTGCCAGCTCTACGACGAGCGGCAGTTCGCCCGCCGGCGGGAGTGGAACGCGCTGCACTCGCCGTTCCAGTTCGTCTGCGACCCGTTCGACGAGAAGGCGGTCATCGACTGGACCCCGGTGTGGTCGCTGACCGAGCGGCGGCACCGGCTGCTGCCCACCGCCATGCTCTACTTCGCCACCCCGCAGCACACCGGAGCGCCGGTCTTCGCCCGCGCGGACTCCAATGGCAACGCGGCGGGCAGCAGCCTGGAGGACGCCGTCCTCCAGGGCTTCCTGGAACTCGTGGAGCGGGACGCGGTGGCACTGTGGTGGTACAACCGCACCCGGCAGCCGCAGGTCGATCCGGAGTCCTTCGACGAGGAGTGGATCCCCCGGATGCGCGCCTCGTACGCCGCCATCGGCCGCGAGTTCTGGGTCCTGGACCTGACCTCGGACCTGGGTATTCCGGTGATGTGTGCGCTCTCCCGGTACGCCGGTCGCACGGTCGGCGGGCGGGACGGCCGCGAGGACGGCCGCGAGGACATCGTCTTCGGCTTCGGCTGCCATCTGGACCCGGCGCTTGCGCTGCGCCGGGCGTTGACGGAGATGACGCAGATGCTGCCAGCGGCGCTGGACACCGAACTCAGCTTCGAGGACCCGGTCTTCCGCGACTGGTGCATCCGGCGTAGGGTCGCCGATCAGCCCTATCTGGCGCCGGACCCGGAGGCTGCCGTGCTGCGTGCCGCCGACTACGCCTACACACCGCGCGCCGATCTGCGCGAGGACGTGGCGGACGCCGTCGCGCTGCTGCGCAGGCACGGAATGGAGCTGCTGGTTCTGGACCAGACGCGGCCCGATCTGGGCATCCCGGTCGTGAAGGTCATCGTGCCGGGGCTGCGGCACTTCTGGGCACGATTCGCACCCGGAAGGCTCTTCGATGTGCCGGTGGGACTCGGTCGCCTCGACCGGCCGGTCGACTACAACGGCCTTAACCCCATCCCGGTCTTCGTCTAGCCGATGGTGGCACCGGACCCCCTCGCCTATGCTGAGCACACCTTCGTCAGGGCGAGGGGGGATCGCCAGGTGAGGCCAGGGGGAGAGCAAACCTCTTTACATCAGCAACCGCATTGGGGGCAGCGACCGGCTGTTTACGGGGTGGATGCCGACACGGCTCCCCGCATCGTGCTGACCGTCTTCGTCGTGGCCCTCTCCGGGATCATGGGCGCCGCGTTGCTGCATCTGCTCACCATCGGCGCCTCCTTGAAGCAGGTGCTCGTCGGTGGCCCGGCGATCGCAGTGATGTTCTGCGCCCAGGTGGTCCGCTCCACACCCCGCGGAATGCGGATGAGCCGCACGCGCCAGTACTGGGTGCTGGGGGTGCAGACTCTCTGTACGTTCCCGCCGATGCTGCTGCTGGGGACCGCCTGGATCGGGCTGCCCGGGCTGCTGGCTGGATCGCTGCTGCTCACGTTGCCGAAGCCGTGGTCGTGGCTGGGGACAGCCGGGTGCGTGGCGAGTGTCGTACTCGTCACCTCGGCCTCCGGCTGGCCGCCACTGCGCGTGGCCTACAACGGGGTGTCCGCGCTCACGACCTGCGCCGTCGTCTACGGGCTCACCAAGCTGTCCGAGATCGTCATCCAACTGCGCGCTGCCCAGCAGGAGATCGCCCGGCTGGCCGTGGAGGAGGAGCGGCTGCGCTTCGCCCGCGATCTGCACGACCTGCTGGGCTACAGCCTCTCGGCGATCACTCTGCGCAGCGAGTTGGCGCATCGGCTGGTGGACGCCGACCCCCCGCGCGCCAAGGAGGAGGTGACCCACGTGCTGGAGATCTCCCGGCAGGCGCTGTCCGACGTACGGGCGGTGGCGCGCAGCTATCGCAACATCTCGCTGCCCGTCGAGATCTCCTCGACCGTCTCGGTGTTCGAGGCGGCCGGGATCGAGGCGGAGGTCGACTCGACGCTGGAGAACATCTCGGAGACGGTCGGCACGGTGCTGGCCACCGTGCTGCGCGAGGGCGTCACCAACATCCTGCGGCACAGCAAGGTCCGGCACTGCCAGATCACCGTGCGCGGCGGCCCGGACCACGCCGTGCTGCGGCTGGTCAACGACGGGGTGCAGCCGCGCCCCGACCCGCTGGACCCGACGACCCCGCAGCCGGACTCCGACGGGGGCAGCGGTATCGGCAACCTGGCCACGCGGGTGGCGGCGATCGGCGGCACCCTGCGTGCCGACGTGCACGAGGACGGCTGCTTCCACCTGGAGGCCAGCATTCCGGCCGTGGTGCAAGGTCCGTAGGCGTTCCGGAACCGCCGCTACAGCCACCCCTGTTCGCGGGCGATCCGCAGGGCGTCCACCCGGTTGCGGGCCCCCAGCTTGATGACGATGGTCGTCAGATAGTTGCGTACGGTTCCCACCGAGAGGAACAGCTGGCCCGCGATATCGGCGGCCTCCGCGCCCTCGGCCGCCAGCCGCAGCACCTCGGTCTCACGCGCCGTGAGCGGGTTCTCCCGTGCCGACCAGGCGTCCAGGGCGAGTTCGGGGTCGATGACGCGCTCCCCCACCTGGATGCGGCGGATGGCGTCCGCCAGTTTGCTGGGCGGGGCGTCCTTGAGGAGGAAGCCGGAGACGTGTGCCTCCAGCGCACGGCGCAGATTGCCGGGCTGGCCCAGGCTGGTGAGGATCAGGGTGCGGCAGGACGGCAGCTTCTCGTGCACCTCGCCGGCGGCGGTCAGCCCGTCCATGCCCGGCAGATCGATGTCGATGACGGCGACGTCGGGGCGGTGCGCGAAGACGGTCGGCAGGATGTCGCAGCCCGAGTCGACCTCGGCGACGATCTCGATGTCCGTCTCGATATCGAGCAGCGCCACCAGGGCGCCACGGACCATGTGCATGTCCTCGGCGAGCACCACTGAGATCATCGTCGAGTTCCCCCGCGGACTCGGCCGCCCTGACTGGCGGTTAGGGACGAGAGAATACCGCCTGATGCCGCGGGCAACACCGGCTCGACCACGAATCGAGGCCAAAGTTGAACAGTGCGTGCATGGCCCAGGATTCCGCCGCCCGTACCGATGTCCGCGCCGACGCGGGCATCAGCTCGCGTGCCTACCCTCCACCGCGCCGTTCGGCGACCGAGGTGCCCGACGCCTATGCCGTACTTCGCGCCGAGGAGCCGGTCGCCGAGGTCACCCTGCCCAGCGGCGACACCGGTCACCTGGTCAGCCGCTACGACGACGTACGGGCCGTGCTCGCGGACCCGCGCTGCTCACGCGCCGCGACCGTGCTGCCCGGGGCACCGAAGCTGACGGCCGTCCCGTTCGACGCGGGCGGCCTGTTCACCATGGACCCGCCCGAGCACACCCGGCTGCGCGGCCTGGTCGCCCGGGCCTTCACCCCGCGCAGGGTGGAGGACATGCGGCCCCGTATCGCCGAACTGGCCGAGGAACTGGCCGCTGCAATGGCCGCTTCCGGCAGCCCCACCGACCTGAACGCGGCCTTCGCCTTCCCCTTCCCGGTGGCCGTCATCTGCGAACTGCTCGGCGTCCCCTACGCGGACCGGGAGCGCTTCCGCACCTGGTCGGACGCCGTGCTGTCGCTGACGGCGCACACGCCCGAGGAGATGCTGCGGCACAAACAGGCGCTGCTGGGCTACTTGCGGGACCTGGCGGCCGACAAGCGGCGTGCGCCGGGCGAGGACCTGCTGAGTGCGCTGGTCGCGGTACGGGACGAAGAGGGCGGCGCGGAAGGCGGCGCCGAGGGCGGGCTGAGCGAGCACGAACTGCTCACCCTCGCCATGACGTTGCTCATCGCGGGGCATGAGACCACCGTCGGTGTCCTGGGCACCTCCGTCTTCACGCTGCTGCGGCACCCCGGTCGGCTGACCCTGGTGCCGGACGGGGCGGAGGAGCTGGCCGCCCTGGTCGAGGAACTGTTGCGGATCAACCCGATCGGGGACGGTGGGCCGCTGCGGGTCACCACGGAACCGGTCGAGATCGCGGGGCGGGTGCTGCCGCCCAACAGTGCGGTGATCGCCTCGATCTGCTCGGCGAACCGCGACGGTGCCCGCTTCCCGGACGCCGACCGCTTCGTCCCGGGCCGTGCCCATGATCCCGCCCAGCCACCGCATCTGGCCTTCGGCCACGGCCCCCACTACTGCCTGGGCGCCCCCCTGGCCCGCGCCGAGCTCGCCATCGCCCTCCGCGTGCTGGCCGACCACTTCCCCACCCTGCGGCTGGCCGCGCCCGTCGAGTCCGTCACCATGCATGCTGGATTGCTGGTCAACCGGCTGACGGAGCTGCCGGTCGTGTGGGGGTGACCTTTTGAGGACCGCGCTCAGGCTTGTGCGGCACCGATGAGAGTGCCGATGTGTCCGGGCTCGCGTGCGTCCAGCACGGTGGCTTGTGCGGTGGCAAAGCCTGCACGAGTGAGCAGGCGTTCCCATACGGCGGGCCGGAAGCTGTAGCGGTAGGTGAACATGGCGGGCCCGGCGAATCCACCCTTGTACATGCCCTGCGGGCCGTAGGCGCCCGGAATGGCCGGCGGCTGGGAGAAGACGAACACGCCGCCGGCGTTGAGCCGGGCGCGGACGAGAGGGAAGAGCCGACCGGGATCGGCGAACCACGCGCAGCCGAAGATGGAGTAGATCGCGTCGTAGGACACTTGGTGCATGGCGAGGTGGTCCAGCACTTCGCCCTGCACGAAGGTGGCGCCCGGGATGGGCCAGTGTTCTTGCAGCTTTTTGACCATGACCGGGGAGAGGTCCAGCCCAGTGGTCCGGACTCCCTGCTGGGCGAGGTAGGCCACCGCACGGCCGGTGCCACAGCCGATCTCCAGCGCGGTCTGCGGGGAGCCGAGTAGTTCCGGGCCGGGGCCGTGCTCGGCGTACTGGGTCCACCGGAAGACCGGCTCGGCGTCGGGGTCGAACGCCGATTCCGCGTAGGCGTTCCACAGTTCCATCTCGGCGGCGATGTCATGGGGGACGGGCACGGGGTTCCTCTCCAGGGAGCGGGAGTGCCCGCCCCGGTGTGAGCGGGGCGGGCAGGGTAGGGGCGGTCAGTGGGGCGGGGCGGGGCAACGCTCGCCGTCGCGCGGGCAGGTCAGCGCACACCGCACCACCAACTGCCCGTTCGCGTAGTAGCCCGCGTAGGCGTCGGCGTCCCGGTCGATACAGCCCCGCAGGTAGGCCAGCTTTCCCTCGACGTCCGTGGGCGGCATGCCGCGCACCTCCTTCTCCAGCCAGGCGTAGGTCTGAGCGGGATCGGTGAAGGTGCCGGCCCGCATGGACTGGGGCTTGCGGAACCACTGCGAGATGGTGTTCGGGGGAACTGCGGCTTGGAGGTTTCGGGCCTCGCTGTCCTTGGGCCACTGTGCCCCGGTGTACCTGTACGCGTGCCAGTGCACCGTCCGGCGTCCTTTCTAGTGGACGTGGCGCCCTGCTCCGCGAACGAAGGGCCACGCGTGCGGAGTTGTTACTGGTCGCCGCCGCCACAGCCTTGGCCGCTGCCGCAGTCAGGGGCGTCAGCCGGGTCGGTAGGCTCGTCGTCCTCGGGATCGGCGGCCAGGATCAGCGCATGCATGGTGCTCCTCCTTCTGCTGGGTTTCTCGGGGACCCGCCCTCCGGGCTGTGGCCGTCACGCGTTGGAGTGGAAGCCGTGCGCGGCGGCTCGCCCGGGGGGCGGGGGTCAGTCCTTCTTCGCGTCGGAGTCCTGCCGGGGGTAACCGCTCAGGGCGGTTGTCGCTCCGGCCAGGGGGGTCATGAGGGGGCGCCTCGTCGTTGCTGCGCCCGGCGGATGATCTCGTCGACCACGGGCGGCAGGTTGGCCGGTCGCCTCCTGCAATCCGCGCACACCGGCACATCGCGGTCCGGACCGGTGGTGGACAGACAGCGGACAATTTCGACGCTGTGTTCGGTGCCGCAGCCTTCACAGCGGACGGTCACATCGCCACCACCCTCACTGCGGGCAGCGGGCCATCGTCGGCCGACGACTTCAAGGCTGTGAGGAGGGCGTCCAAGAGCAGCAGCCCGGCCTCCAGCTGGACCATCGGGTCCGCGGGCAGCCCGTCCGGCGCAACGCGCACGTCGGCCCGCGCTTCACGAGCGGACCGTTGCAACTCGACGGCGAACTGCCCGGCCTCGGGCCCGGTTGGATGCGCCAGTTCCAGATACGCGGCCCGGCGGGCGAGATACGTGAGGACAAGAGCGCGCTCCCCAGCGCTGGAGTTCTCCCAGAAGACCCGTAGGAACTTCGACTCCATAGCCCTCTCGGGGCCGCGTGTCCGCAGGTGCTCGGTCATGAACCGGCGGAGCGTCAGGTGGCGGGTGTCAGACACGACCGGCCTCCCCGGCCTCGGCCGCGGCGGCTCGCTTCGCCAGCGCCGCGATCGCCTGTTTGGCATCGGGGGATGTCGTCCACTGATGGGCCAGCACTCGCGCGCACGGCCAGCAGGCGTACTCCCCACCCCCCGCTCCCGAGCCCTGCTCGTGGACGATGATGAGCGCGACATCGTCGGCCATGCCCTGGTGCCACGCGCAGTATCCGGCCGTCATGTGGTCTTCTCTTTCTCTGCGGGCGGGCAGACGCAGGTGCCCTGCGCGGTGATCCAGCCGGGCTGATCGGCACTCGGTGAGGGCTCGGTGCCGATCACGACGGTCGGCAGTACGCCGCAGCGTCGGCACGCCACACGTTCGGCCAAGACCGCATCAAGGACCGCGCGGACTGCCGGGTCACTGGCTGCCGTTGTCGGTGCGGCGCTCATACGAATGCCGCCGCGGGCAGGCGCATGCGCCCGCCGAAGGCAGCGCCGAGCGCGACAGGGTCTGTCAGTCGGCCCGTACCGTCCGGGCTTTCGAGCCAGCCCTGGCCGTGCCCGTAATCCCCGGGCGCTGGACACCGCAGAGTCCGGTCGCTGCCCCACAGCGTGAGGTGGCGGAGTTCGTCCAAGTGGTCAGCCGCGTCCGGCGGAAGGAGCCACCAGGCCAGGCGGCTCTCCGGGTGGACGAGAACGGGGCCGAGCTTGCCCGCGCGGGAGAGGACCGGTATGGCGTCCATGCTGTCCAGCAGGTCAGCCTCAATGACCGTCCACTCTGTGGGCAGAGGAACAGTGGCCAAGCCGTCTCGGGACCAGGCCGTGAAGACGGCCGTGGGGCGGGGCGTGGACTCGGCCAGCCAGCATGCACCTCGTGACCATGAGCCATCACGAGCAGTAGCAGTACGCGGGGTACTCGTCACCATGCGCAGCACGCTATGGCGACGCGTTGCAGCTCATCCCAGGCGTTGCGCGGAATTGCGCCTGTGACACGCAACGTTGGCAGAGTTTGCGGCTATGGCAGGTCGAGTGACGCTCTCGCTCGGGCAATCAGCCGATGTGCCCGGTGCTCGTACACAGCCACCTCGTCCATGGCCGTCCAGACCTTGGAGAAGAACGCGACGTCCTCAGCCTCTTCCAGCCACATCTCCAGGTTCCACGTCTCGGAGATGACCAGCCGGTCGTCGTAGATCGCGAACCCGTCGCCCGGAGCGATGGACAAGGGCGCGCTGAACGGCACGATGCCCAGTGACACATTGGCCAGACCAAGCAGAGAGATAAGCCGGTCGAGCTGCGCGGCCAGTACCTCGCGAGAACAAATGAGAACGTAGAGAGCGCCCTCCCAGACGAGCATCCGGAACTCCCGGCCTTGCTCGTACAGCGCGACCTGGCGGCGCATGCGGGCGTTGACCGCAGCTTCGGTATCACGAGGAGTCGTTCGGAAGTCGGCGTACCGGGACAGCACATGGCGGGCGTAGTCCGCTGTCTGGAACATGCCGGGCACCACCGAAGCTTCGAAGCCTCGTATCACTCGCGTGCGCTGGGTCTCAGAGATCCCTGCCTCTTGCCGGGGCCTGTGGCCGACGGCCAACTGGCGGCGCCACGTGCGGTAGCGGCTCTCCAAGCCTCGGAGGCGCCCCTGCAACTCGGCAGCTGCATCCGGTTGACCGACTGCTTCTGCCCACGCTTCGAGATCGCGCGCGGTTGGAGTCTGCTTGCCGTTCTCCAGCCGCGAGACCTTCGAGGGCTGCCAGCTCAGCCGAGCTGCCATCCCGCGACCGTTCAGCCCGGCCTCGGTGCGCAACTCGCGCATTCGCGCACCGAGGGCGATACGGGCGGTCTGGAAGTCGGTGCTCACATGGAGGAACGTACCCGCCGTACAACTTCAGCGGCAGGTCGTGCCCTCGGCTCGGCCAACTCACGGATGTGGCAAGCCGCGGCTACTTCGCCCGGGTCCTGGCGGAGTTCCATGCCGAGGGAAGCGTTCCCGTTGTAGTGGAAGACACCGATGGTGTGAGAGTCGAAGAGCCAGAAATCCTGCATGGAGACGGCGAGGTTGTCGGCTTCCGACCGAGCCAGGTATCTGATGTCCTCGCCGGCGTCGACGCTGTCGAGGACGTCTTCGAGCAGCCAGCGTTGGTAGTCGGTGGGTGGTTCGTCCAGAACTCGAACGCGGGCGACACTTTTGCCCTGCTGGCGTAGTGCGCGCATGGTGACCAGCCATGGGCGATCGATATCGTGCGGGGTCGGCTCGCCGCGGAGGAACCGCTGGAAGTCCTCGGACTCGTGGGGTACGCCGTACTCGCGGCGGGTCTCCCACCTCCAAGCGGACTCCTCGAAACCGTCGCGGAAGAACTCTGTGATGGCCGGGCCTGCGATCAGGTCGGGCACGCGGGCTACTCCTTCGGCGCGAAGCGGGTGAGAAGTTCGGCCGGAACGACGACGAAGGTCTCGGATGCCTTGACGTCGCGGAGTTGGCCGAGGTGTTCCGGGTTGGTGAGCCGTTCGCCTTGGACGACGATGTCCCCAGTCTCTGTGTCCCTGTAGAGCGTCGGGCAATCGCCGTCCTTCGATGTGGTGCCGAGGAACTCCAGTGCCATGGCCTTCTCCCTCACAGATGGGCGAACCCAGCATGCAGCGAATCGCGCGCCGCCGCTGGAGGATTGCGGCAGATTGCGCGCCCCCGCGCTAACGCTGAAGTTGCTCGCAATTCGCCTCCGGACCTCCCTCATCCGCTGGGCGGGAGGGGCAGATGTCCTCGAGCAGGAACAGAGTGCCCAGCGCAGCTAAAGGCGGGAGCCGTCCGCGGCACGCGGGCCGTAGCCGAAGGCGCGGTCGACGGCGATGTGGGCGAGCCAGCCGCACGCGGCGACGTTCAGCTCAGGCAAGCGCAGCGCCCTCGCGGCGCCGAAAAGGATCAGCGGCACACCCGGGGAGTGCAGGACGTTGTAAGGGCGGACCGCATAGGGCGGGAGGGGGTCGAAGGTGGGGGCCGAGGCAATCCCGTAGAGGAGGGCCGCGTCGGGGAGGAGCGCGCAGGCCCAGAGCAGGCGGTTGCGGGGCCCGCCCAGCCGGGCGCCCGCAAGAAGGGCTGCCGCGCCGACCGTGCCGCTGAGGGCTCGGCCCCAAGGGGGGCGCCAGCTCCAGCCGTTCATGTCCGCAACCGGCCCCGTCGGCCCCCGCGTAGTCCGGCAGCCGCCTCCAGTACCGTACGCCGCACCGGGTGGACGTCCAGGCCGCGCAGGGCCGAGCCGAGGAGCAGGGGGCGGATCCGGCCGAGGTGGGCGGGGGCGCCGTGTTCGTCGTCGACCAGGAGGAACCGCCGTCGCGCCGACGGGTTGCGGGCCAGCGCTGCAGCGTCGCTGAGCGGAACGATGTCGTCCCGTAGTGCGGCGACGTAGGTGACGGGCAGATCCGTCAGCCGGGCCAGCTCGTCCGGCGTCAGCGCCCACTCCCCCAAGTCGGCGGGCGGACCGCCGGTGAGCCGCGTCAGGGTGTGCACCGTTGTCGCGGGGAGGCCGGCGTGCCAGTCACGGTCGCGGAAGAAGTGCCGCACGGGGGCACCCACCGTGGAGACGCCCACCAGGCGGCGGTCCGTCAGCGCGGCCCGCAGCGCGAGGTGGCCGCCGAAGCTGAGGGCCACGGCGTGGGTGCGGCGGACGTCGGCGCGGTCCGCGAGCCGGTCGAGGAGGGCGCTCACCATGGCGGGCGCGGCGGCGTCGTAGGGGAGGGTGTTCTCGCCCACGCCGGGCAGCTCCGTGACGGCGATGGCGGTGCCCAGCGCGGCGGCGCGGGCGAGCAGCGGCGCCCACTGTTCCTTGACGGAGACGATGCCGCCGCACACCAGGATCAGCGGGCGGGGCGCCTGCCGGGACAGGCCGGCCGTCCACGCCGCGAACCGGCCGCCGCCGGAGGGGAGTTCGAGCTCCGTGCGGCCGATGCCGGGGTAGGTGGACCGCCAGCCGTCGAAGGCCCGCACGCACAGCCGCTGCGCCCGCTCCCGCGCGGGTCCGTCCACGGAGGGGAAGCGGGCCAGCGCATAGTGCCGGGCGGCGTCCAGGTGGCGGCCACGGGCGGCGAGCGCATCCCCGGCACGGCTCCAGACCACGGGCCAGGAGTCCGCCTCGTCGCCGTGTGCCGTACGGATGCGGGAGAGCACGGCGCGGCAGCGGGCGGCGGGGATGCCCTGCGCGCGGGCGTGCAGGGGCGCGAGCGCGCGGAGTTCGGACAGCGTCGGCGCTTGGGTGACGCTCATGCGGGTGTCACCTCGCTCGGGCAGGCCGACTGTCTCGGCGGGGCATGGCCCGGGAAGTAGGCGGGGGCCAGCACCCGGCGCCGCAGTGCCGGGCTCGCGTCCAGGGCACGGTAGAGGCTGCGGCGCAGCGCGGTCGCGGCGGGGGACGTGAGGGTGAACATCCGCTCCTGCCGCAGCTGGAGGGCGCGCGAGCGGCGTACGTCCGGCTCCCGACGGCACTGGAAGAGGTGCAGGGCCGTGCCGAGTGCCGAGCCGCGGGCCTGTCGGTCGCGGCTGAGTGCCTCGGCGACCAGCGGGGCCAGTTCCACGGCGTCGGCCAGCGCGTGGTTGACGCCCTGGCCGAGGACGGGCGAGAGGGTGTGCGCCGCGTCGCCGATCAGTACGACGCCGGGCGCCGACCAGCGCGGCACGTCGGTGGTGAAGATGTCCAGCAGTGCGGTGTCCGACCAGCTGCGTACGCCCTTGCGGGCCGACTCACCGGCCTGCGGGGCGAGTTGGGCGATCCGGGCGTGCAGCTGGTCGAGGCCGCCGGCGCGCAGTGCCCGCAGTCCGCCCTTGGGGATGTTGAGGCCGACCCGGACCGTGCCGTCCGTGCTGGGCAGGAACAGGCCGTGGCTGCTGCCGGTGATCCGGACCCGGTAGGCGCGCCGGTCCCAGCCGGCGGGGAAGGGCAGCTTGAGCCAGATCACGTCCCGCTCCAGCGGCATGTGCCGCGCCCGCTCCGCAAGCCCGCTCAGGCGGCGTACGGCGCTGTAGCGGCCGTCCGCGCCGACGGTCAGTGCCGCGTGGACCCGCACCGTTCCGGTCGGGGTGCTCGCCCGTACGCCTGTCACCGCGGGGCCCTCCACCAGCAGGCCGACCGCGGTGGCGGGCTCCAGCACGGTGCAGGCGCCCGGTTGCGGGCCGGTCAGCTTCGCGAGGGCGGCCAGCAGGGTGGGCTGGGCGAGCTCCACCGGGTGCCGGTAGCGGTAGGGGAAGTCGGCGAACCGTACGTCGAGCACGCGGCGGCCCGCGTCCTCGATCTCCAGCCGGTCCACCCGGTGCGCCGACTCCCGTACCCGCTCCCAGGCGCCGAGTGCGGCCAGCAGCCGTACGCCGTCCGGCGAGACGGACTCGCCCCGGAAGGCGGGGCCAGCACCGCGGGCCGGGTCGCGCTTCTCCAGCAGGACGACGTCGCAGCCCAGCCGGGTCAGCGCCAGCGCGAGGGCCCGGCCGCCGGGTCCGCCGCCGACCACGCACACGTCCGCGCTCAGTGCCGCGGTCCCGCTGTGTTTCTCCCTGGGCGACCTGGGTGGCTCACTCCGCACGGTTCCCCTCCCCCGCTCCGTCGGTCCCGTCCGTTCCGTCCATTCCGTCCGTCCCGTCCACCAGTGCCGCGATGAGACCCGCGTCCAGCATGGTGGCCGCCGCCGTGTCGCTCGTATCGCCGAAGCCCGCGTCGAAGAGGGCGACGCTGACGGTGTAGGCCCGGTCGATCAGGCAGGTGTGGAAGGCCCACTCCTCGCCGGTGCCCGGCGCGCCGTCGGGCCGCAGCACCTGTACGTTGCGGTCCTGCGGGCTGAAGCCGAACTCGGTGAAGCGGAACCGCATGCCCTGCCCGATGGCCTTGCTGTACGCCTCCTTCAGCGTCCACAGCCGCACCAGTGCGGCGTTGCGCCGCTCCTCGGCAATCTGCGCCAGGGTGCTGCGCTCGTACGGTGTACAGACCTGGTTCTCGGTGCCCAGGCCCAGCATCGGCCGGTCCTTGGCCTCCGCGTCCACGCCGATCCAGCCGCGCCGGGTGAGGCCGACGAGCAGCAGGTCCTCGGTGTGGCTGAGGCTGATGTCGATCTGGTCGAGGCCGCGCAGATAGGGGCGTCCGCCGGGCTTGTAGGCCAGTTCGACGGCCTCCGGTGCTGCCTCGATGACCGCGCACGCCACATGTTTGAGCAGCAGCCGGGACGCCACGAAACGGGCCCGGACCTGCGGGTGGGTCATCTTCCGGAAGCGGGCGTGGTCCCGGCCCAGCAGCGGCCGCAGCCCCTCGTCCTCCAGGTCGTCGGGCAGCCACTGCGCCAACCGCGCGTGCACGACGACGCTTCCGTGGCGCTCGACCGCCTCACGGACCCGCTCCCAGGGTCCCTCCGGTCCGCTCACCCGCACCGGCCGGGCGAGGGTCTGTGCCGTTCGCTCGTCCGTCGCGGGGCCCAAGGTGATCGCCATGCCAGCCCTCCAGGCGTGTGCCCACGCCGTCGAGTACGTCCGCCGCGCGGTGACCCGGCGAGTTCACCGCCGGCGTGCCCGGCAGTGCCTGCCGGGCGGCCGGGGCGCGCGCGGTCATGTGCCCACCGCCACGGCCCAGATGTCGCGCAGGCTGCGTGCCTGGAGTACGGCGTCCACCGGTACCGGCCGGCCCAGTTCCTGCTCCAGCAGCGCGACCAGCCGCAACAGGTGTACGGAGTCCCACTCGGCCAGCTCGGTCAGCTCCGTCCCGGCATCGGTGGCTGCGAGCGCCGTTCCGAGGTGCGTATTGGCGAGTTCGATCAGTTCTTCGACGGTACGCATGCCGTCACCACCTCCCCCCTCCTACCGGATGTGCCCGGGGTCCGGCCGGGGCTTTCCGCTCCTCGTCGGGGAGGACGGGAGTGTCGAACCAGCCGTCCGCGAGCAGACGTTCGACGTGCAGCGCGGGCTCGCCGCCCAGCGGGACCACGACGGCACCGGGCACTTCAGCGCGGACGCTCTCCCGCTCGAAAGGCGTGTCGTCGGCGAAGACGACGGCCTCCGGGGCGAGGCCCAGCTGCTCCGCGACGGTGCGCACACCCTCGGCCCTGGAACCCCAGTCCACGACGAGGGTGGCGAAATCGTCGACGCTCAGCGGGAATTCGGGGTGTGCGGCCAGGGCGCGGGCGACGGCCTCGGGGTCGTTTCTGCTGCACACGGCGAGCAGGACGCCCTGGGAGGCGAGCTGTCCGACGGTGCGCCGGAAGGCGCCGAAGGCCGCGCCGCGCAGCGTGCGGGTGCCGTCCAGAGCGAGCACCAGGCACTTCTTGGCGGCGCCGCGCAGCCCGCGGATCAGGTGCGCGGCCTCCCGCGCGTAACCGGTCAGCAGCTCGGTGGCGCAGGGCGCGTCGGCGCAGGCGCCCGTGCGCGGCTCGTCGGCGTGGGCGCCCGTGCGTGGCTCGTCGGCGCGGACGCCCGCGCGTGGCTCGTCCGCGCGGACGCCCGCGCTGGTGACCGGCTCCAGGTCGAGGACGGCGAGCCCGGCGGAGGGGTCGGCCATGTACAGCAGATCGGCGTTGAACTGCCGCCACAGCCCGCCCAGTTCGGCGCGCTGGGTGAGTGAGGTGAGCTGGTGGGTGAAGCGGTGCAGCAGCGGCACGGTGTTCAGTACGAGAGTCGCCCCGGCGGGCGCGTAGGCGGCGTGCGTCTCGGCGAGTTCGCCGAGCACCTTGCGCTGCCGCTCGGCCGCGACGCTCACCTCGATCGGCTGCCACGGCGTCGGGACCTTGTCCCAGACGGTGAGCGGGTCGAGCACACACAGGGTGACATCGGGGGCGTGGGCGTAGAGCGGGGAGCGCGGGTCGGCGAGGGCGGCGAACCGGTCGCCGCTGCCGCACACCCGGGTGCGGGCCAGGATGCCGTGCCGCGCCAGCTGTCCGGTCAGTGCGGGCACCAGCTCGCCCACGGTGCTCCGCCCGGTGACGGCAACGCGCACGGTGGGGGTGTCCGGGTGGTGGGCGAGCACCTCGTCGGGGTCGAGGGGGGCGAGCGCCCGTCCGGCGAAGTCGAGTTCGCCGGGATCCGCGGCGGCCAGCAGGCCGCGTACGGCCGGATAGGCGGCGGCGAGCCTGCCCTGCGCGTGCAGCGTGCGCAGGGAAGGGGCAGGGCCGGGGTTTCCGTACCCGGTCGGCACGCGGTCCCTCTCACGCATCGGGTGCCTCCTCGGGTGCCTCCTGGGGTGCTGCCGGCGGTACTGCTTGCGGTGCCCCTTCCGGCGCCTCGATCGTGAACCCCGCACGGATCCATTTGCTGGACTCGACAGCCAGCACCAGGGCGCGCTGCGCCCGGGTGAGGCGGGGCAGCAGGCGGTCGAGCTGGAGGAAGACCAGCGCGTTGCCGTTGTTGCCGGTGTCCGCGACACAGGAGACCGGCTCCCACTCGAATCCACGGCCCAGCTCGCTCGCGATCCGCTCGGTCATCCGGCCACTGAGCTGCGGCGGGAGGAGGTAGTCGACGGACTCGCGGCGCCAGCCCGAGACGGTGAGCAGCGTGTCGCGCAGCTCCCGGGCCAGCACCGGCACCCGGTTCTCCACCGCCTTGTAGTCCTCCGTCACCGCCGGGCGCCGCACACCGCCGGCCCGCAGATCGGCCGCGCCGAACCACTCGACGCGCTGCCCCGGCGGCAGCCCCGGCCCGGCCAGCCGGTGTTCGAGATGGGTGAGCACGGCCCGGGTGCCGGGGCGCGGCGTGCCGGTGACGACGGCTGCGCCCGCACCGTCGCCGAACAGTACGTAGTTGACCAGCGCGCCCGGCGGCAGTTCGCGGAAGTCCTGGCCCAGGTCCAGGTGTTTGCTGCATACGTCACCGCCGACCACCAGCCCCAGCCCGGACGGGCTGACCGACAGCAGGGCGCGGGCCACGGCGAACGCCTGAACGGCGCCGCTGCACCCGGACTGGAGCTGGTAGGCGGCGGCGCCCCCGATGCCGAGCCGGTCGGCCAGCAGTGCGGCGGTGGTGGGCATCAGCGCGTCCGGGGTGGCCGTCGCCAGCACGATGAAGCCGATCTCGGACGGTTCGGTGCCCGCGTCGGCCAGCGCACGGTCCGCCGCGTCGGTGCACAGGTCCTCCAGGGACCAGCGGACCCGGCCGCTGTCCAGGTCCACGGTGAAGTGCCGGGTCCTGGTGCCGATGAAGGTCTCCACCCACGCGGAGGGGATGCCCAGGCGCCGGGAGAGCCGGTCGTTGCCGACCGGCTCTCCGGGCAGCGCGGTCCCGGTGCCCAGCAGATGCACGGAGGGGGTGTCCGCCGCGCGGGCGCGGGCCATCACACGGCCGCCGGTGCCAGCAGGCCGCGCACATAGGCGGCGAGGGAGCCGATGCTCACCAGGCTGGAGAGCATCTCGGGCAGCGACAGCTCGCCCAGCTCGGGAAAGCGGACCTCCAGCCGGTACTTGAGCTCCATCAGCATCACGGAGTCGAAGCCCAGGTCGTCGTAGAAGCGCAGGTCCTCTTTCAGCTCGGTGGGGGCCCTCCCGGTGATCTCGGACACCACGGTGCGGATTCCGGCGAGGGGGTGCCCGTGTCCGTTGCTTGCGGGCTGCGGGTGCTCCCCCAAGCTCTTCGAGCAGGGGGTACCCCCAGTGCTTGGTGGGGGCACCTCCCGGCCGGAGGCTGGGGGAGCAGTTCCCCGCGCCCCTGACGGGGCGCGTCTCCCCGCCCCCCTTGCGGGGTGCACAGGTTGCCGCCAGGAGCGCCAGTTGGTGGCGAAAACGTGTGGCTGCATCCGTACGGTGCGCCGGTCCGCTTCGGCGTACAGCCGCTCCCACTCGGGGTCGAGCCCGTCCTGGTACAGCCGGGCCACCACTTCGGCGAGCTGCCGGGGTCCGGAGTCGGCGTTCCGGCAGGGGGCCAGCGCGGGGATGCCGCGCGCTGCCGTGATGCGGCGCAGCAGACCGGTCAGCACCGGCTTGGGGCCGATCTCCACGATGTGGGTGGGCGGTTCGGCACACAGCGAGCCGACGGCCTCCTCGAACCGTACGGTCGCCGGGATCTGCTCCCTCCAGTACGCGGCGTCCAGCGCGGCACCCTCGGGCAGCTGCCCGCCGTGCACCGTCGAGTGGAACGGAATCCGCGGCGGCGCCCCGGGCACGCCGTCCGCCGCTGCGGCGAAGGCGTCCAGCATCGGCTCCATCAGCGGCGAGTGGAAGGCATGCGAGACCGTCAGCGGGGTGCAGCCGAAGCCGCCCCGCTCCAGCTGTTCCCGGATCCGGGCCAGCCCCGCCAGGTCGCCGGAGAGCACGGTGGCGCCGGGTGCGTTGACGGCGGCGACCGCGCACAGCGGCTCGTCCTCGGCCAGGGCCCGCGCCTCCCGGGCGCGGGCCCGGGTGGCGAGCATGCCGCCACCCTCGGGCAGCGCCTCCATCAGCGCGCCCCGCCGCGCCACCAGCCGGGCGGCGTCGGCCAGCTCCAGCCCGCCGGCGAGCACCGCGGCGGCGAACTCGCCGATGCTGTGCCCGATCACCGCGCACGGCCGCAGCCCCAGCTCCGTCAGGGTCCTGGCCAGCGCGTACTCGACGGCGAACAGCGCGGGCTGGGTCAGCCCTGTACGGTGCACGCGCTCGCTGCCCGCGAGGAGCAGCTCGTGCACCGGCTCGCCGGTCCAGGGGCGCAGCGCGGCCGACGCGTCCTGGAGGAAGCCGCGGTAGAGCGGTGAGCCCGCGTACAGCGCGGCCGTCATCCCGGGGTACTGCGCGCCCTGCCCGGTGAACGCGAAGGCCACCATGGGCTCTTCGGCGGCTGCGACCGGCTCGGGCATCGACCCGGCCGCGGTCCGCAGCTCTTCGGCCAGCTCCTGAGGGGTGCCGGCCACCGTGGCGAACCGGCACGGCTGCGCCGACCGCACCCGGTTGCTCGTACGGCACAGTGCCGCCAGATCCCGGGAGGGGGTGGCTTCGGCTGCCGCTGCCTGGACGCGGAGGTTGGCACGCAGCGCGTCGGGGGTGTCGGCGGAGAGGGTGAAGACGCCGGATGCCGGTGCATGCGGCTCGTCGCCGCGCTGCGGGTGCGGTGCCGGGCCCAGTACGAGGTGGGCGTTGGTGCCGCCCATGCCGAAGCTGGAGACGCCGACGCGGCAGCCGGGCCCCTCGGCAGCCAGCTCCAGCGGTTCGGTCACCAGCTCCATCTGCCGTCTGTCCAGGGCAAGTTGGTTGTTCTCGGTGCCCACGGAGGGGCCGGGCGGCACGGTGCCGTGGTGTATCGCCAGTACCGCTTTGACCAGGCCCGCCATACCCGCGGCGCCCTCCGTGTGGCCGATGGCGGCCTTGACGGAGCCGAGCGCGAGCGGCACCGCACGCGGACCCTGCCGGGCGCCCAGCGCGTCGTCGAGAGCGAGGACCTCGATGAGATCGCCGAGCGCAGTGCCGGTGCCGTGTGCCTCGACGTAGCGGATCTGGCCGGGCTCGGCGCCCGCGCGTACGCACGCGGCGGTGACGACCTCCCGCTGCGCAGCGCGGTGCGGCGCCATGATGCCGTTGCTGCGCCCGTCCTGGTTGACGGCGCTGCCGTGGATGACCGCGTACACCGGGTCGCCGTGCCGTACGGCCTCGTCCAGTCTGCGCAGCGCCACCACGCCCACGCCCTCGCCACGGCCGATGCCGTCGGCCTCTGCGGCGAACGGCTTGCAGCGCCCGTCGGCGGCGGCGAGCCCGGCCTGCTGGTAGATCTGGTCCAGCGCGGTGCCGATGACGACGTTGACGCCGCAGGCCAGCGCCAGGTCGCACTCGTCGGTCAGCAGCGCGTTGCAGGCCAGGTGCACGGCCACCAGCGACGAGGAGCAGGCGGTGTCCACGGTGAGGCTGGGGCCGCGCAGATCGAGTTGGTAGGCGAGCCGGTTGGCCAGCATCGAGCGCCCGCTGCCGGTGCCGGTGCGGGGCGTGATGCCCGCGGGGTCGGCCAGCGCCAGCCGCGCCCAGTCGTCGGACATCGCGCCGACGTAGGTTCCGGTGCGGCTGCCGGCCAGCTCGGGCGGCGGCACCCCGCAGTCCTCGACGGCCCGCCAGGCGCACTGCAACAGCAGCCGCTGCTGCGGGTCCATGGCGCTCGCCTCGGCGGTGGAGATGCCGAGGAAGCCGGGGTCGAAGGCATCGGCGTCGGCGAGGAACGCGCCCTTGGCTCCGGCCCGGAACCGGGACGGCGGCGGACTGCCGACGGCGTGCGCGGTGCCGTTCAGCAGCCGCCAGTACGCGGCCGGGTCCGGAGCCCCGGGAAACGCGCAGTCCAGGCCGACGACGGCGATGGCACGCGAACTCATCTGTGCCGCCGGGCCGGCTGCCCAGTCGTGGCGCGGCATCGTCACACCTCCGCGGATCCGTCGGCGCGTGCGGTGCCGCCGCTCCGCGCGTACTCGTCGGCGAGGCAGCGGGCGAGTGCCTCGACGGTGGGGTGGTCCCAGGCGACGGTCGGCTCCAGGTAGAGCGCGAATTCGTCCTCGATGTCGCCGTAGAGGCTCAGCGCGGCGACGGAGTCCAGTCCGTACTCCGCGAACGGCGTACGCGGGTCGATGTCCTCCGCGGACCGGTTCAGGAACTCCGCCAGCCGGGCGGTCAGCCAGCGCGCGAACTCGCGCTCCCCCAGCGCCGGTTGCGTCCCTGGCGGGTCGGGGACGTGGGCTCCGATCGGTTGCGGCACCATGGCATGCTCCTCGTCCTGCTCCTCGTCCTGCTCCTCAGCCGGCGAGCGGGGTGTCGTACAGGTCGTAGCTGCGGGCCTCGTGGTACCGCGACAGCACCTCGTCCAGCAGGTGTTCCTCCCAGCCCGCGGGCAGCTTGGGCAGCGGGCGGCCGAGCCGCTTGGCGATCCGGGTGAGGGCGACCGTCAGCCACACCGGGGAGGCGAGGAAGTCCGTGGAGGCGGCGTGCGCGTCCGCCTGCCCGTCCGGGCCCCGGCCGCCGCCCTGGTTGCGCCACACTCCCAGGCAGGCCGCCGCCGCCAGCAGCAGTGCGTAGCGGTCGGCGCCCGCGTAGGCGCGGGGACTGGCCAGTACGGTGCGGTCCTTGGCGGGCATGGCGGCGCACTCCTCCTGGAGGCCGCGCAGCTCCGCCTCCAGCTCGCCGGCCAGCGCAACCAGCGGCTCGCCGTATTCGCCGGTGCGGGCGCGGAGGCCGGTGCCCGCACCGGTGCGGGCACCGGCCTCCGTGCCGCCCTCGCCCGCCAGTTCCTCGGCGGCTCCCGCCAGCGAACAGGCCAGCCCGTCCGCCGTCGCCACCAGCTCCAGCCGCGCGGGGTCCAGGGGCGGCAGCGGGTCGCGGATCCGGAAGAGCCCGTCCGGTGCCGGCGGTCCTGTGAACCACGCGGTGCGGGCCAGCCGGGGCAGCTGCGGGATGATCGTCGCCTGGCAGGCCGCGGTGCCCGCATGCCCGAGGCTGATCATCGGCAGGTCCCGTACATGCTTCTGGAAGGCGCCGTACTCGCCGCCGCGCACATAGAAGTTGGCCCCCAGCACGACGGACAGGTCGTAGGTGGTCTCCGTCAGCAGCTTGGGCAGCAGATACTTCACGGCCGCCGCGTACACGCTCGTCTCGGCAGGCAGCAGGTGGACGGCGCGGGTGGCGGCCAGCGCCAGACAGTCGCAGATCAGCAGATCGGTGAAGGCGCCGACGAGGGTGGCACGGGCGTGCGGGATCTCCAGCACCGAACGGTTGTACAGCTGCCGGTTCAGCGCGAAGCTCACAGCGGTCCGCAGCGCGGTGTCGCCCCCGCCCAGGATCATCGACGGTACGACGCTGCGGGTGATCTGGAAGGAGCGCAGCGCCAGTTCGACACCGTCGCCCAGCTCGCCGACGAGCGCGTCGCCCGCCACGGGGCAGCCGGTGAACTCGATACCGGCGTTCTGGCAGCCGCGTACCCCCACGGTGGCGTAGCGCGGCAGATAACGCAGCTGTCCGTCCGGCAGCCGGTCCTTCTCCACCAGCAGCACGGAGTGGCTGCGGCTGCCCGCGGCGTCGTCGGTACGGCTGAAGAGGACCAGCGCCTCGGCGCGGACGACGTTGTTGATCACCTGCTTGACGCCGTCGAGCAGAAACCCGCCGTCGGCGGTGGGGGTCGCACGGAACTCGTTGCGTACGAAGTCGTTGCCGTGCGCCAGCTCGTGGTACGCGATGGCCAGCCGTCCGCCGCCCAGCAGCAGTTCGGCCACCCGCCGCCGCTGCTCCTCGGTGCCGGCCGCCCATACGGCGATCGCGGCGAGGAAGGAGGTGGCACCGTACCCGAGCCCCAGGCTGGCGTCCCTGCGGAAGACGGCCCGCAGCACCCGGCCCATCGTGTCCACCCGCTCCAGCCTGCCGCCCCACTCCCTGGGTACGAACTCGGCGTTCAGCTGGAAGTCGGTCAGTACGTCCTCGGCCTCGGCGAGCAGCTCGCCCCGCTCGTCGGCGGCCAGCAGCGCCGTGATGCCCAGCGGGTTGTCCGGGTCGGACGGATCGCCGAAGCGGCGCTCCAGGTCGGCGATCCGGTGCTGGACACGGAGCTCCTCTTCGGCCCCGGTGCCCTCGGTGCCCTCGGTCGGCGTCAGCATGGTGGTCCCTCTGCTATGCGGCACGGGAGCAGGGAGAACAGCTCCCCCGCCGCGTACTGTGCTGCCATCCGTTCCAGCAGCCGCTCGTAGAGCGGCTCCCGCACCTCCTCCTCCAGCCCCCAGGGCCGCGGCAACGGCCCGGTACTGCCGGGTACAGCCTCCTCCAGCGCGCTCGAGAGCCGGTCCAGCACCGCCTGGAGCCACAGCGGCGACGGCTGGCTGTTGTGCCGCCACAGCCCCAGCGCGCAGGCCGCGGCGAAGCAGGCGCTGTAGCCGCGCGCCAGCTCGAAGCTTTCCGCGGGCGCCCCGCCCGGCACCAGCCGGGCAGCCCCCATCCGGGCATGCAACTCGCCGCAGGCTGCCGTCAGGGTGCGTGCCGTCCGCGCCGCGGCGGCCAGCCGCACATCACCGGCCGCGGCACGTTCGAGAGCCGCCGTGTTCCCGGGCAACGAGGCCATCAGCGTGCTGCCGCGCCGGGCCAGCAGGCTGAGCCGGTCAGGCCGCAGATCCGGCAGCGCGCGTACGAGGGAGAAGGTGTCGGCCTCCCGGTCCGCGTGCCGGTCCGAGTGCCGGTCCGGTGCGGTGAACTCGCGGGCCAGCGTGCGGAACTGGGCGGTGAGCGCGTACAGGTTCACCATCGTGTTGCCGTCGAAGATGCCGACGATGCGGTGGTCGCGCTCCAGCTTCTGGAAGCGCCCGTGCGCGTGGTAGTCGCTGAGGAACGCACGCGCCCCCAGCACCCCGCGCAGCCGCAGCAGCATCCGGTCCACCAGGGTGGGCACCAGGTACTTGGCGACGGCCGAGGTGACACTCAGCTCGCCCGGGAGCGTGTGGATGCTGCGTGCCGCGACCGCGCTGACCGCCTCGGCGGCCAGCAGGTCGCCGTAACACTCCGCCAGCGTCCGCCGCACCAGCGGCAGATCCAGCATCCGCCGCCCGTACAGCTCCCGCTCGGCGGCGAAGCCGTGGGCGAGCCGCAGCCCGTGGTCGGCGGCGCCCAGCGAGAGCGCCGTACACAGCGAGCGGGTGATCTGGAGCGCCTTCAGCACGGTTTCCGGGCCCTCGCCCTCCCGCCCCACCAGGCACTCGCGGCCCACCGGTGCCCCGTCCAAGGCGATGCCGCTGATGTCGGCGCCCCGGATGCCGAGCGTGGGCACCTTGGGCAGGGTGCGGAAGGTGCCGGCCGGCAGCTCCGCCTTGTCCACGAGCAGCAGGCTGAAGCCGCGCGGCCCGCCCTCCGGCGCCGTACGGGCCAGCAGACAGACGAGCCGGCCGCGGGTGGCGTTGTTGATCAGCCACTTCTCACCGGAAATACGATAGCCGTCGGCCGTCGGCTCGGCGACGACCTCGCCGGCCATCAGATCGCTGCCGTGGGCGCGTTCGGTCAGCCCCAGTGAGACGGGCTCCCCCGCGCGCACCAGAGCGGCCAGCCGCGCCGCGCCCGCGCCCTCCTCGGCGACCCAGATGCACACGGCACCCAGAAACGTCTTGCCGTGCCCCACCGCCGTCGTCAGATCCCGCCGGGCGAGAGTACGGATCAGCTCCAGCAGCTGCGGCAGGCTGGTGAGGGTGCCGCCGTACTGCGCCGGCACGTAGTAATGCTGGACACCCAGTTCGTCGAGCGCGGCGCAGGCGGCCGAGGGGAACTCCTCGGCGGCGTCCTCGCGGGCCGCGGTGGCGTAACCGAACGGCCCGGTGCTGTCGTGGGGGTCACCGAGCCAGGCGTCCAGCCGTTCGGCCAGCGGCCACCGCGCAACGGGCACCGAAGACGGTTCCCGGGTGACCGACGCCGAGGCGGGCTCCCGGGTGGGGGCCGGCTCGGGCCCCTGCCGTGTACGCCGCCCGGGCAGCACCGTCATCGTCGCTCCCCCGCGCCGCGGCGGCTGCCTGCGCGGGCGTCGGCCCCGGCGTCGACGAGCTTGCGCACCTCGGGCGCTATCACCTCGTGCAGCGGCTGGATCTGTCCCTCCAGGAACATCTGCCGCATGGCGCGGCGCTGCAGCTTGCCGCTGGTGGTCCTGCGCACGGTGCCGGGGCGCACCAGCAGTACGTTCTCGGCGGCCACCTCGAACTCCCGGGCCACGCACTGCTGCACATCCGCCGCCAGCGATGCCAGCCGAGTGTCGTAGTTGCGGCTGGTGCGTACCTCCTGCACGACCACCACATGGTCCCGGTCCGACTCCACGGAGAACGCGGCACTGGAGCCGAAGAGTGCGCTGACCTGCTGCACGCTGCGCTCGATGTCCTGCGGGTACAGATTGCGCCCGGCGACGATCATGATGTCCTTGAGCCGTCCGGTGACGAACAGCTCCCCGCCGTCCAGCACGCCCAGATCTCCCGTACGCAGGAAACCCTCGGTGCCGTCGGCAGTGGTGGCGCGGAAGGCGTGCGCGTTGTCCAGCGGCCGGTTCCAGTAGCCGTGCGCCACGCTGTCCCCGCGCACCCACACCTCGCCGACCCGCCCGTCCGGCAGCTGCGCGTGGCTCTCCGGGTCGACGATCCGCACCTCGCAGCCGCGCGGGATGCCCGAACTGACCAGGGTGCGGCTCGGTCTGCCCGGCCGCGCCTCGCAGACGGAGTGGCGCTCCAGGTCGCCCGAGTCGACGGTGCGCTCCAGCGCCGGGGAGCCGGGCGTCCCCCCGGAAACCAGCAGGGTCGCCTCGGCCAGCCCGTAGCAGGGGTAGAACGCCGAGCGGCGGAACCCGGCGGGTGCGAACCGCTCGGCGAATGCGTCCATCGTCTCGGCACGCACCGGCTCGGCCCCGTTGACGGCCGTCGTCCAGCGGGAGAGGTCCAGCCCGCTCAGCTGCTCGTCGGTGACACGGCGCAGACACAGGTCGTAGCCGAGGTTCGGGCCGCCACCCGTGGTGATGCCGTAGCTGTCCACCATGCGCAGCCAGTTGACCGGGCGCTTGACGAAGCTGATCGGCGGCATGAGCACGCCCCTGCTGCCCAGCCACAACGGGTGCAGCAGATGGCCCGCCAGGCCCATGTCGTGGTGGAACGGCAGCCAGCCGCCGACCACCGAGTCGCCCGTCGTACGCATCCCCTGCCGGATGGCCTCCTGGTTGGCGAGCATGTTCCGGTGCGTCACCATGACGCCCTTGGGGTCGCTGACCGATCCGGAGGTGTACTGCAGATATGCGACGTCGTCGGGGAAGAGCCCGGGCTCGTGCCACTCGGGCGCAGGCGCGCTGTCCGTGCTCGTCGCCCGGTCGGTGGCCAGGCAGACGACCTCGGAGTGACCGATCGTTGCCAGCAGTTGGGAGACGGCGGAGGCGTTCGCGGAGTCCGTCATCAGATAGCTGACGGCGGCGTCCTTGATGATGTTCCCGACCCGCTCCACGTTCTGCCGGGCGCCGCTGGGCGGCGGCGCCGGGACGGCCACGGCGCCGGCGAACAGGCAGCCGAGGAAGCTGGTGACGAACTGCGCGCCGTCGGTGTGCAGGATCAGCACCCGCTGCCCGTGACAGCCGCGCTCCTGGAGCCAGGCGGCCAGCTGGAGGGAGCGGGTGCCCAGATCGCCGTAGCTGAGGGAGTCGGCTTCGAGCCGGTCGTCGCGGCCTGCCCGGACGAACTGGTAAGCGGTCGCTTCGGGCCGCTCGTGGATTCTCCGCAGTGCGAGTTCCGAGAAGTTCCTGGGCACAGCCATCATCGCCCCCATAGCCCCGTTGGCGGCCCGCCCGACGGGCGGGCCTTTCCGGACGACACGCGAACGTGTCATCTCTGGCCAGAGCTTGACTCGACCCTCTCAAGTCCCCCTTTATTCACCGTGGATCCTTGCGGATCGCGGGCCGCCGCCTTGTTCTCCCTCACATCGAAATGCGGGACCACCCAGAGCATTCCGTACGTGGAGAGGGCCCTCCACACCGCTGCCAATGCCTTGCGAATCCACACGTGTCCTCCCGGGGCAACCGACTGGGCCCCCAGCGTGAGAGCTCCCACTCGTGGACGGCTCTAAAGCCCGACGGGGTGCCCCTGCCCGTGGCACGCGGACTGCGGGCGCATTGTGGTTGCTGGGGGCACCTCCCGGCCGGAGGCTGGGGGAGCAGTTCCCCGCGCCCCTTCGGGGCGCGTCCCCCTGCGGAGCTTGGGAGGTCTGCTCCCCCAAGCTCTTCGAGCAGGGGGTACCCCCAGGCGCAGGGCTGGCAAGCGCAGCCCCCACGCCGGGCAAGCGGAATGTCGGTGTCAGCCCTCACCTTCGGCGGGGCGCCCCAGGCGCAACGCGGCGTCTATGAGGGGCACATGGCTGAAGGCCTGCGGGAAGTTGCCGACCAGCCGTTGGCGCGCGGTGTCGAACTCCTCCGCGAGGAGGCCCACATCGTTGCGGAGGGCCAGCAGACGTTCGAAGAGCCGGCGGCCCTCGGCGGGGCGGCCGATGAGGGCGAGATCGTGCGCCAGCCAGAAGGAGCAGGCGAGGAAGACGCCCTCCCCGCCGGGCAGCCCGTCCCCCTCGCCGGTGACGGGGTAGCGGCGTACGAAACCGTCCTCGCACAGCTCCCGCTGCACCGCCTCCACCGTGCCGACGACCCGCGGATCGTCCGGCGGCAGAAAGCCCACCTGCGGTATCAGCAGCAGCGAGGCGTCCAGTTCACTCGAACCGTAGGACTGGGTGAAGGTGTTGCGGTCCGCGTCGTACCCCTTGGCGCACACCTCACGATGTACGTCGTCCCGCAGGGCACGCCACCGCGCGACGGGCCCCTCCAGGCCGAGCCGGGAGAGCCGGCGCACCGTACGGTCGGCGGCCACCCACGTCATCACCTTGGAGTGGGTGAAGTGCCGCCTGGGCCCGCGGACCTCCCAGATGCCCTCATCGGGCTCGCGCCAGTTGGACTCCAGGTAGTTCATGAGCTTCATCTGGAGGATGTGCGTGCTGTCGTCGCGGGCATCGGGCGTCAGCCCGGAGGTCTGGCCGAGCCACAGCGCGTCGACGACCTCCCCGTACACATCCAGCTGGAGCTGGTCGGCTGCGCCGTTGCCGATGCGTACCGGCCGGGAGCCCTCGTACCCCGGCAGCCAGGCCAGTTCGGACTCGGCGAGCTCCCGCTCACCGGCGACGCCGTACATGATCTGGAGGTTCTGCGCGTCACCGGCCACCGCCCGCAGCAGCCACTCGCGCCAGCGCCGGGCCTCCTCGCGGTACCCGGTGCGCAGCAGCGCGCCCAGCGTGATGGCGGCGTCCCGCAGCCAGGTGTAGCGGTAGTCCCAGTTGCGTACCCCGCCGAGTTCCTCGGGCAGCGAGGTGGTGGGCGCGGCGACGATGCCACCGGTGGGCGCATAGGTGAGGGCCTTGAGGGTGATGAGGGAGCGGACGACGGCCTCCCGCCAGCGCCCGGTGTAGCTGCACTGAGCGGTCCAGCCGTCCCAGAACCGCTCGGTGCCGCGCAGCAGTTCTTCCGCGTCGGGCCGGGGCGGCGCGGCCAGGTGCGAGGGCTGCCAGCTGAGGGTGAGCGTCACCCGCCGGCCCGCGGTGACGGTGAAGTCGGCGTGGGTGGTCAGGTCGCTGCCGTACGTCTCGGCGTCGGTGTCCAGCCACAGCGAGTCCGGCCCCGCGACGGCGACGGTACGGTCCGCCAGGCCGGTACCGCGCCGCCCGCCCTCCCGCCGTACCCACGGCACGACGCGGCCGTAGCTGAACCGCATCCGCAGCGCGGAGCTCATCCGCACCCGCCCGGAGACGCCCTCCACGATCCGCACCAGGCACGGTGCCGCGTTCCGGCGCGGCGGCATGAAGTCGGTGACCCGTACGGTGCCCTCGGGCGTGTCCCACTCAGACTCCAGCACAAGCGAGTCGCCCCGGTAGCGGCGCCGCGCGGCGGCCCGCCCCTGGCTCCGGCCGGGAGGTTCCCCCACCACCGGCGCCGGGCCGCGGGCGGCGGGCGCCAGCCGCCAGAACCCGTGGTCGTCGGTGCCCAGAAGACCGGCGAAGACGGCGGGCGAGTCGAAGCGCGGCAGACACAGCCAGTCCACCGAGCCGTCCCTGGCGACCAGTGCGGCCGTCTGCATGTCCCCGATCAGCGCGTAGTCCTCGATCAGCGTCGCCACCCGGCCTCCCTGAAACCGCCGTAGGGCCTACGGCCACCACCGCCAGCACAAGCGCCTGCCGTGGAGTTTCGCTAGAGCCCGACTGGCGAGGGAGTGCCCCTTCCTGGCGTACGCAGGCTGCGGGTCCCGTTGTGGCTGGTCGCGCAGTTCCCCGCGCCCCTTGCGGGGCGCCCCCTGGGGAGGGGTTCAGCGCAGGCCCAGGCAGGACAGCCATGTGCGGCTGCCGCCCGTCGCGGTCAGCATGGCGGCGAGGACACCGCCGACGCCGCCGAGCAGCCCGCACCGTTCCTCGGCCAGCGCCGCCAACTCGTCCTCATGCGCGACCAGAAGACCCAGCAGTCGGCCCCGCAGCTGGGTGGCGGCGGGCAACCGGCCGTGGCAGTGCAGCGCGTCGGCGATCGCCAGCACGCCCGCAGCACCGTGGCACAGACCGAGCCGGTCGCCGGGATGGTCCCCGAAGAGGTGGTAGCCCTCATGGAAGCCTTCGGCCAGCGAGGTGAAAGCGGACGCCGCCCAGTTGGACGCCGCCCCGCCCTCGAGCACGTCGGCCGCCTCCCACAGCGCCCAGGAGACACCGGGTGTGCCGTAACACCACCCTTGGCGCGCGTGCGCGCCGGGCAGCCGGGGCGCTCCGTCGGACCCGCAGCCGTTCCAGGAGCGGATGTCCCGCGCGTCGTCGAAGGACTCGCCCACCAGCCAGCGGCAGGTGTGACCGAGCGCGGCGGTCAGCTCAGGACGCGGACCCAGCCGCCGTACGGCCGCACTGAGCGCCACCGTGACGCCTGCGACCCCGTGCCCCATACCGGTGTTGATACGCCCGTGCAGCCAGCCCAGCAGCGGATGGTCGGGGTAGTGGGTGCGCAGGCCGGGCAGTTCGGCAGTGTCGCAGAGGGCGGCAAGGTGCTCGGCGTACGCGGCCAGCCCCGCCTCGCCAGGCGCCCTCCCGTTCGGAACGCCCTCCGTCAGCCCCTTCCCGAAACCCTTGGGCGCGCGCCTCGTGTCGTCCGTCCCAGCCAGTGTGCTTCGCGGCCCGGCCACCCTGTCCCGCGTACTCCCCGCGTGGGGCAGGTCCCCGGTCAGCGCGAGGAGGACGCCGGAGGGGCCGAGGATCAGGTCGTAGTCGGGGAAGGTGACCGCCCCATAGGGCACTTGGCCGCTGACGGGCCGGTCCAGCAGCCGGTCCCGCAGCCGGTCGGCGACCGGATGCAGCGCCGGATGCAGTACGGCACACTGCCGCAGCCCCACGAGCGTCCCGGCGAGCCCGCCGTCGTACAGCCCGCGGTGGCCCGGCCCGCGTCCCGCCGCCCGGGCCCATACCGCGCAGGCACGGGCCGCGACCACCGCCGCCTCGGCACCTCCGGCCGCGGCCACCTGCCGCGCCAGTACGGGGATTCCGGGATCACCGGCCTGTTCGGGCGACGCCCCGACGGATACGTCGGGCGGACGCTGTACCGCGGCCTGTCTGGCGCGGTCGGCCCATCGGTCGAGCGCGGCGACGGCGACCCGCAGGGCCACCGTACGGATCCCCGCATCGGTGAGAGTGTGCTGGGTCATGGCGGGCCCCTCCTTTCTGTTCGCTGTTCTGTTCGCTGTTCTGTCGCTGCTGATGTGGTGTCCGTCGCCTGTTGATGTGGTGCCTGTTGCTGTTGGGTGGCGTCCCGTCGCTGCTGGGTGGCGTCCGTCGCCTGTTGATGCGGCGTCGTCGCCTGTTGATGCGGCGTCCGCCCCGGCGCACCGCCGCTGTGGGAGGACGGACGGGCGCCGGGGAGGCCGGTTGCCGCGCCGCACCAGGCGGCAGCAGCGCGTTCTGCGAGCTCTTCCGCCGTACGGCGGCAGGAGGTGCAGCAACTGGGAGACCACGCCGAGCGGTTCGGCGGCTTCCGACAGGCTGGCTCCAGCAGCCTTTCGCGTACCTGATTCCGTACCCGAGTCCGCACCGGTCCGGCACCTGCTTCGGTACCCGGTGCCGCACCGGATGCCGTACCCGCTTCCGCACCCGATGCCGAACTCGATCCCGTACCCGCTCGGGCGCGGCCCAGCGGTCGCAGCAGGCAGTCGCCGGGCGATCCGGGCGTACGCACCGGCCGCCGCCCCTCATACCGGGTCCGCGGCGTCGGCCCGTGGGGCGCCGCCGGGGGATCGGGCAGCGCCCCTCCAATTGCCGCCCCGCGCAACGTCGGCGCACCCGCGGCCGACCCGCGCGGCAGCGCGCTCATCACCGGGCCGGGTGGGCCCGCGGGTGCCGGGTGGCCTCTTTCGGGCCTCGTGACGGCGACGTCAGCGCCGGGTCGGTCTGCCCGCATGGGGAACCCCTCCGTCGGATGCCAGCGCGTCGGTCAGCAGGCTCTGGCGAGCGAGGGACAGTCGGCCTCGGTTCCAGTGGAAGACGGTGAAGTAGGCGGCGGCCGTGTTCGGCCCTACCGTTGCCCCGCCTGCTTCGAAGTACCCCTGCCGCCAGCGGGTGGCTGCCTGACGGACCGCCTCGGCGTGCCGGTTCAGTGCGGGGCGACGCTTCTCGGGGAAGGCGCGCAGCGCCTCTTCGCGGGATGCGCGCCAGTACCCGACGATGGCCGCGGCAACCTGCTGCCGTGCCGCCGGATCGACGCCCGCCGCCGCGCCTCTCAGCCCGCGCCCGGCCTCGCGGCTCAGGGCGTGCCACACCCCGTGCCACACCCCACGCTGCTCCCAGCCGACGATGTCCAGCCCGGCAAAGAGCTCCCGCAGCAGCAACAGCGAATGCCGCCAAGCCGTCAACTGCCCCTCGCAGCCCGTGTGCGCGACATGGTGATCCAGCCAGGCGAAGGAATCGAGGGTGAACAGGTCGTGCACGTACGCCATCGACGCCGGGCCGCCGAAGAGATACTGCTCAGGCTCGTACACCACGCACACCGGCCGCGTCCGCACACCCTCGCACCGGGCGAGCCGACGCAGCAACGCGGCCCGCAACGGTGCGGCGCCGTCCGCACCGGACGCCTGAAAGCACACCCGCATTCCGGGTTCCTTGTGCATGAAGAAGAAGTTCCGCGCTCGATCCGCGCCGAGGAATTCGCGTGCCACCATGCCAAGTTCCGCACAGAAATGCGCGCGGGCCCGCTCCTCCTGCTCCACAGCCAGATTGACCTGCACCCAGGGCGCGTACGCCCTCGAATCCCGCGCGGCGGCGAGCCCGGCGGCAACTCCCGCCGACAGAGCCGCCCGACCACGCGAGCGCATCTCCCGCAACCGTTCCCCCGCGGCAGACCGGGAATGCGGCGGGCGCAGCAAATACCAAGCATCGGGCAATTCCAGCCCCTTTCGCCGGTGATTACGCTGCCGCAATCACGTCACAAAAGGGACTTGCCCGCCTTTCCGGCCATCGAACGACCGACCACTTCTCTTCATATAACCGGCAGTTGTACGCCGGAGCACTGCCACAAGGCAGCGGGCGCCGAACCCGCAAGCAAAGCAACGCGCCACGTATGAGCATGGGCCGGGGCCGGGGCCGGGGCAGCATCGGGAGCTGCTGTCAGTCTGCCGAGATCCGTTGGGTAAGAGTCTCCGCCGAGACGAAGGACTCCGGCGGAGTGGAGGACCCCGCGGAAGCGACGGACCCCGCGGAAGCGACGGACCCCGCGGAAGCGGGCGATCCCCCGGAAGTACGGGCTCCCCCAGAAGCGACGGACCCCGCAGAAGCGACGCTTTCAGCGGGATCGACGGACTCCGCAGAGGCGAGGCTCTCCGCAGAAGCGACGCACTCCGCCAAGGCGAGGGTTTCCGCCGGGGTGGCGGCACCAGCCAGCGCACCCTTGCCGAGGGCGGCCAGATCGGTGGCCTTTGCACGGGCGGTGGCGGCCAGCGCCGCCCTGCCCAACTCGTCGGCGAGGCGGGCCTGGCCAAGCCAGTTGTAGGGGCTGGTGGGGCGTAGATTGAGGCGTTCGCTCAGCAGGGTGCGGGCCAACTCGAACCGGCGTGCCCGCAGCGCCGCCTCGACCAGCGTGCGCTCCACCGCGTCCCGCTGTGCATGGCTGCCGCCGAACGTATGGAGCCGCCCGCGCAGCGGCAGCAACAGCTCGACAGCCTCCTCGTACCGCCCCCGCGCGAAGGCGATCAGCGCCCGGCAGACCGGCAACCCGACCTCCGCCGTCATGGTGTGGTTGGTGACGCCCGGATGCGGACGCTCCGCCCACTCCGTACGGTCGGCCACCAGCGCCTCGGCCTCCCGCACCCGACCGGCACCGAGATAGGCCATGACGGCATGGGTGTCGTTGAAGGCATAGTGGGGACCGTCCCCGCGTGCCGCCCAGGCATCGGCCAACGGGCCCCAACGGTCGCCGACAGCCCGCCGGGCCTCCTCCCCATCCAGGTAGAGCCGCCACAACAGCGCGGCCGCGTCCAGCAGTTCGAGAGCCAGTCCCGCGGAAGAGGCGGGATCGTGCACAGCGTCGTAGATCTCCAGCACGCGGCCCGTATCGCCTGACTCCAGCGCATAGAGGGCGTAGTGCCACCAGTTGTGCACCGCCATCATGTTGTTGGCGCCCCAGTCCCGCGTACGCGCGTCGAGATAGCGGATGCCCTCCGCAAAGCGCCCCTGCATCTCCAGGGTGTGTACGACTGCGTGGATGCCCCATACATCGCCCGGCTGCCGCTCCACAGCGGCCGACGCCAGCTGTTCCGCCCGGGCATAGTGCCCCGACTCCTCCAGACCGAAGCCGAACATACCCAGCAGCGGACCGTAGTGCGGATCCTCATCGTCCCAGGCCGTCAACGCCCCGGCGATCCGGTCACGCAGCGATGCGGCGTTCCCGGTGAAGAAGTCGATCTGGTGTCCGACCGCCAACGCCAGAGTGTCCCGCGGCCAGCTGACGTTGATCTCACGCAACAGCGCACCGGCCCGCTCGATGTCCCCGCCGAGCCAGACGGACGCCGCACACAGGTGGGCCCGCTCGCGCTCGGTGAAGTTGGTGTGGTCCGCCCCGGCACGGAAGCGCGCGAACTCCTCACCCGCAGCTGCCGCCTGGGTCTGCTCGGTACCGAGCAGACCCAGATACGCGGCGAACACCTGGCCCAGCGGCGCCCCCGGCGCCACCCGACGCATCGCACCGACGGACTCGGCAACATCACCCCGGAAGAACAGCAGCGAGTCGACCGCGCTCTCGTACCACGCCGCTGCCTCCGCACCACCATCGCCGCTGCCGAGCCCACTCATCTCCAGCCCATGCCGGTCCCTCTGTCGACGGCCACCCCGCCCGGCCCTCGCCGTCCCGCCCGGCGCGACCCTGCCGGAGGCAGCCCCCTCCCCCGAGCCCGAACCCGAACCAGCCCCGCCACCCACCGACACCCCGCACGCCGAGCCCCCAGCCAACCCAATCCCGCCAGGCTCTTTCAGGACTGGCCCGCCCCCGGCAAGCTCCGCTGAGGCCGACCCGTCCCTGGCAAGCTCCGCGGAGGCCGACCGGTCGTTGGCAAGCTCCGCTGAGGCCGACCCGTCCCTGGCAAGCTCTTCCGAGGCCGACCCATCCCCGGCAAGCTCCGCGGAGGCCGACCCATCCCCGGCAGGCTCTTCGGAGGCCGGCCGGTCCTTGGCGGGCTCCTTCAGCGCCGGTCCGTTCGGCGCGTGCTCCTCACTCGGTGGAGCGTCCGGGCCGGCCGGTGCCGTTGCGTCGAACCGCTCCTCCGTTCCGTTTGCCGCTTCCTCCACGCCCGGTGCGCTGCTCATTGCCGTTCCTCCCGCCGACGCCGCCACCGCCGCCCGCGGTGGCCTTCCCACGCGGCATGCCCCGCACCTGCCGCGGGGCCTCATGCTGCCGGGGGGGAGTGCCGGGCAGCCAGTGAGCGGGGCGGGTCAGCGTGTCGGGCACAGTGGTGGTCGCATCACCACGGGCGGCGTTCAATTGCGGCTGGGTCAGAAAGAGCGCCCCTGTCAGATCGGCACCCCGCAGATCGGCGTCACGCAGGTCCGCCCCGAGGAAGTCCACCTGACGCAGATCCGCACCACGCAGGTCAGCGGCGATCAGCAGCGCTCCCCGCAGCGTGGCCCCGCGCAGCCGCTCGCCGCCCAGCCGGGCCCCCATCAGATCGGCCCGCCGCAGATCACGCCCGCCGAGGCCGCTCCGTACCCGCTCGCTCACCCGCTCCAGCACCGGCCCCACGCGCCCCCTCCACGCGTCCAGCTCCACGCCTCGCAGTACATCGGCATCGCCCTCGACCAACGCATCGATCTCCGCGATCAAGAGGCGTGCCTCCCCGTCGTACCCCGCAGCTTCGGCCTCCGTCAGCAACCACAGCAACTCGTGTAGCTGCCTCGTCACCCGGAAGACCGCGAACATCTCCGGTCCCGGCGCCAGCCCCTCCCGCGCAGTCACCCGCTGCCCGGCCCCGTAGCAGTCGAAGACCGAGCAGCCAGTGAACCCGCTCTCCCGCAGCCGCGCATGGATCGAGCACCGATTCTCCGCGGTCAGGTTTGCGCATCGCTTCCCGGCCGGCTTGTCGACGGCGAAGTCCGCCGACGCCGTGAACGGCAGCGCCACACAGCACAGCCCCGCACAGCTCCCGCAGTCGGCCCGCAACCGCTCCGCGCTCCCCTGCCCGCTCGTCTCACTCACCCTCCCAACCTAACCCGCCCCGGAAATCAACCCCGCCCTCATCAAGCGGCACCCATACTCGCCAATTCCTCCCTCCGCCCGCCAACGGCACCTGCTCCGCCAAGACGCCGACCCCCGCCCCCACGGAGTCCCCAGGGAGGCCCCCTCGGGGGCGCCCCAACCGGGGCCTGCCCCCACAAACGTCCCGACGAAGGCGCCCCTCCGAGGAAGGCCAACCCCGACGAACATCCGGCGAAGGCCCCCGTATCTGGCGAACGCCCCCGCGAGGCCGGTGGAGCGGGCGGGCTTCGTCACCGACATATCGGGCTATCCCATACGCGCCCCCGGCCTTCCCACCGGGCCCCGCAACAGGCTGTATGCCGGAACGACGCTCGCCACCAGACCCAGCGCCAGGCAGCCACCTGCGGAACCCGCCACCCACGGCCAGGCGACCACCGCCTCCACCGCGACGCCCAGGCTCTCCCGCAGCCCATGGACCATCCCCAGCAGCGCGGGTATGACCACGACCATGCCCAGCACGGCTCCCAACGCAACAGCGCACACCGTCTCCCCCGCGACCGCCCGCAACGCCTGCCCGGACGTTGCTCCCGAGAGCCGCAGGATCCGCAGGTCCAGGGCCCTGTCAGCGGTGGCCGTCAGCAAGGTGGAGGCCACGGCTATGGCGGTGTACCCCGCAGTCATTGCCACCAGCATCAGCGTGAATATCCACACCAACCGGTCTTCTTCGGCCTCGGTCGAAGAGGCATAGCGCTGCACCGAGACTTCGCGGGCCCCCAGTGCACCGCCGAGCTGCGGCAATGTGTCCTCGCCCGTTCGGTAGGCGACGTCCGCGAGAGCCGACGGATCGTGTGCCCGCACCACCGCTCGCGGGAGCACCAGTTGATACGGCACCTCCCCGTCGCCCAGCACCTCCGCCACCCGCAGCCGCTCCTTGCGGCCGTCCTCGAAGGTGAGCATCGCACTCCGCCCCTGGCGCCAGCCGTGCGCGGCAGCCACAGACTCGGTTACCACGACACTGTCCATCGGTGGCGCGTGGTGGCCGTACAGCTTCGCAAAGCCCCCACCCACCCCGGTCGCCGTGAGCGCCACCTGCCCGCGTCCTCCATAGACGGTGGTGCTCAGCATCGCGTTGCGGGTCACGCCGGCTGTCGCTGTCGCCGCGTCGCTGAGGCCCGGGGTGCCCGCAGGCGCCAGTGCGGTGCGCGCCCGCACGGTGGCAGCCTGCCGGTCGGTGTCGGCGGTCTCCGTCGTCTGCACCGTGCTGGTGATGAGCACTGCGAACGTCACGGTGGCCAATACCGGAGCCACGGTGGCAGAGGTGCGGCGCACCGCTGCTCGCATGTTCTCCCGCACGAGTAGTGACGTGGCCCCCGGTCGGCCTGCCAGCGGGCGGGTGAGCGCTCCGACGACGGGCCGTACCAGCACAGGTATCAGCAGGGCGAGCCCAGCGGCCAGCCCCGCTGCCGTTCCCAGCCCGAGCAGCACCATGGTGTCGCTGCCGGCGAAGGCCGTTCCGACCGCGCAGGCCGCTCCCAGCACCGTCACCACCAGTCCGGCCGCCCATCGCCTTCGGGTCATGGGGCGCTCGTCGACGGCCGCTTCGCGCATCGCCTCCATCGGTGCGACCCGCGCCGCGCGCCGTGCAGCCGACCACGCCCCCACCAGCGCCACAACACTTCCCAGCACCAGGGCAGCACACGGTACCCACCAGCGGGAGAGCACCGCGAAGCCCTCCGGCTGCAGACCTGCGTCCACCAGCACTCCGGCAACCGAGGGTGCAACGGCCGACCCCATCACCGCCCCCACGGCGGCTCCGAGCACCCCTACGGTTATCGCCTCGGCGCAGACCGTGCGGCGCACCTGCTTCGGGGTGGCCCCGATGATCCGCAGCAGCCCGAACTCGCGGCGCCGCTGCGCAACACTGAACGCGAACGTCGAAGAGACGATGAAGACGGTCACGAAGGCCGAGAGCGCGGCCATGGCGGTGAGCACCTGCGCACCGATCCACCGGGTCATCTCGTCCTGCTGCGGCGCCAGGGCGTCACGGTCCTTCCCGGCGAGGACCTCGCCTCCCCCGGCCGTGCCTGCTACAGCCCGCTCGGCAGCATCCACCACGTCCGCGGCGGACGTGCCGGGCTCAAGGGTGAGTCCGATGACCCGAACGCCGCCTGCGAGCGCTGCCGCACGCGCGTCGGTGACGTAGTAGCCGGGTCCATCCAGCGTGCCGGAGACGGTGAAACGGTGGGGGCCGTCGGCGGTGAGTACAGTGACGCGGTCTCCGGGCTTGCGCCCGTAGCTGCGGTCGAGGGCGATGTGGTCGGGTCTCGCCGGTGCCCGCCCGTTGTGCAAGCCATACGAGGCGAGGGCTGCCGAGGACCAGCCGTGACCCTGCCGCTCCCCCTTGTCCTGCTCCGTACCCGGCAGTTGGGCATAGAAGGAGCGGTCGGCGACGGCCGCGCGCACCCCCTTGAGTCTGGCCAGCTTCCGTCCCAGCTCTGTCGCACGTTCCGGCGCCCACGGCGGCGGCTCCGCGAACTGGCCTCCCACCTGCTCGCCTGTCGGCGCCCGCACCAACACGGGCGCGCCAGCCAGACGTTCGGGCACTCCGGTGCCGCCGGACAGCAGCATCAGCGCGCTCATTGTCACCACGGCGACACCCAGCGCCACGGCCACGAACGATCCCAGAAACGCCAGCCAACGTTCCCGTACTGTCGAAAAGCTGATCACGGCTGCACCGCCCCCTCGCCTTCGGCTGTGGGCCGGGAGTCGCTGTCAGCGGTAGCGTCTTCTGCTGCTGTGGACTTCTCCAGCGCGGCCATTCGTGCTGCGATCGCCTCCGCGCCCTCGCTGCCGCGCAGCTCACTGACGGGTCTGCCGTCGGCAAGCAGCACCACGCGGTCCGCATAGGCGGCGGCTGCGGGATCGTGGGTGACCATGATGATCGTCTGGCAGTTCGCATCGACCAGTTCACGCAACAGGCGAAGGACCCCGCGCGAGGTATGTGTATCGAGTGCGCCTGTGGGTTCGTCGGCCAGGAGCACAGCCGGGCGCGTGATAACAGCTCGGGCCAAGGCCACCCGCTGCTGCTGGCCGCCGGACAGCTCGCTGGGCCGGTGCCCGGCACGCTCCCTGAGCCCGAACCGTTCGAGGGCAGCGGCCACTTCTCCCGGCCTGGCCCGGCGCCCGGCGAGCCGAAGCGGCAGCTCGACGTTCTGGGCAGCCGTCAGCGCGGAGACGAGGTTGAACGCCTGAAAGACAAAGCCGATCCGTTCGCGGCGCAGCACCGTCAGCGCATTCTCGTTCAAGACGCCCAGCTCGGCCCCGTCGACCAGGACACTTCCTCGAGTTGGCCGTTCTATACCGGCCGCGCAGTGCAGCAACGTGGACTTGCCGGATCCGGACGGGCCCATGACGGCGGTCATGGTGCCGCTCGCGAAACTGAGGGTCACGCCCCGAAGTGCGGTGACGGCTCGTTCCCCTTCTCCGTACCGCTTCTCCACTTCGCGCAGTTCCACCCGCGCGGGCGCTTCAGTTCGTGCGGCGAGATGTTCAGCCGCCGGGCCGGCGGCCCGCGACGTGGTCTGTTCCGTGGTCATGGCTCAAGGGAACGCCGCAGGATGCCCCGGACGCAGCAGTGCCTGGGCGAGTATCAGGACTACACCTGGCACTACTGCCCCGGCCCGCGCGGCCCGGCTACGGTCGTTTGGTGATCTCACGAACCGTCCTGGAAGCTCTCGGCCGTGCGCCATTGCGGTTTCCACTCACCGCCTGGCCATGGCGCTCGCTGGTCTATCTGCTGACCGGCGGCGCGCTGGCGGCCGCGGTGTATCTGACCGTCGCGGCCGTGCTGGCCGCACCGTTCGGCAGAGTGGCGGGAATGCTGTGCGCCGTGCTGGCCATAGCGTTCGGCGCCGCCTTGTCCGGCCCGCTGGAGCGGTGGCGTCTCGGCCTGGTGGAGCCCGACGTTCCGCTCCCGCCCATGGACCGGAGAACATATGGGTACGGCGCGGTGTCGGTGCTCGCCGTGGCGTGGGCCGACCTGGCTGTGGCGCTGGTCTCGCTCGGTATCCCCGGCATGCTGCTGCTCTCGCCGCTCCAGCCGACGGCGACGAGCTGGGAGAAGGTCACCGGCCCGATAGCCGGCGCAATGCTGCTGATCGTTGCGACCTATCCGATAGGCGCGTGGGCGGGAGTCCGCGGTGCCGTCACGCGCTCGGTGCTGGCGCCCAAGGACGGCGAGCTGCGTGCGGTCGTCCGCTCCCGGGCCCGGCTGGTGGACGCGTTCGAGACCGAGC
Source organism: Streptomyces sp. 3N207 (assembly GCF_052246355.1). Classification (NCBI taxonomy): domain Bacteria; kingdom Bacillati; phylum Actinomycetota; class Actinomycetes; order Kitasatosporales; family Streptomycetaceae; genus Streptomyces; species Streptomyces sp. 3N207. Next base: position 8,707 of record NZ_JBQQBV010000008.1, on the reverse strand, counting down.
GCCGCCGCATCGAACGCGACCTGCATGACGGGGCACAGCAGCGGCTGGTGGCGCTCAACGTGCGGCTAGGGCTGGCCGCATTGGACCTTCCGGCGGGGAGCGTCGCGGCCAAGGAGGTCGGTGAGGCGCATGCACTGGCCAAGGAGGCTCTGGCCGAGTTGCGAGAGCTGATCCGCAACGTCCACCCGCAGGTCCTCAGCGAGCGGGGCCTGCATGCGGCGGTACGGGACATAGCGGGCCGCTCGCCAATACCTGTCGACCTGGATATCGAGCTGCCGGGCCGTCTGCCGGCCGCCGCGGAGACCACAGCGTTCTTCGTGACGTCCGAGGCGCTGGCAAACGCGGCGAAGCACAGCAGGGCAGCACGCTGCTGGGTGAGGACGCGCGTCAAGGAGGGAGTGCTGCACTTGGAGGTGACGGACGACGGAGTGGGCGGTGCCGACACGGAGGTCGGCTCGGGCCTGACCGGTCTGGCCGACCGGGTGGCCGCGGCCGACGGCCGAATGTTCCTGTCCAGTCCGCGGGGCGGACCCACGCGGGTGAGAGCGGAGATCCCATGCAGGCCGAGCGTCCTCTCCGAATCGTGATCGCTGAGGACGGAGTGCTGCTGCGCGAGGGGATGGTCCAGTTGCTCCAGCGCTTCGGTCACGAGGTGTCGGCAGCGGTGGGTGACGGCGAGGCCCTGCTCGCGGCGGTACGGGAGCACCGACCGCAGCTGGTCGTGGCGGATGTGCGAATGCCGCCAGACTTCACCGACGAGGGACTGCGGGCGGCGCGCGCCCTCCAGGCGGAGCAGCCGGAACTGGCCGTGCTGGTGCTGAGCCAGTACGTCGAGCAGACCTTCGCCGAGGAGTTGCTGGAGAACGGCGAGCAGGGTGCGGGTATGGGGTACCTGCTCAAGGAACGGGTGGGAGATGTCAAGGAGTTCATGGACGCGGTCGGCCGCGTCGCCGACGGGATCACGGTCGTGGATCCGGAGGTGGTGCGCCAGCTCCTCGCCCGTCGGCGCGGGCCGCTGGAACGGCTCACTCCCCGGGAGCGCGAAGTGCTGGCGCTGATGGCGGAAGGACACTCCAACGCGGCCATCGCGCGCCGCCTGGTGGTGACGGAAGCGGCCGTCGCCAAGCACATCGCGGGGATCCTGCTCAAGCTCGAGCTCCCGGCTGACGATCCGGACGTCAACCGCCGTGTGGTCGCCGTGCTGACATATCTGCGAGGGGAGGGCACGTAGGAGGAGGGCACCCAGGAGAGGGGTCAAGGCTTGCGGGCGACGGCGCCGAACTGAGCAACGGTCTTCTCGTGTCCGGCCACATAGCCGGGCCGCCAGCGGGCGCACGAGACGATGCCGGGCTCCAGCAGGACCAGCCCCTGGAAGAAACGGGCGACCTCGGCGCCGGTGCGGGCGGTGATGGGGGGCGTGGCGTTCTCGTTCCAGAAGCGCATGGCCTCGACGTTGCTGGCCCCGCCCAGTTCCAGGGTGGGGTGGGTGAGCGCCAGGTAGCTGCCGGAGGGGACGGCCGCCATCAGGGTCTCCACGATGGCTGTTGCCTCGTCGGTGTCGGCGATGAAGTTGAGGATGCCCAGCAGTATGACGGCGACCGGCTCGGCGAAGTCCAGGGTGTCCGTGGCGGCATCGAGGATGGCTTGCGGCTGGTGGGCGTCTGCGTCGATGTAGTCGGTCTCTCCCTCCAGGGAGCCCGCGAGGAGGGCGCGGGAGTGGGTGAGAACGGTGGGGTCGTTGTCGACGTAGACGATCCGCGAGGTGGGCGCAATGCGCTGGGCCACCTGGTGGGTGTTCTCAACGGTGGGCAGCCCGGTGCCGATGTCGAGGAACTGCCGGATGTCGGCCTCGCCCGCGAGAAACCCCACGGCGCGGCCGAGGAAGGTGCGGTCCGCGCGGGCCACCTCGCGGATGCTGGGAAACATGCTGGTGACGTGGTCGCCGACCTGCTGGTCCACGTCGTAGTAGTCCTTGCCGCCAAGCCAGTAGTTCCACACCCTGGCGTTGTGCGCGACGTGGGCGACCGGGGGCATGTCCCCTGGGGGGTCGCTGCGCTCGCTCACCTCGGTGCCCTCTCCACTCGACGCCTGCGCCCAGGAGCTGTGGGCCGAGTCTAGGCCGTGGGGTGGGCGCTCCGGCAGCGCAGCGCCGGTGGCGGGGTCACGCTCGCACGGCCGCTCTAGGGAGAGGCGTGGTTGGCAATTCCTCCAGGAGGGGCTGGCAAATGCTATAGAGAGGGGCGATAAACGTTGCAGATGCGAGGGGGGACCTCATACGTTGACGCACATGCAGTCGTACACCATCGGGCAGGCCGCGCGGTTGCTCGGCGTCAGTCCGGACACGGCCAGACGTTGGGCCGACGCGGGCCGGGTCGCTACGCACCGTGATGAGAGCGGTCGCCGGCTGATCGAGGGGCGTGACCTGGCAGCCTTCTCCGTCGAGCTCGCCCAGCACACCGGCGAGGACGAGGAGAACCCCTACACGTCGGCCCGCAATGCGTTCCCCGGCATTGTCACAGCCGTCAAGTTGGGGGACGTGGCGGCGCAGGTCGAGATCCAGGCGGGCCCGCACCGGCTGGTCTCCCTGCTGACTCGGGAGGCCGTGGAGGAGCTGGGGCTGAGGGTCGGTATGCAGGCCACGGCCCGGGTGAAGTCGACCAATGTCCATATCGACCGTCCGTGAGGTCCGGCCCGACCGTCCACCGTCCCCGACATTCATCATCGCCGTCGCACCCTTCGCGGGCTTCGTCGGACCTGCACGGGCCCGTCGGGCCTCCCAGGCCGATTGGACCCACCGCGGGCTCCGTCGGGCCCTCCCCTTGTCTTGTGCCGCCTCGCCTCACCAGGAGTTTCCCCATGGCCATGAGAACTCTGACGCCTCGGAGGGCGGCTGCTGCGCTCGCCGCCGTTGCCGTTCTCGTCCCCCTCGCCGCGTGCGGAAGTGGTGATGAGGGCAGCGGCGACGGAGGCGGTAAGGGCGGCGGGGATAAGGCCGGGAAGACCGAGCTGACGGTGCTCGGAGCCGCATCCCTCACCGATGTGTTCCAGGCGGCGGGCAAGGCGTACGAGAGGGAGCACCCCGGCACGAAGGTGAAGTTCTCCTTCGCGGGGTCGCAGGCGCTGGCGGCGCAGGTCAAGCAGGGTGTGCCCGCGGATGTGCTGGCCACCGCCGACACCAGGACCATGGACGGCCTCAAGGGCGAGACGGGCAAGCCGGCCGTCTTCGCCAAGAACCGGCTCGTGATCGCCACTGGCGAGGGCAATCCGAAGCGGGTGAAGGGGCTCAAGGACCTGGCGGACAGCAAGCTCAAGGTGGTGCTGGCCGCGTCGGAGGTGCCCGTCGGGCGCTACGGCAAGCAGGTGCTGGACGCGCAGAAGCTGAAGGTCAAGCCCGTTTCGCAGGAGCCGAACGTACGAGCTGTGCTCAGCAAGGTGGAGTTGGGCGAGGCGGACGCGGGTCTCGTCTACAGGACGGACGCGGCCACGGCGCCCAAGAAGGTCGACGCCGTTGACATCCCTGACCGCCAGAACGCCATTGCTTCCTACCCGGCCGCATCCCTTAAGCAGTCCAAACACCAGAAGGAGGCCGCGTCGTTCGTGAAGTGGCTGAGCACACCCAAGGCGCAGAAGTTGCTGCGGAAGGCCGGTTTCCAGCGCCCATGATCCCCCCGGCGAAGCTCAGCACCCGCCCCGCGGGGACCGGTACAGGCCCCGCGAGGTCCGGCACGCGTCGTATGAGGCCCCGTACCCGGCCGCGTACGCCGTTCGCGCTGGCGCTGCCCGCGCTGCTCGCGATCGCGTTTCTGCTGGTGCCGCTGCTGGGCATTCTGGCGCGAACGGAATGGGGGGAGTTGGGCTCGCATCTGGGAAGTGAGGCCGTCACCGAAGCGCTGAAGCTCTCGCTGCTGGTGTCGTTCGGCGCGCTCGGGCTCTCCCTGGTGCTGGGCGTTCCGCTGGCCTGGCTGCTGGCGCGGGTCAGCTTCCCCGGCAAGTCGGTGGTGCGCTCGCTGGTGCTGCTGCCGATGGTGCTGCCGCCGACCGTGGGAGGCGTGGCTCTGCTGCTGGGCTTCGGGCGGCGCGGGCTGCTGGGGCCGTGGCTGGAGGACACGTTCGGCATCGTCCTGCCGTTCCACACCTCGGGTGCGGTGGTCGCGGCGACGTTCGTGGCGATGCCGTTCCTGGTGATCAGCCTGGAGGGCGCGCTGGCCGGGCTGCGGCCCGCCTACGAGGAGACGGCGGCCTCGCTGGGTGCCGGGCCGCTGCGGGTGTTCTGCACGGTGACGCTGCCGCTGGTCGCTCCGGGGCTGGCGGCGGGGGCGGCGCTCACATGGGCGCGTGCGCTGGGCGAGTTCGGGGCGACGATCACGTTCGCGGGGAATCTGCCGGGGACGACGCAGACGCTGCCGCTCCAGGTGTACCTGCTGCTCCAGGAACAGCCGGAGGCGGCGACGTCCGTCTCACTGCTGCTGCTCGTCATAGCCATGGCGGTGCTGGTCGGGCTGCGCGGCCGGTGGACGGGCGCCGGGAGCACCCGCGGGGGCGTCATCCCGGCTCCCGGCCCAACTCCTGGCGTGACCGCCTCGCCGCACGAGGCCACCGTCCCCGACCCGGCCGCCTCCAGCCGCGCCCCCACCGAAGGGGACACCGCCACCTCCGGGATTGCCCTCAGCCCTGCCGGGAATCCCGTCGACGGCACCGGCCCCCGTGGAAGCTGGCCGCTGCACGCCCGCGTCACCGGTTTCACAGAGCTGACGCTGGATGCCGCGCCCGGCACCACGGTGGCTGTCGTCGGTGCCAACGGTGCGGGCAAGACGACGCTGTTGCGCGCGCTCCTCGGTCTCACGCCGCGTGCCCGGGCCGAACTGTCGCTGGGTGACTTGGAGGTAGGCGCGCTGCCCCCGCACCGGCGCGGTGTCGCATGGGTCCCGCAGGACGGTGCGCTCTTCCCGCATCTGAGCGCACTGTCGAACACGGCGTACGGGCTGCGCGCACAGGGCGTACGGCGTACCGAGGCGCGCCGCCAGGCCCAGGAGTGGCTGGTGCGGCTGGGTGTCGGACACCTGGCGCACCGCAGGCCGGGGCAGCTCTCCGGCGGACAGGCGGGGCGGGTGGCGCTGGCCCGTGCGCTGGCGGCGCGGCCCCGGCTGCTGTTGCTCGACGAGCCACTGGCCGCGCTCGACCAGACGACACGCGCGCATGTACGGCACACGCTGCGCGGCCATCTCGCAGGCTTCGGCGGCGTCTGTCTGCTGGTCACACATGACCCGGTGGAGGCGGTCTCGCTGGCTGACCGCGTGCTGGTGCTGGAGGACGGCCGGGCCCTTCAGGACGCTCCGCCCGCCGAGGTCACCCGGCATCCGCGCTCGCCGTGGGTGGCACGGATGCTCGGACGTAACGCACTGGCGGGAACGGCCGCGGGGGACGGCACGCTGAAGCTCGACGACGGAGGCAGTCTGGTGGTCGCCGACCCGGTGGCGGAGGGGACCGCAGCGCTGGCGGTCATAGCTCCGGAGGCGGTCGCCCTGCACCGCGACCGCCCGCACGGCAGCCCGCGAAATGTGTGGCCGGGGACGGTACGGGAGATCACGGCGGTCGGCAGCAGGCTGCGGGTGCTCGTCACATCGACACCCGGCGTTGGAGGCCCCCACGGCTCACACAGCTCACACGACCCGCACCGCACACCCGACTCGGACACCGCTCCCAGCCCGGACACCCTGCCCGGCCCGGACAGCCCTTCCGCCCCGGGCGGCCGGTCCGGCCCGGACACCCCTCCCAGCCCGGACACCCCTCCCAGCCCGGACAGCGCGCCCGGCGCGCCCGGCCCGCCCGGCCCGGACCTTGTTGCCGAGATCACTACGGAGGCGGCTGCGGAGCTCGGGCTGGTGGACGGTGCGGAGGTGTTCACCAGCGTCAAGGCCACGGAGATCACCCTCGTGGAGAGATGAGAGCTGAGCGTGTGGGGTGAGCCCGACCGTCACGGTCCTTTGTTCGGGATAATGAGCAGGCACGCCAGGACATCGTTCTGTAAAGCGAACGGTCGTCGCGAGGGAAGCGCGAGAGAAGGGAGGGGCCGTGAGCGGTCCTGAGGGGTCGATCCGGGGAATGCTGGCGCTCAATCTGAAGCGGGCGCGGGTCCAGCGGGGGCTGTCGATCTCCGAGCTGTCCAGACGGTCGAAGATCGGCAAGGCGACGCTGTCCCAGTTGGAGTCCGGCACCGGAAACCCCACCATCGAGACGGTTTTCAGCCTCTCGCGCGTCCTGGAGGTGCCGATCTCCGATCTGCTGGACGCCCAGCAGCCCGCGGGCCTGCGGGTGGTCCGGGCCAAGGATGTCGAGATGCTCAGCGGCCAGGGCATCGACCTTCGTCCGCTCCAGCGGATCGAGGCGGGGCAGGCCGTCTTCGAGGTGTACGACCAGCAGGTCAGGGCCGGTGAGCGACGGGACTCACTGGGTCACGTCGGTGTCGAGCACACCATCGTGCAGGCCGGTCGACTGCAGGTCACGGTGGACGGGCACGAGGTGGAGCTGGAGGCGGGGGACTATGTCGGTTTCGACGCCACACTGCCGCACAGTTACGCCGCCCTGGACGGAACGGTGCGCTCGGTGCTGCTCCTCCAGTACCGGGCGGACCAGCGGCTGCACCACAACGCCCCGCACTCCCTCCCCGGCGAGGGCGCCCTGTGCGGCGGACCAGGCACACCGGCCGGCGCGTAGGGGCACCCCGAACCGGCGCACACCCCGGGCCGCGGCACCGCCCATCAACCCACCGGCACCGCCCCGGCAACCCCACCGGCACCGCCCCGGCAACCCAACCGGCGCCAGCCAGTCGGCAACCCCACCGGCACCCCCCCCAACGCCCCCCTCAACAACCCCTCACCCCCCAACAGCCCACCACCAGCCCACCACCAGTGCGCCGCGAAACCGTTGACACACCTCGAGCGCTCGCATAGCGTCCCAATCGTTCGCTTTGACGAACGAGGAGGTTCGGTGCACGGAACGCGAGTCCGAGTCGTGGTGCTCGGCGCCGGCATCATCGGAGCGGCCTGCGCTCGCGAACTGGCCCTGGCCGGGCTGGAGGTGACGCTTCTCGACCGTGGCGGCGCCGCGGCGGCGACCACCTCGCACGGCGAGGGCAACATCCTCGTCTCCGACAAGGGACCGGGTCCCGAACTCCGGCTCGCGCAGCTCTCCCGAAGGCTGTGGCCCGAGGCGCTGGCCGTGATCGCCGAACGCTCCCCGGCCGGGCGGCGGGCCGTCGAAGCCGCCGAATGGGACACCAAGGGCGGCATCGTCGTCGCCACCACCGAGGCGGAAGCACACGGGCTCACCGAGTTCGCCGCCGCGCAACGCGGCGCCGAGGTACGGTCCGACGCGCTGACCACGGACGCGCTCCGTACAGCCGAACCCTTCGTCACCCACGCCCATACGGCAGCCGTCCACTATCCGCAGGACGCCCAGGTCCAGCCCGCGGGCGCGGCAGCAGCGCTGCTCACCGACACCCTCGCGGCAGGAGCCACGCTACGGACCGGCGAAGAAGTGCTGGCCGGGGTAGGCCGCGACGGTCGGCTGACCGGTGTGCGCACGTCCGGCGGGCTGGTGGAGGCCGACCTGTTCGTCAACGCGGCCGGTCCCTGGTCGGGTGCGCTCGCCGCCAGGCTCGGCGCACCCGTCGCCGTCGAACCACGGCGCGGCGACGTCCTGGTGACCACGCCGCTCCCCCCGACCGTCTTCCACAAGGTGTACGACGCCGCCTACGTGGGCGCCGTCGGCAGCAGCGAGGAGGAGTTGCAGACCTCCGCCGTGGTCGAGTCCACGCAGGCGGGCAGCGTACTGATCGGCTCCTCGCGGCGCCGGGTCGGCTTCGACGACCGGCTGCGGCCCGAGGTGCTGTCGGCCGTCGCCGCCAAGGCCCTGCGGCTCTTCCCTTCGCTGGCCGGGGTGCCGGTGATGCGGGCGTACGGCGGGTTCCGGCCGTACGTGCCCGACCATCTGCCGGTCATCGGCGCCGATCCCAGGCTGGCCGGACTGTGGCACGCGAGCGGTCACGAAGGGGCCGGGATCGGGCTGTCGGTGGGCACCGGACGGCTGCTGCGGAACCTCGTACTGGGCGAGCCGACCGAGATCGACGCCCACGCGTTCCGGGTGGACCGACCAGCCGTCCTCGAACCCGCAACCGCGCCCCGCCGGCACAAGCAGGACCGCAGAAAGCGGGGACCGCAGCCCCGCGTACCGCAGAAACCAGCCCGACAGCAGAAGCCGGCCCCGCAGCACAAGCAGGACCGGCAGCAGGAGCAGGAGGGGGCATGAGCCCGAGACTCGTACCCGCCGAGAGCGACTCCACCGGACGTCTGGACCGGCCGCTGCGGATCACCGTCGACGGCGAACCGGCCGACGGTATCGAGGGTCAGACGCTGGCCGGTGTGCTGCTCGCCTCCGGCTGGACGGCCTGGCGCACCGGCCCGTCGGGCGCCGCGCGCGGGGTGTTCTGCGGTATCGGCGTCTGCTTCGACTGTCTGGTGACCGTCAACGACGACCGCGACGTACGCGCCTGCCGGCGGCGGGCCGTGGACGGTGACGTGGTGCGCACGCAGACCCGCACCCAGACCGGCGCCCAGACGCACCCACAGGCCCACCCACGGACATGTGCACAGACCCACGCCCAGCCCCACGCACACCCCCGCCCCCACCCCCACACCCGCCCCCACCC